>WRJN01000046.1 GCA_009778605.1 Oscillospiraceae bacterium
CCAACACCTTCTCCCCCGAATCGCTCAATGTAAACGAAGTTCGGCTTCTTCCTGATTACGTCGTACCCCAACCCGCCAAAGACGTGCCGTTCCAATTAGCCATATACGGCGGAAAAAGAACTCCTTACAATGACAATGACGACCGGGACGATGTGCGTGTTATGACTTCTCCTGAAGAGCTGAACGCGCTCTTGGCAATCAACGACGGGCCTCCGGGAACGACCATACTGACCCCTGAAGAAATCAAGTCCGGCGAATATGCGGCAGTGGAAATCAATATCGCATTAGGCAGCGGCGGATACGTTCCTATTATCGACTCGCTAACCGTCAACGGCGACACGCTGACCGCTAACGTAGCCGTGTGGGACAACTGCCGAGAATTAGGTTTCACTTGTGACATGAAGTATTGGAACATCACGTTGTTAGTGAAAAGCGCGTACATCAAGGGCATAACTAAGTACGAAACAACTCGCGAAAGTGTCAACTTCTGCACAATCGGCACGAAGTATGAACCGCTGTTTGACATAGGGTTCTACGAAACGTGCGTCAACGATTGTATCGCGGCAATGACTGCTTGGCGTGGTGAGTGGAGCAAACGTGTGAGCGAACCCATAACCCCGCAACCCGAGCCACAACCGCAAATGCGCCCGCTCAGTTGCGCTACTCATGATTGCGGCGCGTGTCATGCGTGTCACTCTTGGTGCAATGACGAACAATGCAAGATTTGCGGCTTCGCGGCGATTCGCAAGGCGTTTCAGTTGAATGTCCTTAACCTCATGGGTGAAATAGGCGACTTCCCTATGAAACACATCGAGACTCAAAACGGTAATCACGCATTTCTCGTAGGGTACGGTTTGACAGACGGCGCGCCAACTTTGCGCGTTGGATACTACTCCTACTGGTTAGGCAGCAGCGATTTGGGCATTTATGTTTACACGAATGACGGTGCAATCCTCCCGCTGAACGACGCATACGAAAATGGGTATCTTGCAGACCACGAACTCTTTAACATTATCTCGCCGTGGCTGTGGACAGAAGCTCACTATTAAGCCTCGGATAAGGCAAAACAAAAGCCCCGATTGAATCGGGGCTTTTTCATGTTTACTTATTGTTGATTTTGATTTCCGTTGCCTTTTTTACCGCCTTGGTCGCCGCCGGGTGCGCCTGTACCGTTACCCGAACATCCGTTACCGTCGCAAAGGTATCCTGCATTGTTACCTTGGCAGTTTTCGCAACCTTTGTTAGGTGTAACAACAACTTCTTCTACATCATCAGTTTCGTCGATTTCTTCTGTATCGTCAGCTTCAAGACTGCCAATTTCGTCAACTTCTTCTTCAGGGAGAACATAACCGGTTGCTACATAGAATGCTCCGTAGTAGCTTTCAAGTTGCTCTTCGTTGAAATCGTCAAATCCGATTGCCGCGCCGTCATCAAAAGTGTACGAACCAGAACCGCTTGTTTGCCATGTGTCTTTTGTAGGTGCCAAGCCGCCTTGCGCTACCCACTCTGCGTACGCCGCGTCAACCGCGTCCCAGTCAATCATGTCGCCCGGCTCAAGTGTTTGCCAGTAGAACGATGTGCTGAGTACGTTGCCGTCAAACAAGTAGTGTCCGATAAAGCCTAAGTTCACTTCACCCTCAACTTCAGCCTCTTCAACAACAACTTCGGGTCTTACTAAGTCCCAGCTTTTAAGAGCGTTGCCTTGCACGTTTACGGTTACTGTAGCGTCGCCGAACATTGTAACGATTGTTTGTGTTCCGCCCGCTTTAGGTACTGTTACTGTAGTTACGCCGTCTGTAATGGTAAGAACTGCATTGTTACCGTTGCCGCTGATTTTCACAGAAACGCCACATTCAGTTACAGCCGTAGGCCCAAATCCTTGACCTTTTACTTCATTAGGTGCCGCTACTGCTGTCAAAGTCATTCCTGTTACCATTGCCAATGCTGCTAATAAAGATACTGCTTTTTTCATCACTGAAATCCTCCACAAGAAAATAATATTATGCCTCTTTTATTATCAGGTTGCGGTTCCTGTTTTTCAGTCGCTTTTTGTAAGGAAGCGATTACCTTGTATATCATTATACGCTACAACTCGGAAAATGTCAACCTTTTTTATAGTCAAACTTAACAAATTTTTTGCGAGATTTTTGTGCAATTTGACGAACAAATCCACTAAAAAATGTAAAATCCCCGATATAATCGGGGATTTCACACGTTTTTACATTAGCTTTTGTAATAATCATCAAGCGGACTGCTCAGCTTCACCACAAACCGCAGAATCGCTAATGCGTCAGTCATGCTCGGGTTGCCGCCCGACTCGGGGCTAGTTATATTCGCCGCCGCGCGCGCGTTAGCGTCGGAGTCAATCGGGCTGGACAGTTTCACGAGTACACGCAGAATCGCTAACGCGTCACCCATTTGCGGACGTTCGCCTGTATTGGTTACGCGCCCGAATCCGTACAAACCGCCGATGAATCCGCAAAAATCACAGTTGTTACACTCGCATAATTGCCAGATTTGCTCTTCGGAGTTGCAATCGTCACAGCTTCCGCAGTAGCCGCACTCTTCACAGCAACCACAATCGCAAGGCACAATCTCTTCCGCGAATCCACACGACTCACAATCGCCGCATTCGCAAACTAATACCTCGACAGGTTCACACACGTCACAGCCGTCGTCATTACACTCGTCACACTTATACAACAAGTCATATTCCACGATGTTGTAACCCGCTAAACCGTCCTGCACCGCATACGAAACTGCCGCGCCGCTTGGCACGTAAACCGTCAAGTCATCAGCCGCCCCCCACAATACGTCAGACTGTATTAACGGCGGTAATACTCCCGCAAACGTGATAGTTTCAAGGTTTTTGCAACTGTTGAACACACCTGTGTATATTATGGGAGAACCCCAGTCCGCGCTGCCTTTGCCGATTACTACCGTAGTCAAGCTCGCACAGTCGGCGAACGCATCGCGTTCGATGCTTCTGAATCCGCGCCCGATTGTAACGGTTTCCAAGTTCATGCAGTCACGGAACGCGCGTTTCCCGATGCTTAATACGTTGTCGGGTATTGTGATTTCGAGTAGCGAACGACAATCACGAAACGCGCCGTTGCTGATGAAAGTGAGGCTGTTGGGGAGCGCGATTTGCTCCAACGCGCGGCAATCGCGGAACGCACTGCTATAAATCGCATTCAGCGTCTCGGGGAGTGTTACGTCGGTCAGTCGGCGACAATCACGGAACGCCTCATCACCGATGTAAGTAACACCTTTTCGACTTGGTTTTTCATCTACAGTCACCACTTTGGTGAGGAATGTCACGCTCGTCAATTCAAGACAATCACGGAACACCTCGCTGCTGATGCTGCTCAACGACGACGGAATAACCACTTCGGTCAGCGAACGACAATCGCGGAATGCGTTTCTGCCAATGTAAGTAACACCGTCGGGTAGATTTACTTCCGCTAAACTTCTGCAATTGCGGAAAGCGTGGTTGCCTATATTAGTAACACTGTCAGGCAGGTTGACTTCATACAACTCGCGGCAATCGCGGAACGCATTATTGTCTATTCCCGTTACGCCGTCGGGGACGGTAACGACGGCAAGAGCCGCACAACCGTAGAACATACCCTCCAACACGCTTGTAACGCCTGCAGGAATGGAAATCTCAGTCAAGCTCGCGCAATCACGGAACACGTTTTTGCCAATGCTCTTCACGCTGTCGGGGAGTTTGAGCGCAGTCAAACTCGTACAATCACGAAACGCGCTGTTACCAATCGTTTCCACACTGTCAGGAATGTATAAGAAAACTAAACTTGTGCAGTTACGGAACGTCTCTTCCTGTATCACCTTAACACCGTCGGGAACGGTGAGCTCCGTCATGCTCTCACAGTCACGGAACGCGCTGTTCTCAATCGAAAGTACACCTTTGGGTATGTTAAACGTCGTTATGCTCTTGCAATTACGAAACGCGCTGTTCGCGATACCCACCACGCTATCGGGCATAGAAACTGATGTAAGGCTTGTGCAATCACGGAACGCGCTTGTTTCAATGCGGGTCACACCCTCGTCAATAACTACTTTTGTCAGCGCGCTGCAATCGCGGAACGCCGAACTGCCTATGGTTGCAACGCTCGAGGGGATTGTGATTTCTTTAAGGCTTGTGCAACCTCTAAACGTGTTACTGCCTATACTGGTAACGGTATTGGGAATGGTGATTTTCGTCAACTGCGACGAATCCCTGAACGTCTCATACCCGATACTTACCACACCGTCGGGGATTTCAAACGTCTTGCTCGTCTTGCCCACAGGATACACCAACAATGTGCCGAGATTTTTCGTATACAACACGCCGTCAACAGATGTGTAGGTGTCGTTCGTTGCCGCCACGTTAAGCGCGGTCAGCTTAGTGCAACCGCGAAACGCGTCCGCGCCGATGCTGGTGACGTTGGCGGGGATTGCCAAGTTTTTCAAGCTCACGCAGTCACGGAATGACTCGAAACCAATGCTCGTAACGCTCGCGGGAATGGACACTTTGTTCAGCTTTTCGCAATTTCGGAACGTATTGTTCTCAATCGCCTTGAGCCCGTTCTTGATTGTCACAGTAGTCAAGTTCTCGCAGTTCCTGAACGTGGAGTTCCCCATGCTCGTGACGCTGCCGGGAATGGTTACTTCACTAAACCCCGTGCAATCACGAAACGCCGAACCGCCTATGCTCGTGACGCTTGACGGAATCACGATTTCGTTTAACCCCGTACAGCCTTGAAACGCCGACGAACCTATACTCTTTACGTTGGGGGGGATTGTAAACTCAATAAGCCCCGTGCAGCCCGAAAACGCACTGCTTCCGATACTCGTCAACCCTTCAGGGAGCGCGATACTTTCTAATTTTTCGCAACCCATGAACGCGGAGTCATCTATGCTTTTAACCGTACTCGGGAGGTTGACAGTCGTCAACTCCTTACAACCGTTGAACCCTCTTACAAACGTAGCTCCCTCTTTAATGGTAACGCTTTGCAAATTTACACAACCGCTGAACACGCCGTTATTCATCGTGCGAACACCGCTGCCAATCGTAAGTGCGCGAATTTCAGTGCAATTACGAAACGCATATTCGTCCAAACTCGTAACGCTGTCAGGAATAGTCAGCGTAGACAGCTTGGTATTGCCCGAAAACGCATACCTGCCTATGCTCGTAACTGTATCCGGAATGTTGAGCTCAGCTAAATTGATGTTTCCCGAAAAAGCAGACTCGGCTATATACCGCAACCCGCTCCCGATTGTCAGCTTCGTCATGCCCGTACTCGAAAACGCGCTTTTGCCGATTACCGTAACGCTGTCGGGAATGTTGACGGTTTTCAAATCTTTGCAACCGTAGAAAGCTGACCCTTCAATGTCCTTAACGCCGTTCGGGATTGTGACTTTAGTCAAACCGGAACCTTGAAACGCAGCGATTCCAATTCGATTTAAGCTACTCGGAAGTACGACTTCAACCACACCGTCACAGTTTGAGAACGCATACGACCACACCGACGTTATGCCCTCTGAGAGAACAACAGTTAAATCCTCACAGTTGCGGAATATGCCGCTTCCTATACTCATCACACTACCCGGAATAGTAATGGAACGTAGCCCCGTGCAACCCAAGAAAGCACTGGTTCCAATAGTCGTTACTGTATCGGGGATTGTAATGGAAGTCAGGTTTTCGCGCCCCAAAAACGCCTCTTGCCCTATAAGCGTAACGCCTGTGGGGATTGTGTACTTAGTGTCCGTAGCGGCAGGGGGGTATTTAAGTAGCGTCTTCACGTTTACATCGAACAACACGCCGTCTCGCGACGAGTAGCGTTCGTTGCCCTCCAACACCACGAACGCCTTAACTGCGCGGTTGCTAGAATAGCCCACATTAACAACGCCGTTAGGGATTGTCACCGTCACAGGCTCACCCGATGACGTGCCGTTGTTAAACGCATTCGCGCCCACGGAGGTCACTTTGTAGCCGTCAATCGTGTCCGGCACAATCGGTTTAGCAGACTTTCCGATATACCCGGTAATCTCCAACTCGTCCCGATTGTTAATCAGGCGATAGTGCCAGTCTCCCGAAATCAACAAGTCCGACTCATCTGCTGAAACGCTAACAGGCATGAGCAAACTTATTGATAATGCAAACGCCGACAATAGTGAAATAATTCGCTTAGTCATAGTAAACCTCCTTACTATTCATAAAAACCGCACGCTTCCGTAAAAAAATGGAATCAAATTTATCATAACATTATTTCGACAAAATGTCAAGCGTTTTACGGAAAATAAATGTAAAATGTTTGTAAATTTTATGTAAAGTTTAGCGCGTAAAAAAGTCAGCAGACGAATCTGCCTGCCGACTTTTTGTTACTCTTTATTCATTAGACCTCTTGCGAAATTAAATGTGAGGGGATTTGCGTAGGCAATTTTTCGTCAGACAAGGCGAAAAACGCAGAAATGCTTTGTGCATTTCGAGTATTTTCAACGCAGTATGGCGGGAAGTTGACCGCAAAGACACCGAATTTTAATTTCGCAAGAGGTCTATTGCTCATCAATTGCTCGTTGACCGTTGTCTTTGGTTAATTGTCTGCGCGCCGCCTCCACGACTTCGCGAGGTTGCCGCTTGAGTATAAACTCGTTCAAGACGTTGTTGAGTTCGCGCGAGTCAATGGGTTTCGACAGGAAGAAATCGAATCCGTTTTTGAGGAACACGTCCGCCTGCCCCACCATTGCGTTAGCGGTCAACGCGCCAATCCAGCCCTTGTAGCCGCGTTCACGAATGAGTTTGACCGTTTCGATTCCGTCCATTTCGGGCATCATGTGGTCCATGAAAATCACGTCATAAACCTTGCCGCCCTCAATTAACCTGAGTGCTTCTTTGCCACTCGACACCGTTTGAATCTTCAATCCGTAGGGCAGTAACATTCCTTTGGCGACTAACAAATTAGAGCTTACATCGTCCACCACCAACACACTGCCGTAGGGCATATACTCGTGTACAATCCGCAACTTCTTGGTGTGTTGGGCGTTGCGGAAATCGAAGTCCAAGAATTTTGCGGTGATGTGTTTGCCGCAAACGTCGGTACCGATACGTTTCTGCGGTAGCCGCACGGTAAATACCGAACCCTCGCCCGGTGTACTGTCCACGGTTATTTCGCCGTTCATGGCGTTGACTAACCGTTGCGTAATGCTCATGCCTAATCCCGTCCCGGCGATACGGTTGTCGCTGAATCGCATAAACTCCACAAACAACTGCTCCAACTGTTTCGCATTCATGCCCACGCCCGTGTCCGTCACGCGCAAGACTAATATGAAGTCGTCCTCCGTGGCGTTTTCCTCCACCGACGCCGTTGAGACTGCCGTGACATACAGCTCGACTTCGCCGCGCTCGGTATACTTGAACGCATTTGACAACAAGTTATTCAACACTTGTTTAATGCGGAATTCGTCGCCGAAAAACTGTAGCGGCGTTTCAGAATCCAAGTTGACAATAAACTTAATGGGCTTGCTCTCGTACCGCACGTAGTTGAGCTTGATACTGTCGTTGACTAAACTCGGGACGTCATATTTGACGTTGACAATGTCAAGCATACCCGCTTCAATCTTAGAAAAGTCTAATATATCGTTGATGATATTAAGCAACAGATTACCCGCGTCACAAATCTGATTCAAAACCTCCTCGACTTCGGGGGTGTGCGTATCTTTTTGAAGCTGAATTTCGGTAATCCCGAGAATCGTGTTCATGGGCGTGCGAATTTCATGGCTGACAGTTGCCAAAAATACCGATTTCGCGTTACTCGCCGCCTCGCTGGCTTCCTTACTGCGCTCCATTTCCTTTTGTTCGCGCAAATCCCGCGTGTAACCCGTGACGATAAAATCGCCTTTGTACGGAACGCGCACTAACGTAATCTCACAGGGAATAAGTTCGCCCACCAAATCTTGGTGCATCCACTCGAACCGACAGTACCCCTCCTCAAACGCTTGATTCACTACTTTATGCCGCTTGTATTCGGACAGCTCACCATCGGGCTGTGTTTCGGGGGACAAATCATCAAACCGCGCCAAATACTCCGCCTGATTCTTCAGCTTGAACAGTTTTACTGTTGCTTCGTTCGTGGCGATATTGTTGCCGCTTTTGTCCCAGAAATTCGCGCCGAGCGGCATTGCGTCCAACAGAATTTGTGAATGTTCTTCGGCTTTGTTACGCTCCGAAACAAGGCTCAACAAAATCCCTGAAAGCACAAGCGATAATCCCGCTCCGAGTGCAATCAAGAAAAGGCGCATTTCGTCTAAGTTTGAGTGATACTTGTCTGCAAGAATCGACACGCCCAAATACCAACCGTTGTCTAACTTGCGGACGCTTACCGCGCGTGATGTCCCGTCGTGATTGGTGTAGCGGTAATGATTCACCGTACCTGTTTGAACTAACTCGTCCAACACGCCCACAAGCTCACACGTAATATCACCTAAATACTCACCTTTGTGATGCCCGCCCGAGTGTGCCATTATGACTAAATCGCTGTCGAACAGAATGAGTTCGTGTTCACTGTTGGCGTAACGGTTGTAGACGAAATCATACATTCGCTCAATTTCAATATCCACGCAGATAATCGCCAACCGATTACCGTCGGCATCGAATATAGCGCGTGCAAACGTGAACGCATACGCCCCCGTTACCACATCGCTGTACGGCTCGGTGGAAGCAACTTCGCCGTTCGCCTCCACCGCCGCACTATACCACGGACGCGCGGTCGGGTCCCACCCCTCCAATGCCGCCCAGTCAAAATCAGGCTCTTTCCCGTTGAATCCTTCACCTCCAAACACATCAAACATACCGAAAACGGCGACAAGGTCAGCCATATCGCCTAAATCGCGCGAATAATTGGTCATATCGGTAATGTAGTGTTTAATATCGTCAAATTCGGCCCCCTCCACAATTCTGTAGCGAATTGTTTCAGAAATAATGCTGAACAGCGATTCAAACTCCTGCAAGTCGGCAAATAGCTGAACTTGCGCGCCCGCGAAAACCAAGTCGGACTCGTCCTCTAAGTGTTTCAGCTCAATATCGGCAGAAAAAAGATAACTCGAAACAACCATTGCCGCAAACGAAAGCAAGACGCACAGCACTGTCCAGTAAGCCGAGCGTTTATTCGGTTTGAAATTTGTAGAAAGTTTCCTTAGCATAACCGTCACCTCGGTCTATAGTTTACATACATATATAGTGTATCACCTTTTGCCGCATTTGTCAACCTTTTTTATAAAACAAGAAAAAGAAAGCAGTCACGCGACTGCTTTCTTATAATGTTACCCTACATAACGGTAAGCGTTTGAGCCGCTGAAAAAAGCTAAGGTATTGTCGTCAGAGAAGTACACAGCAAAACCCGAAAGTCCGGTTTCAGTTTCGGGGTCGTGGACATTAACGACTACAGAGTTGCCCTGCATATAGTAATCAGTTCGCTGCGCGATTCGCATACTGTCTGCGGCGGCTATATCGAAGCAATACGTGACGTAATCATCATCGTAGTCATGTTCGGTCGGGAAAGTGCTTCGATAGTGTTCAACATAATCAAACCCAAAAATTTGCACAGTGCCGTCGCTGAAAAACTCGACGTAGCGATTTTTGTCACCCGAAACGTGCATATACTTGCCCACCTGCGGCGTTTCACCTTCGGCGAAATAGTAAAACTCATCGGAGATTGGTTCATTCCCGTTCATTAGTTTTGTTTGAGCCGGGTTGGAGGCGTCAGCGGCAACTCCTCCCCGCGGCGGTTCGTAAATCATCAGACCGCCTGCCACCACGCACACCAACGTCATGGCGATAATGGGCACTACCGCAAAAGTCGGCTGGCGTTTCTTGCTTTTCATGTTGGTGACTAACTCCAACAATTCCTCGTCACTGCGCGTGACGCTGATGTCAAAAATGCTCTCAAAATTAGAATTCATAACAACATTCCTCCTTGATTCCGTCATCGGTTAATAGTTTTCTCAACTGCTCTTTCGAGCGTCGCATTTGTGATTCGATTGTGGATTGCGGTTTGCCGAGAATCGCCGCAATTTCCTTTGCTGTGTACTTCTCGTAGTAGTGCAGATAAACCACGGTGCGATACTTGGGCTTGAGCTTTTGTACATACTCGTACACCCATGCGTTGTCGTTCTCGGGGGCGGCGAGGCTCTCGTCCAAATCTGCGCGTTTGCGAAACCACGCCGACTTGAGCAGATTCTTGGACTCGTTGACAGCAACCCGAATGAGCCACGCTTTTTGTGCCTCGTCCGAAACGAAGTCTTTATTATGCCTGTACAACTTGAAGAACACGTCCTGTGTTATATCGTCGGCATCGTGTGTGTTCTTTACGTAACCGAGTGCCACGCGGTACACCGTCGCGTGATACTTGCCGATACTTTCGGCGATTTTGTCGCGCGTCATAATCGCTCCCCCTTTTTGACTAATGTAAGACGTCTTGTATATAATACAATTCAAACTTGCAAAAACATTCATTTTGTGAGAAAAGATTTTTCAAAACAAAAACGCTCCGACAAAATCGGAGCGTATCATGTCAACATCGAGCTATCTTCCCGGGTCGTTGCCAACCGAGTATTGTCGCCGCAGATGAGCTTAACTACTGTGTTCGAGATGGGAACAGGTGGACCCTCATCGCTATAGACATTGACTAGGAGAATCGACAATGCACAAAGTACAATTGACAATCATTCATAAGGAACGCAAAGTTCCTTGAAAATTGAATAGTGTCTGCAACGAAATCTGTTGATTATAGTTGACTTAATTCTACCGAATAACCGAATCGTATCATTGTAAAAATACGTCCAATTATTCAAACCAATTGTCAAAAGACAATTGGTTAGGTTAAGCCCTCGACCGATTAGTACTCGCAAGCTAAACGCCTCACGACGCTTACACATTGAGCCTATCAACCTTGTGTTCTTCAAGGGGTCTTACCTGATAAATCAGTGGGATATCTTATCTTGAGGGTGGCTTCACGCTTAGATGCTTTCAGCGTTTATCCAGTCCGCACGTAGCTGCCCTGCTGTGCCGTTGGCACGACAACAGGTGCACCAGCGGTGCGTCCACTCCGGTCCTCTCGTACTAGGAGCAGCTCCTCTCAAATATCCTTCGCCCGCGACAGATAGGGACCGAACTGTCTCACGACGTTCTGAACCCAGCTCGCGTGCCACTTTAATCGGCGAACAGCCGAACCCTTGGG
>WRJN01000047.1 GCA_009778605.1 Oscillospiraceae bacterium
GAAACTCCAGCGTTATTTTGCCAATTCTGCACCCTCTGAAATCGTCCAACAATGCCAACGCCGCACGCTCTGTATCAAGCTCACCGCCTGCAATCACCATGCTTCGCGCTTTTGCGATTGCTTTGAGCAAATCCGTGCCGACAGGCTCCACCGACGTCAGATTATACCGCGCAGCCAGCTTGTCCGCGTGATGCTCTGCCAACACCTCACCCAAACTCGCTGCCAAAGCATGAACGTCCATCACCTCATCTTTGACTGCGCCTGTATAAGCCAAATTCAACGCCGCCTGCTTGTCTTCGAGTTTCGGGGTAAGTATACCCGGCAAATCAAGAATTTCTAACTCCGCTCCCGATTTACCCGCCACCTTAACTGCTATCCACTGCTTACCGCGCGTTACGCCCGGTCTGTCGCCTACTGCCGCTTTTTTACCGCCCGCCATTCGGTTAATGAAAGAGGACTTCCCCGAGTTAGGTATTCCTGCCGCCATAACGCGAATCGCACCGCCATACTTGCGCGTGCCCGCCGCTTGTTTGAGCAACGCCGGCAACTTCTCCAACCCCGCCCCGCTTCGACAATCGCAAGCCAAAGCCGTTATGCCCTGCTTGCGGTAATAGTCCAACCACAGCTTAGTCGCCGCAGAATCGGCATAGTCGCGCTTGTTGAGCAATAACACGCAGGGTTTACTCCCTGCCACTTGCGCCAATAAAGGATTACGCCCCGATTCAGGGATGCGCGCATCGGTCATTTCCACCATAACGTCAATCAGCTTGAGGTTTTCCTCAATTACGCGGCGCGTTTTCGCCATATGCCCCGGAAACCAGTGAATGTTTAACCCGCATTCCTTTAGTTCGTCAGCCTGTTGTGCGCGCTTGTCCGCACGTTGCTGACGCTTGCGCTGCATATCGTTCATACTTATAAACCCTCGTGAAGATAAAGGACTTTTTTGCACACCATCAAGCTAAAGCCCTTGTTTTGCTATGATACAAACCCAAACGCACTAAGCGCATTGCCCCACTGCTCGCTGCTCCCTGCAACGCGAAAGAACGCCCTGCCCGCAACGTGGTTGACATTAACAAACCCCATCTCACCTTGCGTGTGTGCGTCATACGCCATGAATCGGCTGTCCACTGAGTTGGTGCGGTTGTCGCCGAGTACGAAGATATGCCCCTCGGGAACAATCACATCAATCGTAGCGTTGGCGCGTGTGTACCCGGTTACGTAGTGGTGGCGTTGAGCCTCCTCAAAAAAGACCGTTTCGCGGTCAGCAACGCTGATGAAATCAACGAGGTTGCCGTTTTCGTCACGGATTAGAAAAGGCTCATCATTGACATACACGATACCGTCACAGCGATTCTCGCAAACGCAATTGTCGTAGTAACAAGAACCGACTCTAACTCTATCGCCCGCCACTGCCACGACACGTTTAATAATGTCTTTACCCATCACTTCCTTATCATGGTCATACAACCCCGGCGCGTGTGCGACTATAATATCACCCGCTTTAGGTTTGTAGAAGAAGTTGGTGACTAACATCTGGTCTTCGTCCCACAACGTAGGGTTCATGGACGAGCCGTCTACCGACGTGATTCGCACGGCGAATGTGAACACAACGACTATAATGATAACCGCAGACACCAAGACTTCTCCCCAATCAAAGAGGTCGCGAACAAACCAGCCCACACGCCGCTTGGCGGCTTGTGCGGACTCTGTTTCCGCGATGATTGGTGTTGTTTCGGGCGTTTGCGTTACGTTTTGTTCTTTTTCATCCATAAAAGATTTCACCACCTCATAAAAGCACAAAGAAATAACGAACGATTCAGTCCGTTATTTCCGCGCAGAGCCGACCTAAAACTTTGACTTAACTTTCGCAGCTTTACCCACTTTGTCTCTAAGGTAATACAACTTCGCGCGGCGCACTTTACCCTCGCGCACAACGTCAACCTTTTCGACAGACGGGCTGTGTAACGGGAACACTCTCTCCACGCCTACACCGTGTGCAACTCTACGCACGGTAAACGTCTCTTGAATGCCGCCGTGTTTTTTTGCAATGACAGTTCCCTCAAACATCTGAATACGCGATTTTTCGCCCTCGGTGATTCGTACGTGTACACGAACGGTATCACCAATCGAAAACTTTGGCGTTTCTGATTTCATACTGTCTTGAGCTATAATTTTCAACGCTTCCATGATTTTACTCCCTGTTATATTAGTAATGCTTTTATAGTTTTCATGCCGTCAACAGACAACATACTGTGATAGTATACCATACCATTTCATAAAAAGCAACCCCTTTTACAGCTTTTTTTGAAAATTTTTGAAATCGCTTTATTTTTGTCTGCGAATGTGCTATACTTATTATAACCTCCACGGAATTTAACGCACGGCGGCTTTTTGGCAAATTTTCCGCCATACTGCGTTGAATTTTCTTGAAAGGCACAAAGCCTACTGCGAAAATTCGCCTTGTTTGACGAAAAATTTGCTTTCAAATCCACTCGCGGTTAAATTCCGTGGAGGTTATCTACATGAATGTATACACGAATGAAATCATTATAAAAGTAGACAATGCGGAGCTGATTCACGCGATTTTCGGGGACTTTGACGAGAACGTGAAAATCGTGAGGGAGTGTTTTGGTGTGTCCGTGAGCGCGCACAGCGACGGCATCAAAATCACAGGTGGCGATTCCGAGTCGGCGGAGCGCGCCGCAAGTGCATTACGCAGCATGACCGAAACGGTTGAGCGCGGCGAGGCACTCACTACACAAGCAGTCCGCTACATTGCCGACATGGTTGACAGCGGCGAGGGTGGCACGCTCAAAGAGCTAAGCGGTGATTGTGTGTGCGTCACGTTCACGGGCAAGCCCGTTCGCCCCAAGACCGTGGGGCAAAAACGCTATGTCGAGCAAATCGCCAAGAACACAATCGTGTTCGGCGTAGGGCCTGCGGGTACGGGCAAGACCTACCTTGCCGTAGCCAAAGCCGTCCGCGCATTCAAAGCGAAAGAAGTTCAGCGGATTATACTGACTCGCCCTGCCGTAGAAGCAGGCGAGAAGTTGGGATTCCTACCCGGGGACTTGCAAAACAAAGTTGACCCCTATCTGCGTCCGCTGTATGACGCGCTGTTCGACATGATGGGCGCGGAGGCATTTGAGAAGAATCGCGAGCGCGGTGTTATCGAAATCGCGCCGTTGGCGTATATGCGCGGGCGAACGCTTGACGACAGTTTCATTATCTTAGACGAAGCACAGAACACGACTCCCGAGCAGATGAAAATGTTCCTGACGCGGTTAGGATTTAACAGTAAGATGGTGATTACGGGCGACGTCACGCAAATCGACCTGCCCGACAAGAAAAAGTCGGGGTTAGTGGAGGCAATCACGGTGGTGGATGGAATCAGCGACACCGCAGTCTGCCACTTCTCGCACAAAGACGTAGTGCGGCACCGATTGGTTCAAGAAATCGTCAAAGCGTATGAGCGGCTGTCAAAGTCGCCGCCTAAGAAACCGCCCGAAGTCAAGCGATTTTATAAACTAAAGGGGTTTAATAAACATGATTAACTTCAAACTGCTCTACAACGACAAAGTAAAATCGGGGTTGGACTTTCGTCCGACTGCGTATAAGTGTTGCTGTAAAGTTCTGCAAAACGAAAAATACCCCTACCTATCAGAAGCGTCCGTGACGTTGGTATCGGACGAGGAAATACGCAACCTCAACAGGCAATACCGCAAGATTGACAAGCCTACCGACGTGTTGTCGTTCCTCATGGGTGAGCCCAATCACGACACCAAAGCCGTCGTCCTCGGGGACGTGATTGTGTCGTTCCATACGGCGACTCGGCAGGCGCGGGAACACGGACACTCGCTTGAACGAGAATTGGCGTTCCTGACCGTTCACGGAATGTTGCACCTCCTCGGGTACGACCACATGAACAAAGCCGACGAGACGGTCATGTTCGCCAAACAAGAACAAGTCTTGCAAAGTTTGGGTATAACGCGATGAATCCTATAAAAAAGCTGCATAGTCTGCGTAGAAGTTTCACTTATGCGTTTATGGGAATCGCTTTTTGCATACGTTATGAGCGTAATATGCGTATTCACATAGTAGCGTTTGCCTATGTTATGTTCATAGCGGTGTCTTTTTATGAACTTAGCCGCGCCGAATTGTTGTTGCTAATCCTAACCTGCACGTCGGTCATGACGTTAGAGGTGGTGAACACCGCCATCGAAGTTCTCACCGACAAGGCAAGCCCCGAGAAGTCCGCACTCGCGAAAATCGCCAAGGACACTGCGGCAGGGGCGGTTCTGTTAGCGTCGGTGACTGCGATAGCGGTAGGTGTGATTCTGTTTTGGGACACGGCGGTATTCGCCGAAATCACGCGTTATTTCGGACGTAGTTTGACAGCGAGTATCGCGCTGATTGTATCGGTCATATTGTCGTGTGTATTCGTATTTGCAGGAAAGGAAAGAAGAAAACGTGGTAAAAACAAATAAAAAGAACGTGTTCATAGGCGTGTGCGGGCGCACGAACGCGGGCAAGTCGTCATTAGTCAACTTACTTGTGGGGGAAAAAATCGCCATTGTGTCCGAGAAACCGCAGACGACGCGTACGCGCATAAACGGAATACTCACCCGCGACGACACCCAGTACATCTTTGCGGACACGCCGGGGTTTCATAAGGAAAAAAGCGGACTCTCTCAACATATGTACAAAACAATCCGCAGCGGGATTGCAGGGGTTGACGTGATTCTCATGCTTGCCGACTGTACCAAGAATCCATTCGTTGACAGGAGCATAGCCGACACCTCCGCAGACGTGATTCTGTTGCTCAACAAAGTCGATTTAGTCAAAGACAAGGCGAGCCTTCTCGTGCTGATGGAGGCGTACAGCAAGATGCACACGTTCGCGCAAATAATCCCCATTAGCGTCAAGAACGGTGATAATATTGACAAAGTATTGCCGCTTGTGCAGACGTATGCTAAGCTCTCCGAAAACGGCGAATTTTACTTCGGCACTGATTTGCCCACCGACCAGCCCGAGAAAGTCTGGCTGTCCGAGATTATCCGCGAAAAGTTATTACAGGAACTGCGTGAGGAACTGCCTCACGGTATCGCCGTGCAAATCGAAGCGATGGAGTTTGGCAAGACCACGCGCGGCAAACGAATCGTTGACTTATCTGCGGCGATTATGTGCGAAAAAGCCTCCCACAAAGGCATGATTATCGGGCGGCAGGGGAGTGTACTCAAGAAAATCGGCGAATCGGCACGGCAGGAGTGTGAGGAATATTTCGAGTGTAAAGTCAACCTCAAACTATGGGTGAAAATCGCGGAGGACTGGCGCAACCGCGAAAATCTAATACACGAATTCGGGCTTCATTCGTCCGAAAATATATGATTTTAAGGAGAATTTCATGAAAAAGTTTGCATTACTTACGGCGGCGGTGTTGCTTATCGCTCAACTTGCGGGGTGTTCGAGTTTGCTTGATTCATTCAGGGACGATACCGACGGCACAAGCGGTACTGATAAAGCCACCACTGACACCGCTACAGACAGCGAAACAGAAACGGACACACAGCCCACTGATACACCGTCTGATACCACCGACACCGAAACGGTTGAAACGCTCGGAGGCGAATACGAGTGGTTGGTTGAACCAACCGTCAAGTTTGACAAGAACGAGTGGGAGGAAGGCGTTTATGTTGACAGTTTGTGGTTGTGCCCCCTGCACGGCTACACAGGAACGATAGGCGGCAAGAGCGGCTATATTGACGAAACCGCGCTCACTATCGTGAGCGGAGAGGAGTGCGCCCACGGCTGGAGTAGTTCAAACTGGGTTTATGACCCTGCCACTAACAAATTCGGCGATGCTTACAGCGGCGACAGCGGTTCGGGGGTAGACGTATGCTCTGTTGGCGATGTTATAGCTACGTTTCCGCATTTGAAAGACTGTATGTTAGCAGTACACGAGGCGGACTTGACCATGATTGCTACCGAAGATTGGGGAGAACACCTACCGCAGGAGGCGTATTCAGGCAAGGTAGCAGTGATGTATAACGGTAAGTTTGTCACCGGTTTCGTGTTCGCCGATGAAGGGGACGGGCGGCAAGGTTTGTATAAAGGAGAGAACTATACGTACACACCGTTCGACATTATTTCTCTCGTTGACCAAAACGATAACCACGGAATCGTTGACAAAGACGGCAACGTCATTGTGCCGTTTGAGTTTGAGCGGATTCTCGTCATTGATGAGCATACCGCATTCGCCAAACAAGACGGCTTGTACGGAATAATCAAGTTTTAGAACGGCTATTGGTACACATTCTTAGAACGTGTATAACCTACACATCAGCATACCGTTATACAGCTTGCGATTCTTCTTGGCTTCCCGCCCGAACTGCGCCTCAAACCCCGCGTCAGACGTGATGATGAACAGCTCATGACCGCGCCCGAAGCGTTGCCCCATCTCGCGATAAATGCGCTGAGTGTCCGCTTTTTCAAGCATTCTCTCGGCGTAGGGCGGATTCGTGATGACGACTGTCCGCGTGTCACGCTCAGGGTACTCAAACGCGGCAATGGCGCGCGTTTCGGCGCGTACATACTTATCCACACCCGCTTTTCGCGCATTGGTTAACGTGAGCTTGACGCATTCAGGGTCAATGTCATACCCGATTGCTGCAAAGTCACTCTCGGGCAGAATGTTGGCTTTAAGCAACTCGCGTTGTTCATGCCACGCCGATTTCGGAACAAACGCCCACTTCTCGGCGGAAAATCTGCGATTCAGCCCCGGCGGTATTCGCAGAGCTTTCATTGCCGATTCAATCAGGATTGTACCACTGCCGCAAAAGGGGTCAATGACGCAGTTGTCGACTTTGACGCGCGCAATGTCAATAATTCCCGCCGCGAGAGTTTCTTTTATGGGAGCTATTCCTGCGTTTCGGCGGTATCCGCGTTTGTGTAGTCCCTCACCTGACGAGTCCAAAAACAGCGTGAACTCGTCTTTATGCAGAAAGAAACGCACAGAATAAACCGCCCCGGATTCGGGGAGGGTAGCGTTTTTATATGCGGCACTCATGGCTTCGGCGAGTGCTTTTTTTACTGTGCGTTGCAGCGCGGGAATGCTCGTCAGCTTGGAATTGACTGATTGTCCTTTAGTCACGGGGAACGCTGCATCACGCGGGAGATATTCGCCTACAGGAAGCCGCTTGACGGTGTCGAATACGTCGTCAAACGTCTCCGCACGGAATCGCGCCAATACGACCCCGATTCGTTCAGCCGTGCGACAGCTTATATTAGCGCGGACAAGCACGTCCGTCGTTCCGCTGAAGTTGATTCTGCCGTCGGTGGTTTCTAAGTTTTCGCCGCCCGCCTGCTTTATTTCAAACGCGAGTGTCTTTTCCAACCCGAAGTGACAGGGCGCGGTCATTTGTAATTTGTTCATAAAATCCTCACTGTATGAATGAATAAAATCATTCTACCACATATTTCACCAATAGTCAAGCCAAAACTTTTGAAAACGAGTGTAACCTAATGCAACTCTATCACGTCTATATAGACAACGGCGCCTAAGAACCTGTTTAGTATCTCGCTTGTGGCGAAATTTTGGCGATTTTTACGACATACTTCGTTGAAATTTCTTGAAAGGCACAAAGCCTACTGCGAAATTTCGCCTTGTCTGACGAAAAATCGCTTCAAAATTTCACTCGCTCGGAGATACTAAACAGGCTCTAAACCTATCGAAAGGAGATGAGTGTATTGGTTAATGCAAAAGCAATTACGTTTAATGAACTGACGCATAAACCGCTGTCCCGCAAGTTTGACAATCAGGAAAGTGCGGTAATCTTCACCGAAGTTACCAAAACTGTTGCTTCAGACGATGAACTGCTCAAACTGTATGAAGAGCGTTCAGAGGCGGCAATCAGCGAAACGGCTAAAGCGTACGGCGCGTATTGCACAACCATTGCCATGAACATTCTTCACAATGCGCAAGACGCGGAGGAATGTGTCAACGATGCGTATTTCAGCGCGTGGGAGGCAATCCCGCCTCACGCCCCGAGTAGCTTTTCAAGCTATTTAGGTAAGATTACGCGGAATTTAGCTCTTGATAAGCACAGAAAGTCCAACACAAAAAAGCGCGGCGGCGGCAGTACCGACGTTATGCTCAGCGAACTTGAGCAGTGTCTGCCTTCTGCGAGAAGCACTGAGGACGAGGCAGACGCGAATATTCTTAGCCAAACAATCGACAGCTTTTTGTCAACCATTCGTGAAGAAGACATGACTTACTTCGTTTGCCGCTACTGGCATACTTACACCGTGGCGGAAATCGCCGACAAATTAGGAGTAGGTCAAAGCAAGGTCAAAACAAGCCTGCACCGCACACGCAAAAAATTGAAAACGTATCTTGGAAAGAGAGGTATCATAGTATGACGTACGACAATAAATCAGCGAGCGAACGCCTGTTCACTGCCATTGGCGGAATCGGCGATGATAAACTCGCGACAGTAGAAAAACGCCTGCAAGCGGACGCGAACGTACCTGACAGCAACACCGACATCACCGTTACAACAACACAAGCAACATCCGCAAAACGTGTGCGGTTCGTTACACCGCAAGTCGCAGGAGTCGCGGCGGCGGCAGTGGCGTTGGCAATCGGCGTGGGCATTATGTTCAACGCATTCGCGCCCACTGACATTGACCCTAACAATAACACATCAGACACAGACGACGCCGGCGACACTGACACAGTAACTCAAGACGGCAAAACCAATAAACCTGCTAATCCCGACGAAACGGTATACGTCGTGATTGACGAAACGGACGACACAGACGAAGCACCGTATGACACCACCCCCGACGAAACGATTGACGGGACAACGCCGCCGACCGTCAACCTCCCCAATCCGCCGAACTCCGACGGTACTACTGAACCTAAAAAGCAACCCAACACCCCTAACAAGAACGCACCCAAAGACTCACATCTGCGCGAAATCACGAACATTCCGTTCTGGCGCATTGTCGTAGACGAGCAAAAGAAAGAAGTGCGGTATTACTCGAGTGTTGACAGATATGAAGAGCTTGTTTTGTTTGTAGAATTTAGCGGTACAAAATTAAGCGAACCGATTGGGGTGCCTGTGATGGGGGAAGAACCCCTTGCACATTTCAACCCCGCAGGCGGAATGCTTGATTGCACAATAGTGCGCCACGGCACAATCCCTGCAGGGACACACGTACTCACGCAGAAGTTTACAGGCTCCGGTGCGAAATTGAAGTATAAAGACCTTCTTGATGAGGAGTTCGGGGCGTTTCCGGGTACAACGACATCGAAACACTACCCGAAAGTGAAAGGTGTTGAAAACAACTCAATCAATACCACCCAAGGACCAATTGGAGTTATTGTAGACTCTGAGAGTGCTATTATCATTATCCACGAGCACTTTACCGAAAAACAACTTGCCGACGCACTTTCGGAAATCCCCAAAGACATTAAACAAGTTGACTTGTTTTGCAATTCCCACTTAGGAAGACTCACTTTATCGCTTGCGCCGTTACGTTCGTTTACGAATTTAGAAACTCTGTACATTGGAGGGCTCAACATTGGTGATGCCTCTGCTTTAGTTGATTTGCCGAATTTGGGTTTGTTGATGGTCAGTGACTGTGTAATTGACAACGACGTGCTTACGCAAATCGGTAAATTGACGAGCCTGTATGAACTGCGCTTTGCTTCTATCAACTTGGGTGACATTTCGGCTTTGAAAAACTTAAAAGACCTTAAATCGTTGGTTTTACAAGATTGCAAAGTGAATGATATTTCGGCTTTGAAAAACTTAAAAAATCTTAGGCATTTGTATTTGGAAGGGGTCGGAATTACAGATATATCACCTTTGAGAGGCTTAACGGGCTTGGTAGCCTTATATTTACCTAACAACAACATCGTTGACATTTCGCCTTTGAGAGGCTTGACTAACTTGGAAGTTGTAGACGTGTCCGACAACAAAATCACCGATTTCTCGCCTTTGGACGGATTGAAACAAAAAGAATGCTATTCACTCAAGATATAGACTTGATTGAACAAAACGCCGAGAGCTGTCAAGCTCTCGGCGTTTTTTCATACCACCACACTAACCTCCCCCGAGGACAGCGCGACGACTTCGCCGCAATCGCGCCGTACCAACAAGCGGCACTGTTCGTCAACGTCAAGCGCGACACCGCTGTATCCGTCTGACTTAGCGGCGTTGGTGACAAAAACGCGCCTGCCGCACAGCATGAGCCGCCGCCGATACGCGTCAATGAGCGTGTCATTCACGCGCGCGCCCACCACGCGGTTGATAACTTCGGCGGCTAATCGTTCGCGCGTAATCGGCGGAGTCTCGTCGCGCGAGTACAATACCCCTGCGCTGTCGGCGAGTTCACGCGGGAATCCGCCTACGGGCTGAACAAAGTTAATGCCGATGCCCACAATCAGCCACGGTGCGCCCGCGACTGTTTCGGCAAGAATACCGCAGACTTTGCGGTTATTCACATACACGTCATTCACCCATTTAATCTGCGGTGTTATGACAGTCACCGCTTCCACCGCTTCACACACCGACACCGCCGCGCGCGCAGTAACGAGCGCAGTGCCATTGGAAACTTCAGGGCGTAGAATCGCCGACAAATAAATCCCACACGCGGGTGCGGTGAAGAATCGCCTGCCGTGCCGTCCGCGCGCGCCTGTCAAATAGTCTGCGATAATGACTGTACCCTGCGCCGCGCCTGCGACTGCGTATTCCTTCGCGGTGGTGTTTGTAGACTCTAACGTATCAAACACACGCACGTCTGCTTCCACTGACAAATACGGCAGTATTTCTTTCAAAATCATTGACAACTTGCCCTTTCTGTGGTACTCTAATATGTATGGAGGGTTACTACTATGAAACGTAAAACATTAGTGTTTGATATGTGCTTGATTGGCATATTCGTGGCGGTAAATGCCGCATTGGCGCAGATTACCGTGCCGTTGGCGGTCG
>WRJN01000048.1 GCA_009778605.1 Oscillospiraceae bacterium
TAACTAACTCTGATGACTTGACGACTTGGTTCGCCATGTCGCGCATAGCGTCAAACCCTAAATCGTTGGGTGAGTATATATCAAACCATGTATCCCCCAACAAACCATAAATATAACAAGAAAGAAACTCACCGGACAAGCCACGTATTTCATGGTAAGCAAAACCGTCTCTAATTTCGGCTTCGTCTTCGTAGCCTTTAATAAGTTGCTCAAGAGTCACCGGGTAAGTAACGTCTTCATAAGGAATAGCCGCTTTATCTGTCCTTGTTATTCCGAGGCTAATCCCCGAACGATAGCTTTCTTCAAAACTGTCGCGATTTACACCGACCGGGAAATAATATGCACCATACGAACTGCCGGCTACATCGAAACGATACATTTCCATTCCTTGAATTTGAACAGGAGGCATATAAATTTCGGTTATGCCCGCTATTCTATGGTATTCAAGACCTGCCTCAAGTTCGCTTTTTTTTGTCGATTTCACCGCTTTAATCTCTTCAACGATTTTGTTTTTTACATTGGCAGATTTAGCACCGCTTTTGATGTCAATGCTTAGCCCGCCAGGGTGCCATTCCATTGACGGCGATGTCTCGGTTTCCGTTTCGTCTGCGGGCGGTGTTGTCCGCGCCGTCGATTCCGTAGTGGGAAGCGTTCTTGCTGATTCCGCTATGGGTTCTGTTTCAGAACACGCTGTCAGCGAAGTAAGCAACAGCGCAGACGCAATTGTTGCGGTTAAAAGTTTCTTAGTTTTCATAGTAAAATCTCCTCCGTTACTTCATCTTGTTTTTACAACTGCTGCACCATTTGTCTACATATCTTACATTGCCATTTACATTCATGGCGCAATTAACACTTGAGCAATGTGGTGCGCCCAAATTGTGCGATAACTCATGCTGAATGGTGTGATGTTTACCATCGTAAGCATCATCTCCATGTGTTGTGGCTATAGAGTTCGTGCCGGGCATAGTTCCAGCACCCCAAACCTCGATGTGACCTGATATACCACTGTATTCCCCATACCAACAAAGTTTGTACCCTACAATTCTAAGCGTATATGGAGACCCCGTGCTACCTGCGGTAAGTAATCGTATAGAACTCTTATGATGACCATCGTCTTTAGCTTTACCGCAATTGCTTAACGCTTTACAACTTGAGTTGCACAATGCCGCATTTCCTCGCGGACAAACCTTACTGTTCAAGTACGAACCTTTTAATATCCCTTCCACAGCAATCGTATGACCGGTCGCTGTTGCAAGAGGCGCAAGTGCCGTTTCGACTACAGGGCGGATTTTAGCCTCCGTGTTCAATGTAGTAGTAGAATCGTAGTTCACCCCAACCCCAATGTACCTTGCACTTGTCGTAGCAGTCAATGAACTCGACACCACCACCACCATTGCAAGTGCAGACAACAACCCTACCGCTCTTTTTAGTCCATTTCTCTTGAATATGCCTTTTGTTTTCATAACAAGTACCTCCCTAAAAAAGTTTATTATTCTGCTACAGTATATGCGAGTTTACGCTAAGCAGTACATTTATTATATCACATATATATTTGTTTGTCAACAAGTATTCCGTAATTGTTTTTCGGAGGTTATTTCAATGCACATTATACACCACGCGCTCAATCCCGCCTAAGTCACGCAATGTCTGAGGGCGCAACCCGACGCGCTCAAACATCTCACACACCGCCTCTGCTTGAGCGTCGCCGACTTCGCAGGCAGTCAGCGCGTTAAATTGTAAACCCGCTCCCCATTTCTCAAAAAAGTTACGATAAAAATTCAGCCCGTCCGCGCCGCCGCCGTCTAACGCCGCGCGCGGTTCGTGGGTGACTTCGCGTTGCAGATTCGCCATCTCGTCTGCGGACAAATACGGCGGATTGATTAGAACAACGCGGTTTTGTGAGTGTCTCTGCATAATTTTATACCACTCAATATGACTCAAAATATTCCGTTCAACAATTTGCACGCGATTTTGGACATTGTTCAGTTCAATATTCTTTTTCAGATAGCCAATCGCTTCGGGAGACTTTTCTACCGCGTAAACGTAACATTTCGTTTCTTTCGCAAGCGTAATACCCACGCAACCCGAACCCGCGCACAAGTCTTTGACTTCGCTGTCTCTATGGCAATACTCCTTCGCTAAATCCACTAACAGTTCCGTTTCGGGGCGCGGAATTAACACGCCTTTGCCCACTTTGAACGGATACCCATAAAACTCCCACTCGCCGAGAAGATACTGCAACGGTTCACCGTTTGCGCGACGGCGTGCAAGTTTGAGTAAATCCCCCTTGCCGTATTTGACAATCCATGCCGCCTCACGCGCGGCGTTTTCGATTCCCGCTTGTTGCAGAATCGACAAGATTACTTGTACATCTCTTTTGCTACTTTCGATAGTATTTGCACCCCTTTCTCAATCTTGTCGTCACTCGGGAACGTGTAATTCAGCCTGAACGACTGACAGGATTCGCGTTCGTCAACCAAGAAAGCGTTACCCGGCACGACCGCGATTTTGTTCGCGATTGCGCGTTTACAGAAGTCAACCATGTTTGCGTTTTCGGGGAGAGTTCCCCAAATAAACAAGCCGCCTTCGGGTTGAGTGAAGTCGATACTGTGGGGCATATTAAACTGCAGTGCGTCAAGCATTAGTTTAGCTTTCGCTTTATACAGCGTGGCGAGTTTTTGCGTGTGTTTGGTGAAGTTAGTACGCGACACGAATTCATGCGTAATCATTTGGGACAAAATCCCCGTATGAACGGTTGACGCTTGAATACACACCGTCGCTTTTTGCACCATGTTTTCCGCGCCGCACATAAACCCTACTCGCAGACCGGGGGCGAGCGTCTTAGAAAAGCTCCCCGCGTAGACTACGCGTCGTTCTCCCGACTGAACGTCCAATTCTTTGAGCGTGGGCAAATCTTCTCCCGCGAACCGCAAATCGCCGTAGGGGTTGTCCTCCAAAATTAAGACGTTGTACTTCTTTGCGAGAGCTAACACGGCTTTTCGGCGAGCGAGCGTCATTGTCCTGCCCGTGGGGTTCTGAAAAGTCGGAATCAGGTAGATAAACGCGGTACGCGGATTGGCTTTTAATGCCGCCTCCAACCGCGCGAGTTCGATTCCCTCATCGTCCATAGGAACGCCCACTAACTTAGCTTTGTAGGAGCGGAACGCATTGAGCGAGCCGATAAAACTCGGGGCTTCGCAGATGATTGTTTCACCCTCGTTGCACACCAATTTAGTCATGACTTCCATGACCTGTTGCGCGCCCGACGTGATAATAACGTCATCGTCTTTGGGGGCGAATATGCCCTTTTTCGTTAAATCTGCCTTGACCCATTCACGCAACGGCGGATACCCCTCCGATATGCTGTATTGCAATGCGGTGATGGGGTTGTTCCGCATAATATCGGTGGTGATGCTTGCGATAATGTCGGCAGGGAACGCCTCGGGTGCGGGATTACCCGCCGCGAAACTGATGACTTCGGGGTCTGCCATATACTTGAATATTTCGCGGATTACCGACGGCTGAAGCGACGACATTCTCTCTGAAAAAATGTTCATGTTAAGTTCCTGTTCTTTCCAATTTTCTTTCTAATTTATTTGTTACGCCCCGCGCTCACAATTCTTGCAACCGGGCTGTCTGCCGTTTTCTGAAGGGTAGACATGGGTTGATTTACTCAAATGTTTTGCGGTCAAGTTACCGTTTTCGTCATTCAAGGCGATAACGTCAGCGATTCCGTGTCCGTCGGGCATTATCCTTGCTCCGTCCTTGAAATAGCATGACGTTTCGGAGACTGTTCCGTACCCCACGACTTCGCCGCGATACTCCGCAGACGCAATTGCCTCTGCTACAATGTCGTGAGCCGCTTTTGCGTCTGCAATCGCAGCCGAACAGCGTGAGTTTTCGACGTGATTCACCGTCAGCGGTATGATAATCGCCGCGAGCATCGCCGCTATAGGAATGAAAACAAACCCATACGCAGTCGCTACAATACTTGTAATCAAACCTGCTCTGGCTCTGTTTAGCGGCGTGTATCCTGCCATACGCTGTTTCGTATTAGACTTGACGGACAAAACAATCCCGATAACGCCTAACGGAATGAACGCGAAAACGATACCGAGAATACCGAGAATCAGCGAGGTTTTGGCGTTACCCGCGCCCGGGTCGGTGTAGGTGTATGTTTGTTGCGCGAATTGGTTTTGTTCGTTCATGGTATGTTCACTCACTTTCTTTGCTTTGATTAAGATTATATCAGATTTTGTCAGATTTGTCAAGCATTTAATATTCTCGACATTTTCGGTTATAATAACACGAAAAAGGAGAAAAGAAATTATGCTTAAACGAATCACTGCTCTACTCATATCAGCAATTATATTCACATCATCAATACAAGCAACCACGCCGACATTCAACCTCAAGCCGGTGCAACTGCCCATACTCATGTATCATTTTATTGTTGAGAATCGCGGAGACCTGCACATATGCCCCACAGAGTTCGAGCGAGACTTGCGCTTTCTGCAAGAAAACGGCTACAACACCGTCGGTGTGACCGATTTGTACGAGTTCGTGTACGCGGGTGTTCCGCTTCCCCCCAACCCTGTCATGCTTACGTTTGACGACGGATACTACAACAACTATCACTATGCGTTCCCGCTGTTGCAGGAGTATAACGCCAAAGCGGTGATTTTCGTCATAGGCGCGCACGCCGATATATGGAGCGAAAACTTCTACGAGGATACCCACAGCGGACACTTGACGTGGGAGCAAATCCGCGAAATGAGCGATTCGGGTTTGGTGGAGTTCGGCGGGCACACTTATGATATGCACAAGCTGAGAGGGCGCAAAGGCGTAGCGCGTTGGGAGGGCGAAAACTTGTGGGAGTTTCAGCGTGTGTTCGGGCGCGACACGCAGAAGTTCAACGACCGTTTTGCTGAAGAGTTAGGCTACACCCCCACTGCGTTTGCGTTCCCGTTCCACGAAGTCTGTGACGACGCGGCAAACGTCTTGCAGATACTGGGCTACCGCGCGTTGTTCACTTATCGCGCAAAGAATACACGCAATGAGCTTATCGCGGGCGAGCCTGACTGTCTGTTGAACTTGTACCGCATGAACCGCTCACGCTTGCGTAGCGCACAGGATATATTAAGCGCGGAGTGAGAGAAAAATCGGCAAAGCAGACGCTTCGCCGATTTTTTCTGTTGTGTAAAACACCCACTGCCTCTCACGCTAAAAAAGACTTACAAGGTGAAATCTCCTTGGCGCGCTCATAGAACTTGCCTTGTTCTGCCAAAAACAGCTCTACTAACGTCGGGTCAAACTGTGAGCCGCTGCCGTCGCGGATAATAGACACCGCCTCATCATGCGTGAACGCCTTCTTGTACGGACGCTCCGACACCAACGCGTCATACACGTCAACAATCGCCATGAGCCGCCCCTCCAACGGAATCTCTGTACCGCGCAGCCCGTGGGGATACCCCGTCCCGTCCCAGCGTTCATGGTGCGAAACCGCCATAGCCTTAGTGAAATCCAAGAACTCATGGTCGGATGTGCGCTCCTGAATATGTTCAATAATCCTGCCGCCGATGGTTGTGTGCTTTTTAATTTCCTCAAACTCTTCTTCGGTGAGCCGCCCGGGTTTGTTGAGTATGTTCTCGTTGACGGAAATCTTGCCCACGTCATGTAACTGTGCCGACTGGACGACAATATCCACGTCCCAGTCTTTGATTTGGTCTTTATACACGCCTGTTTCGCTCAATCCCTCAAACAAAATTTTCAGGTAGCTCTGTGTGCGTTCGATATGCCCGCCGGTAACGTCGTCCCGCGCCTCGACTAATTCGGCAACGGTTTCGAGTACGGCGTTCTGAAGCTCAAGAATCGTTTTTGTTTTTTCGGCGACAATCCCCTCTAAGTTGGTGTTATACTGCTCCAACTGCTCTTTTTGCGTTTCTAATTGACGGCGTTGGTCTAACAACAGCAAATGCACTTCAATGCGTTTGAGCAGGAGTGGCGGCGAAAACGGCTTGGTGATATAATCAATCGCGCCGAGTTCCAGCCCCTGTAATTCGCTGTCCGCGTCCGTTTTGGCAGTAAGAAATATAACCGGAAGTCCGTCGGTTCCCGGAATAGTCTTGAGTTTCTTAATCGTTTCATACCCGTCCATTTCGGGCATCTCCACATCAAGCAAAATCAAGTCAGGGGAGATTTTCTCCATCAACTCGAACATTTTCTTGCCCGAAGGCACGGTGAACACATCATAATCAGACGATAACACGTTCCTGCCTATCATAAGGTTGGACACTTGGTCATCAACGAAGATTATTTTTTTTCTTTCTGTACAAGTCATGGGCGTTATCCTCCAAATACACATTAACACAAGTATAACATAAACCGTTGACAAAGTCAATAGTTTATGTTACAATGATAACCATGAAAATATCACAACTTTATAACAAGGGGAAAACCGTGTTCGCCATTGAGGTATTCCCCCCTAAAAAAGGCAGCGCGATGCCTGAAAAGATTTACGCCGCATTGGAAGAAATCGCAGGGCTGAACCCCGATTACATCAGCGTGACTTGCGGCGCGGGCGGTAGTGATTCTCAAGGAGGAAGCCCTACCGTACAAGTCGCCTCGTTCCTCAAGAACGTCTGCAAAGTTGAGCCTGTGGCGCATTTGACGTGCGTCGCGTCGGACAAGCAGGAAGTGTCCGACCTTCTCGCGCAGCTCAAAATCCACCGCGTAGAGAATATACTCGCGTTGCGCGGGGATATTAACCCCGATATACGCCGCAAGCATGACTTCATTTACGCCGCCGACCTTGTGCGGTTCATACGCGAACAGGGTCACTGGGAGGTAGCGGGCGCGTGTTACCCCGAAGGTCACAGCGAGGCGGACTGTCTCGAAACAGACCTCAAACACCTCAAAATAAAGACCGACGCAGGGTGCAGTACGCTCATCACGCAGGTGTTTTTCGACAATGCCCTGCTGTACTCGTTTTTGGACAAAGCCCGTGAAACAGGCATAGACGTACCTGTATCGGCAGGGATTATCGCAGTGACGAGCAAGAAACAAATCGAGCGCATGGTATCCATGTGCGGCGCGAGCTTGCCTCCGCAACTCACCAAGATGATTGCTAAGTACGAGACCCGCCCTGATGCATTGCGTGACGCAGGGATTGACTACGCCACGCGACAAATCGCCGACTTAATTGAACAAGGCGTACAAGGTATTCACTTTTATGCGATGAACAGTCCGTACGTCGCCCGAAAAATCCACGACAACATCAAAGATTTGCTGTGAACTCTATGAACTCTATGAACTCTATGAATACCGACGAATACCAACAAATGCTCTTGCAAATCACGCCGCGATATTGCGCGCTGAAACTATGCGTGAGCGATTGTACCGTCGCGCTCCCTACGCCGCTGAAACACGTCGAGCGCGTGCTGATTTCAGCGGCGACGCTTGGCGAGGAATTCGACAGGTTGTTGCGCCGACTGCAAGTCACCAACATGGCAGGGGCAGTCATCTTAGACGGCATGGCGGGCGCGTATTTAGAAGCGTTTCATAACGAGCGCGACAAAGCCGCAGGCGGTCAGGGAATGCGTTACAGCCCCGGCTACGGTGATTATCCCCTGCACGTCAGCCGCGACATTATCGCCGTGTTAGATGCGTCAAAACGAATCGGCTTGTGCATAACCGAACATGATGTACTCACACCGCAAAAATCTATCACAGGAGTTACTCTAATATGAATATAAATAAAGCTAAGTTTAATACACTATTACAAAAACCCTGCGTCATTTTTGACGGCGCAATGGGGACGCAACTGCAACAGCGCGGGCTGAAACCCGGCGAACCTGCCGAGCTGTTCAATTTTACTGCTCCCGAAAAAGTTGCGGAGGTGATTGAGGCGTACGTGTCCGCAGGAGCGGACATCGTGAGCGCGAATACATTTTGCGCTAATCGTTACAAGCTCACGGGAACGGGCAAAACGCCAGAAGAAGTTATTTTCCGCGCAATTGAAATAGCAAAATCGGCGGTGAGCCATTCAGGCACAAACGCGCTTGTCGCGCTTGACTGCAGTCCAATCGGGCAGTTACTGCGCCCGACAGGGATGCTCACGTTTGACGAGGCGTATGACATATTCGCACAAGTCGTCCGCGCGGGTGTGAGCGCAGGCGCGGACTTAATCGTGTTCCAGACTTTTTCGGATTTACTCGAACTCAAGGCGGCGATTCTTGCAGCAAAAGAAAACAGCGACCTGCCCATCATCACGTCTATGACGTTTGAGGAAAGCGGCAGGACATTTACGGGTTGCCCCGTGTCCGCTTATGCGGTGACTGCATCGGGGTTAGGCGCGGACATAATCGGCGTGAATTGTTCACTCGGACCGCATGAGCTTAATAAAGACGGCGGAATCGTGGACACGCTCCTGCAATTCAGTAGCGCGCCTGTCATGGTGAAACCCAACGCAGGTCTGCCTGACCCTGTCACGGGTGAGTTCAAGCTGAGCGCGCAGGATTTTGCCGCAGAAATGCACACAATCGCCGCAAAAGGCGCGCGGGTATTAGGCGGCTGTTGCGGGACTGCCCCCGAGTATATTCGGCTGTTGAGTAGCGCGGTACAACAAGCCACGTCCGTGCAATTCGCGCCAAAAGCCGACTGCCTGTGCGTATGTTCGGGGGTCAAGACCGTTGTCGTTGACCGTCCGTGCGTCATAGGCGAACGCATTAACCCTACAGGCAAGCGGCTGTTCAAAGAAGCACTCAAAAATGCCGACATTGACTACATATCCGCGCAAGCACTCGAGCAAACCCACGCAGGAGCGGACATTTTGGACGTGAACGTAGGCTTGCCCGAGATTGACGAAAAGCAGATGATGTGTACCGTCATTGAACGCTTGCAAAGCGTGTGCGAACTGCCGCTACAAATCGACAGCGGTGACCCCGATGTAATCGAGGCGGCACTGCGCCGATACAACGGCAAACCCATTGTCAACTCCGTCAACGGCAAGGAAGAAAGTCTGTCAACAATCCTGCCTCTTGTGGCGAAATACGGCGCGGCGGTTATCGCCTTGACGTTGGACGAGGGCGGCATTCCCTCGACCGCCCGGGAGCGGCTTGCAATCGCGCGGCGCATTACACAGCGGGCAACAGAGGCGGGAATCGCCAAAGAAAACATTATCATAGACTGCCTGACCATGACCGTTTCCACCGACGCCAAAGCCGCACTGACTACGCTTGAGGCGGTGCGGTTAATCAAGCGCGATTTGGGGGTAATGACTGCGTTGGGCGTATCCAACGTGTCCTTCGGGTTGCCCAATCGCGGATTGCTCAACACGGCGTTCCTTACGCAAGCCCTGTACGCAGGGTTAGATTTGCCCATCATCAACCCCAACGCTCACGGTGAGATGAATGCCGTTCGCGCGGCACGGCTGTTAGGCGATTTTGACCCCAACGCCGCCGAATACATCGCCGCAACCGTTCAAACCGACACAGCCCCCGATACTTCTTCGACCGCCACAACCGCCACGCTTGAATCGGCAATCGTCGGCGGCTTAAAAAAAGACGCAGTAGCCATAACAACGCAACTACTGACCGCTACCGACGCAATGACAATCGTGAACGAGCAACTCATTCCCGCTTTGGACAAGGTAGGCGCGGACTTCGAGGGCGGTACGCTGTTCCTGCCTCAGCTAATCTTAGCGGCAGAAACGGCGGGGTGTTGTTTTGACATAATCAAAGCCCAACTCGGCGATAATGCCGAACAATCCAACGACGTTGTTATACTCGCGACAGTGCAGGGTGATATTCACGATATAGGCAAGAACATCGTCAAAGTTTTGCTCGAGAATTACGGCTATCGAATCATTGACTTAGGCAAAGACGTGCCTCCGGAAGAAATCGCCGACGCCGCCGAGAAACACGCCGTCAAGTTGTTGGGATTGTCTGCGTTGATGACTACGACGCTCCCTGCTATGAGCCGCACGATTGAGCTGATACGCGCACGCGGTCTGAACTGCTCCGTCATGGTGGGTGGCGCGGTGCTCAACGCCGATTACGCCAAGACAATCGGCGCGGACTACTACGCCAAAGACGCTAAAGGCGCAGTTGACATTACTAAGATAGTTTTTACGTAATATTTTCCAAAAACGCTTGACATTTGGAAAATGTTGTGCTATAATAGTAAACATTATCGGTTATGCTTGCATATACTGGTAAAGAATAATAAACTTTAGGAGGTATAAACACTATGAAAACAAAAGGTATATTCAAGAGAAAGGGGCTTAAAAGAGCGGTAGGGCTGTTGTCGGCAGTGGCGGTGTTTGCAGGGATTATAACAACGCCGGTGGAAGCACTTCAACAACGGAGCGCAAGAATCAGATATGACTCAACTACGTACCATACTGCCGCTGAATTACGCAACGAGTTTAATGCTGCGGTTGCGCCTTTTGAAGCGAATTTTACTTTCGTTTTTACCCTTAGCGGTACTGCAAGTAGTTCGACGCTAAACGGAGGTAATTGTCCTCGTGGAATCGCTCAAATATGCGACACAAATTGCGCGGCAATATCGCGGTGCAACAGTACTCACCATAAAAGTGCTGCGCGTTTGGTTGGATTGTTGAGCGATTCAAACACACACACGGTTAGAATAGTGGGACATAAACTTTGTTTGTACTCGAACAACAGCCATATTCAAGTTTGGGGGGCTGGTGAGGTACGAGGAAAGAATTCGATTATTACGCATTACCCAGCATCGCAATTTCGACGTACTATTCAACATGAAATCTGTCACCCCTATGTCAAGCCGCGGACACACAATTTATTG
>WRJN01000049.1 GCA_009778605.1 Oscillospiraceae bacterium
CAACGCACGGGACGGTTTGGTGCGAATCAGTTATATCGAAAAAGATGCCGATTTGGTGGAGGGTGACCTCATCATCTCGCGCGGTAGCGGAATGTATCCGGCAAATCAAGTAATCGGCGAGGTAGTCAGCGTATATGACGACCCCAACGGTATGTCAATGCACGCATTAGTCAAGCCTGCAGTCGATATTTCGTACTTGACACACGTCTTAGTCATCACAGGGTTCGAGGGCAGAAACGAAGACTTGTTGATTCCGAATGAATAGGCGGCACAGCAAAAGACGCGGGCGGTTCAACGCCTACAGTAAGAGCGACCGTTTCAGGATTTTTATGCGGTGGTTTTGCTATTCGGCGGCTCTCCTCCTTCTATACATGGTCATGGTAAGCGGGCTTTTTCGCGGATGGCAACCGATTTTGATGATTCCGTTGGCAATCGCCGTGGCAATGCGCGAACGCGAGCTCAACGGCGCGATTTTCGGAGCGGTTTGCGGCTTGATGATTGACACGGCTTGCGGGCGGTTGTTCGGATTCACGGGAGTTTGGTTACTGCCGGGATGCTTGGCGGCGACGCTGTTGGTATCCCACCTAATCAAGATTAACTTCATCAACTTTTTGTGGATTAACACGAGTGTATGCGCGATTATGGCGGCGACGGACTACTTTTTCCGCTACGCAATCTGGCGAACGCCGGGCGCGGAATACGTTTTGACTGACTTTATTATCCCTGCCTACCTCGCTACTGCGATTATGTCGCCGTTGCTGTATTTCATGGTACGGCTCATCGCAAAAAAATTCTCACTGCACGAAAAAATCACGCTGTCTTCCATGCACGAACGCAAGGACGATGACGAGTATAAACTAAATAAGAGCTAAACAGGCTGTAAAGGGTGTTCTAATGGACAGGAAAGAATTTCTTAATAAAATATCACAGGTGGGGCGAATGGTATTCGTCGCGCTTTTGATGCTCAGCCTTGCGTTCGGTTGCGTAATCCGTTTATTGCAAATCCAGATTGCCGACACCTACGGTTTCTCGGTTGAGCCGCCTAACCCTACGCGAACCGTTACCCAGTCTATCCAAGCGGTACGCGGACAGATTGCCGACAGCCAAGGGCGGTTGCTCAATACTAACGAAACCGTCCACAAAGTCATATTACAACGAGCATTCCTACCCTTTCAGGGGGAAGGCGAAATCGGCGAAAATGAAGTAATCGCAGGCGTGCTGGACGTGCTGATTCGCCACGAAGAGGAGTGGATTGACAACATTCCCGTTTCACCGACGCCGAAGTTTCGGTTCATCAACGTCCCGCAGGATGATATGGACGACTTCAAGAACAAAATCGGTGTAAACTATGACGCGACGGTCAAAAACTGCATAAACGCATTAGCCAAGAACTACAAGATTGACAGCGATAAATACGACGAACAAATGATTCGTTACATCGGTGGCATTCGTTACGAAATGGAAACGATGGATTTCTCATTTCAAAACCGCTACGTCTTAGCCGAAGACGTGAGTATGGACGTGATAATCGAGTTAATGGAAATGACACTGCTCCTGCCGGGGGTAGATGTTGTACAGGAACCCATTCGCGTGTATAACGACGGAACAGCTTTAGCACACATTCGTGGACGTATGACGTCCATTTCTGCCGAGCAATACGAACTGTTGCGGGATTCGGGGTATTCGCGTAATGACACAATCGGGTTATACGGCATTGAAGAATCCATGGAAAGCACATTACGCGGTAAAAACGGCATTTTGGAGATTACCCGCGACTCGCTTTGGGAGATTATTTCCGCCGAGACCACGCGGGAAGCGCAAGCGGGTAATTCCGTCAAGCTGACCATTGACACGGAGTTTCAGCGCATGGCAGAGGGGATTATACAAAACCACGTTGACCACATCAATCGCCACACAGGGCCTGGCAGACCTAACAGCGAAATCAACCGCTACCCCACGCCCGAGGGCGCGACAAGCGGCGCGCTTGTGGTGATGGACGTGCATACAGGCGCGATTTTAGCTATGGCGAACTACCCGACTTATGATGTGAACGACTATATCGACTTGTTACTCATGGAAAACAGCGGTGAACCGTTGCCCAACGCGCCGTTGCGTGACCGTTGCGGTGAGTGGGGATTCCGCCCGGGTTCGACGTTCAAAATCATCACATCAGTCGTGGGGCTTATGCAGGGCGCGATTACTAAAGACTCGCGTATTTCATGCGGCGGCAGATACCACCTTTACAACAAACCCCAATGTTGGGGCGGTTCTGCTTGCGGCTCTAACAGCATTTCAGACGCATTGTGTGTTTCCTGCAACGTCTTTTATTACGAGACAGGCAGACGAATCGGCGACGAGACGTTAGCAGAAGAAGCAACACGATTATTCGGCATAGGCACAGACTTAAATATCGACATACGCAGCGGAACAGGGCGAATGACCTCCCCCGAATTGTACTACAACTTGATTGGGCAACCGATGGGCGGCGCAGACCTAATACAAGCGGCAATCGGGCAATCCGAAACGCTGTTGACTCCTATTCAAATGGCGACTGCGGCGGCGACTGTGGCAAACGGCGGTGTGCGTTTACGCCCCTATTTAGTTGATTCGGTGTGGAATTATGACTATACCGAGTTGATTGATGAAATCAAACCGCAAATTGTTGTTGACTTCCGCGAGGGCAACGAAGAAACGTTCGCGCTAACGCAGTTAGGCATGAAAAAACGCGCCGCCATGGACAGCAAATACTTCGCCGAACTTCCTATAAAACCTGCGTACAAAACAGGTACGCCCGAATTATACGGCAACTACAACAACTCGGCGGTGGTGGGGTTCTACCCTGCGGACAACCCACAAATCGCGTTTTCTGTCGTCATTGAGGGTGGCGACAAGGCGTTCAAGGCAATCCCCAACATCATTCACGCATACCACTACGGCGAATTTGAGCCGGTAGGTGAGGAACTGAGCATATACTTCCATAAACCGCTCAGCGAAGGCGCGAAACAAATCAAAGGGCGCGTCGCCGACGTAAATCCGTGGGTAAAACAACCTGAAACAGTTGAATAATAAATTAACAAAAACGATTGACAATCATAATTTTTTATGTTATACTAAAAGATAGTATACTGTAAAATTGATGGGTGAGGAGTAAGAGATGTCTAAGATTATTGCGGTGATTTCAGGGAAAAGCGGTACAGGCAAGTCAACGGCTTGTGCGAATATCGCAACGGCATTAGCACATTACAAAAAGCGTACCGTGATTGTGGAATTAGGGCAAACTCTGCGCTGTCAAGACCTTATTTTAGGCAGTACCGCGCTTACGCATGACATCATGCAGTATATCGCTAATGACAATCTTGAGCTGACGTCGGTGGTGCAACAAGTGCGCGAGTCTGACGAGAACCTATACCTTGTTTGCGCCTCACTTGAACCTTACGCCACTGCTAATGAACCGCACATAAGCGCGATTCTCGGTGTGGTGGAGGAGTTGCGCGACAGTTTCGATTACATAGTCATTGACACGGCTAACAGCGGTTCGCTAAGTTCGCTCGGCTCTGCATTGGCAGTCGGCGAAATCGCTGACGAAATCATCATGGTGACTACCCCCGAACGTGACAGTGTGCGGGATTGTGCGGCACTATCCGATTTGTTATACATCAAGAAATGCGAGAACCAACGTCTGCTAATCAACAAAGTTGACACCGAAATCTTGACCGAACTGCCAAACTTAGACGCCGTCATGGACGAGGTGGGAATTCCGCTCATCGGCGTTCTCCTTGAAGATAATGACGTGAAAATATGTACTGCAAAAGGCATTACACTTCCCGCGCGTTCACGCCCCTATAAAGAATACCACGCAATCGCCAAACGCCTTCTCGGTGATGACGTTGCGTTGACTCTATAAAAGTATCAAAACAAAGAAATAGCAAAACTAAGGATAGGTACAATTACAATGAACATAGCACTCATTGCCCACGATTCCAAAAAAGAACTGATGATACAGTTCTGTATCGCGTATTACGGCGTATTGTCGCAACACAATCTATGCTCGACGGGAACAACAGGAAAGTTAGTCGTGGAAGCGACAGGGCTCAAAATCGCACGACATTTGAGCGGCTCGCAAGGCGGCGTTCAACAGTTGGTTTCGCGCGTTTCGTGTAACGAGATTGACGTGTTGTTTTTCTTCCGCGACCCACTCAACGCGCCGGAAGATAATCACCCCGACGATATGAACCTCATGCGTATTTGTGACGTGAACACAGTTCCCTTAGCCACCAACATCGCTACCGGGGAAGCACTGATTCACGCCCTTGAACGCGGCGACTTAGACTGGCGTAAAAACATGATATGACGATTTATCTACAGTATAAGGTGAAATTTTATGGCAATAATTACTACTCGTCCGCGCGGTACGCTTGACAAACTCCCCGACGATTGCGTTAAATGCCGCGCTGTGGAGAATGCCGCGTTAGACACAGCGGCAAAATACGGTTATCGTGAAATACGAACACCCGTATTTGAACATACCGAGCTTTTCAAGCGCAGCGTCGGCAACACAACCGACATTGTACAAAAAGAAATGTACACGTTCGACGATAAAAAAGGCAGGAGCCTGACGCTCAAACCAGAGGGAACAGCACCTGTTGCGCGCGCCGTCATCGAGAACGGCTTGCTCAATGACGCACTGCCCCTCAAACTCTGCTACGTCACCAATTGCTACCGCTACGAGGCACCGCAAAGCGGGCGATACCGCGAATTCTCGCAATTCGGCGCAGAAGTTTACGGGGCGGACACGCCTTTGTGCGACGCTGAACTAATCGCGCTTGCCTATGACTTGTTCAACGCACTCAAAATGCCTGACGACTGCTATAAAATCGAGGTTAATTCAATCGGTTGCCCTGACTGTCGCCACCACTACCACGACGCACTCCGCGAGTATTACTCGCGCCACTTAGACGCGCTGTGCCATGACTGTCATGAGCGAATCGAACGCAACCCCATGCGTCTGTTGGACTGTAAATCCCCCGAATGCGGCGCGTTCAAAGAATCCGCACCCGTGATTTTAGACTACAACTGCGACGCGTGTAACAGCTTTTTTGCACAATTCAAGGCAGGATTGGACGCGCTGAATGTCCCCTACACCGTAAACCCGCGAATCGTTCGCGGATTAGACTATTACACCAACACCGTGTTCGAGTTTGTACCCAAATCAGGGGCGGTATTCGGCGGAGGCGGGCGGTACAATGGATTGCTTGAACAACTCGGCGGAGCAAAAACACCTGCGTCAGGGTTTGCATTGGGGATTGAGCGAATCATTTCATTCTTAGACACATTCGGGAATAACACAAAGTGTGGGAATACTCCCGACCTGTACGTGGCGGCTCTTGGGGAATCGGCGGCTTTGTTCACGTTTCGGATAGTTCATGAATTACGCAAACGCGAAAAAAACGCCCACTGTGACATCGTCGGGCGCAGTGTCAAGGCGCAGATGCGGTACGCGGATAAAATCGGCGCGCGATACTCGTTGGTAGTCGGCGATAATGAGTTGCAAAACGGTTCAGCGGTGCTGAAAAACATGATTAACAAAGACAGCGTTGAGGTTGCGCTGAACGCTGATGATATTATCGCACAAATAGAACCCGTTTAGGAACTGCCAATAAATAAAGTTGACAAGTTTGCCGCCGTATTTTTGTCGGCAGACGAGGAGAAATTTCGCAGTAGGCTTTGTGCCTTTCAAGAAATTTCAACGAAGTATGTCGGCAAAAATGCAAGGGAAACGTCAAGTTTATTTATTGGCAGTTCCTTAGTAGACCTCCACGGAAATCAATACCGCTCAAGTGCTTGCCCAAGCACCTGAGCGGTACGAACATCTACGCCGCACGATTCCAGCGCGAAACGAGTCTGCCGTCAGCCGTGACCAACCTCACCGACGGCGCAGTCGTCGCATTAAAGTTGACTTGACAGCGTTTCAAATACCCCGGAACAAACGTGAAAGGTTCGGGGTTCTTTCCGTTGCCGTTGGCTAAAATTACGAATCCGTCTTTTCGGAGAATCACCGCAGGCAATCTCCATCTGTAAGGGACTCCGCCCACGTCCGCGACGACATACATGGACTTAGTGGTGAGCGTTTTATCGGTGGGGTTGCTGATTTTGATTGTGTTATTCACCAAAACTTCAATCACCAAATTGTTGATTATCGGCGTGTCATCTAACGGAGGCGCGTCGGGCAGTGGTGGTCCTGCCGCATGACCGCTCGAGGCGTTCGCCGTACTCGTGACTGGGTCGCCCGCTACATTGAGCGTCACGTCCACCCGTGAGCCGTCATAAAACTCCACAACCAACGTAAAACTGCCGCCGTTCAAACCGCGCCCGCCGCCGTTGTTAAAAAACGAATTGTTGTGATTAGGTGTCACACCCGTAAGATTCAAAGTACCGCTCGCATAATCCACAGTATACGCCGCGCCGTACTCTAAATAGGGGAACCACTCACCGTGGTTGCCGCCTTGGTGACGGTTGCAAGGGTAGCTGTTGCCGCATATTCCCGCCGAATCAACACTTGCAGGGGCGGCACCCGAATAACAGCTCACGCGGCGGACTTTGTTGCCGTTAAATTTGAACGGAATTTTCAGCCCTGCCGTCCTTGAACCGGTAGCCGCCGTTGCCGCAGGAACATGGCTGTTGACGAGGTATTGTTCCCAATCAACGCCGCCCGAGAACTGCATGACTAACCGCGCAAACGCACCGTAATAGTCAAACTCGTCGAGTAAACCGTTGATGTAGTCTTTCTTGAGTGTGACAACGCCGTTCGCGTAGGTGTAGTCAGTGTCCTGCGTGAGCCCTTGTATGCCCATGAACGTGTTGCCGTTGAGTGTCAGCGGAATGTTGACGTCAGCGGTCACAACGTCGCGGAAGTAGGTGGTGTCAAGCCCTGTCGAGTAGGAACTGCGTTCGTTACACCCCAACATCGCACCCACTTGAGGAATATTCCAGTTATACTCGCCGTTTGTGCGGTTAATACCTGAACCGTTATCCCAAAAAGACAAGCTGATTCCGCGGAAATCCCGCGCTTTGAATTGTACGTACTCGTAATACTTCAGCTCCTCGCCGCGTTGTGAGGCGTCTTTGCCGAAGTTGTGGTCATAGTGGAGCAATCCCCACTCACCCACGCTCACGCCGATTCCGTTTTCGACGAAGTTGGCGTTTAATATGTCAAAGAAATCGTCAATACTGTTGCGCGCCGTCCGAGAATCGCTCACGTCGAACTGGTCGAAGAGTTTCTCGTCAAAAATCGTTCTGCCAAGCGGGTTACTAAACACCCACTCACCGTAATAATGTACCGTAGCAATGACGTTGGGGTCGTTCTTCAAATCGGTTTGAATGAACTTTAACGTGTGTGCGCTTTGGTTGTGATTAGTTTTATACGTGGGAATGACAATCATGCGATTGGCGTTACCCGGAGTAGCGCGGATTATATCGTAGGCGGCTTTATTCGTAGCATCAAGACGCTGCAAGTTGAGCGGATTCGCACCGTCCTGCGGGTCAGCCGCGTTGAACTCAGGTTCGTTGTTGGTTTCAAACATGACTGTATCGGGCATATCTTTGAACGCATCAGCAATCTGTTTCCAATAGTCGGTGAAACGCCTGTAATGCGCGTTACTCATTTGTGCTGTTCCGTTCCAACCGCCGCCCATAGGGTTCTCATTGTGGTTGCGCCCGAGCCAGAACCACGAATCATGATGAAGATTCACCATGACGTATAAATCGGCGTCAACTGCCCATTGCACGACTTCTTTGTAACGCGCGAGCCATTCGGGGTGAATCACGTAGCGGATTTCGCTCTCAGGTGTGGACGCGCCTTTGTCGCTTCCTCTGTGTGCCACGGTGAAAGGAATACGAATGTGTGAAAATCCGCTTTCTTTTACCGTGTTAATGAGTTGTTTGGTAACTACGGGGTTACCCCACGCCGTTTCCCAATCGGTGACTGTGCCGCCGAATTCCTGCGAATTAAACGCATCTAAAGAGTTGCCGAGGTTCCAGCCTAACCCCATATTAACCGCATAATCCAACGAGCGCGGTAAGCCTAACTCGTTGATTTTGCTGAGTAAAGTCGTGAAAAACGCCGCATTCACCCCACTCGGAAGTTGGCTTTTCGCACCCGCAGACAAACTGTTAAACGCAGTCTGCGCGCCGCTTATCGCGTTGTAGTCTTTGTAGGTGACTGTCGCCGCAGTCATAGAAAGGGCTGCCGCGTGAGATGCCGTAAACCCTGCCGCCGCCTCGCTGTCAGTGAGTGGTGCGTCGGGGTCGGCGAAGAACTGGAACACTTTCTCGCCGCCCGAGTCGTTCGCGACACCGATATACTTCAAGCCGTCCGCCGACGCTGCGAATTTATCACCAACGCTGAACGGGCTCCACCGATTAGGCAGTTGCTGACTGCTGCTCAATGTCGTCGTGCTCGCGGGAATAACCACGTACATTCCGTTGACGACAATGCTGTCTAACGTGAGATTACCGGGGTTTGCTCCCACGATTTCTCCTAACGAAATGAACCCGCCTGCCGACACGCCCGTGAACGTAGCAGTGACTTTATTACCGTTCGCAACAAGGGGGGCGGCAACCTCCTGCCAACTGTCCGTGCGTAACGAAACGGTAGAGCCGCTCACGTTAGGCGACGATGAAGAGGCAGTGAAGTTGTAAACAAGCGAGCGGAACGCCGTCTGCACAGGTTGCGCGCTCGCTACAGGCGCGACACCCGGCACAAGCGTGAATAGGGACAAGAGAATCGCCGTTGCGGTGATGACCGATATTAGCTTTTTCATGAAAGTATACCTCCCCCAACATTGTTTGCCTTAATTATATCAGATTATATCGGTAATGTCAATACACTTTCGATAACACCCACACTTAAAAAGTGACTTCTTCATAAGGCAACCCTTGCGCGTCCGCGACTGCTTTACAGGCGACTTTGCCTTTATAGGTGTTCAACCCCTTAGCCAACGCCGCGTCATCACGCATAGCGGCTTCGACACCTTTATTCGCAATCTGCAACGCGTAAGACATAGTCGCGTTAGACAATGCGAACGTAGACGTTCGCGGCACTGCCCCCGGCATATTCGGCACGGAGTAATGCACAACATCATGCTTGAGGAAATAAGGGTTGTTGTGGCTTGTCAAGCGGTCGATTGTTTCGACACAGCCGCCTTGGTCAATGGCAACGTCTACGATTACCGCGCCTTTACGCATTTGTGACACCAACGCCTCACTGACTAACTTAGGGGCTTTCGCCCCGGGAACGAGTACCGCGCCGATGACCAAATCTGCCTCGCGCACGCTCTTCTCGATGTTGTATCCGTTGGACATCAGCGTCACTAACCGATTCGCCATGATATCGTTGATATACGCTAACCGCTCAATACACAAGTCAAGAATCGTTACGCGCGCGCCTAAGCCCACTGCCATTTTCGCCGCATTCAGCCCGACTACACCGCCGCCGATGATTACGACGTGACCAGGTTCTACACCAGGTACTCCGCCCAGCAACGTCCCATTACCATCGTTGATTTTCTGCAACAAATACGCGCCCACTTGAATGGACATACGCCCCGCAATCGCGCTCATAGGCGACAACAACGGCAACGAACCGTCTTCGAGTTGCACTGTTTCGTACGCTACGCTGATGACTTTCGAGTCAATCAGTGCCTTAGTCTGCGCGTTATCGGGAGCCAAATGAAGGTAGGTGTAGATTATCTGCCCTTCGCGCAGTAAGCCGTACTCGGGCTCAAGCGGCTCTTTGACTTTGTAAATCATCTCTGCCGCGTCGTATATTTCCTTGGGGCTTTGCATGATTTTCGCGCCCGCGCTGACGAACTCCTCATCACTGAACCCGCTCCCGACTCCTGCGTTGCGTTCAATACAAACCGTATGACCCGCGTCAACAAAGCTCTTTACCCCCGACGGGAGTATCGCTATTCTGTTTTCCTGCGGTTTTATCTCTTTTGGAACACCTATTATCATGTTTCTTATACCCTCCTACTAATTTCGACTTATAGCAATTATACCACAGAAAATCAACTCTGTCAATACTAAAATTAACGCACTGACATAATCAGTGCGTTATTTTATAGTCGATTAACTCCAAAATAGTCTCGCAAAAAACAAGCCCATTTTGAAATTAACCGACTATACTTCGCCAGAAAAGAGGTGTTACCTTTGAATCACACGCAAAGAGATAAAGAGTTTCTCGCTTTGTTAGTCACTGCCCCCGACGACGGTTTAGCGGCGATTATGGACGCTTACACAGCTTTCGCGTGGACGATTGTCCACGGCAAACTGTCAGGGGCGTTCGGGAAACACGATATTGAGGAGTGCGTGAGCGACGTGTTCTACGAACTCTACAAAACCCGAAACGCCATTGACCTCGAGAAAGG
>WRJN01000050.1 GCA_009778605.1 Oscillospiraceae bacterium
TCTGGTCTCGATAATAGTGAGCTCAACACGATTGAAGGTATGCAAAGACGATTAGCAGGCGCGACACGCACACAGGCATTGAACCTTTATCGCGAATGGATTGATGATTCGACATTCAAAAACGAAGATGTTATCGTGGCCATGAGAAGTTACTTATCGGGAGAGGTTGAAACTGTTGCCGCACAGGTGATTAAATTCAAACTTCCTATGAATCAGCTTGAAGTCGATTCACTGTCAATGCACATTTACGAATCAGATTTGGCGGCATATGTTACGTTGCTGAAACGAGGCGACCCCGCTGGCGGAAATGTGGCGGGAGCGACGGTTCCCGATGACGATGATGATGGTGATGACGGTGATGGTGCCCCTCCTCCTGATGCCGGTTACATTGACCCGGATGGACGGTACGAGTATGAAGTGGAAATCGTGTTCTTAGTGGTTGAACATATGCAGAAACCGACTGATGACGATTTCGCATACCTAAAATTCAACTAACGTGGCAAACTCTCACCCCCTACTCTTTAATTTGAGTAGGGGAATGAGTGCAAATAAGTAGTGAAGCAGTTTTTGTGTACGAAAGGGTGTATTATTATGAAAGAAAGATGGAAGTCGGTGCTTTTGCACTTGAATGCACGTGCCAAGTCTAAGCGGGGTAGCGTCCTGTTTGTGGTCTTGGTCATTATGGCGTTCATGTTGATTGTCACCACTGCGGTGTATTACACCGTAATGAACAACCGCCAAGCGGTCGTGATGAACTATCGCGATATGCAGGCGTATCAGACAGCTAATGACGTTCTCAACACCGTTGATAATTACCTGCTGAACATAAGTGGTGACCCTAACGAAAATGATTTAGCGGCTTTTTACGAAACAGTTTTCTTTGAAATCGGGGCTAATGTACGATGCGAGAAATCTTGTAAAAAAACACCGTTCCCCACCGGCTGTGTGGCAGGAACAGGTCACGTTTCACCAGATTGCTGTTTGGCACCAAGCGGAACTTGTGACTCTACAGCCCTTAAAGGTGGTGCAACGCAGTGCGCTGCCGCTATTTGGAATGATTCTACCGTGAAGACGTTCAATGACTATGTTGCTACCGCAGGGTCTGCCGCGAATGGTGCGCTTTATCTTAAAGGTGAAGGTACGTCTAATTTCGGAGGCGGCGGCGAAGTAAAAGAAATGTTGGTTTTTGTCAACGAGTTTGACGATATTGTTGTACGCATTACCGTTGAGTACGAGAGTGTGCGTGTCAGCTTGCAAAAAATGTATGACGGTTCACAACGTAACGCTTTCGCACCATCTTATATGTCTCCCGATGGCGGTGCAGGCGAAGCCCTCGGCTGGGAATGGCGTTGGTACGACGGTTTACAGCCGGCTGATAATATAAACGCCGACGGTTTTAAGGATGTTGATGCTACTCATACGCTTTGGGGCAGAGGATTTGAAGGTCACTTCGACAAAGATGATTCTGATTTTGATGTGCAAAACTTTGGCTTGTACCCTTCGGAAGGTAGGGCGATGGAAACCGGCGGTTCTGCGACTAACGAGAAACGCTACGGACTTGCGGCACAAAAAGACCCGTTAGTTTATTTGGACGGAGGTTGGTATCTAATGACCGGTCCGCGTTTTGTCTCTAACTCGGAAGCGGGTCTTCAACCTGCGGATGCAAATGGTGTGCGTATTTTGCCCGCGAACACCGGTACGATTACGAAAGCACCGTTTGAATTAGCATTCATGACAATCAATGACGCGTTGGCTACCAATTCAGGTGCTGTAGCTTGGCTCAGTGATGAGCTTGCACCGAATGGTCAGCTAAAAGGCACTGACTACATCGGGCGCAAGTGGGACTCCAATAAACCTTGGTGGGACGATGAATCGTGGATTCCCGACAACCAAAACGTAACTCCTGTTCCGGCACATAACCGTTGCACCGCTTGTGGGTGGATTGATAACGCTTCTATTACGCCTTACGTCGAAAACGGCGTGAATTATCAGTGGGACGGCGACGGAAACTGGTTCCGCGACTGGGACCCCGCACGCGCAACGTACAGCACGTCGGGCGATAAAATCACGTCGATACCCCAACACGATGACGATGACGACGAGTGCGACTGCCTTGACTGTGAAGAAGATGAACCGCTAAATACGACGGTGTATCGGTGCTATTGCAGACAGCCGAATGAATGGGACGAAACTACTGAGATAATACTTCCGGGAGTAAACACGTGTGCAAATCCTAACCCGGATATGGCTTCTTCACCTGTTGCCACTACCAATTGTGGGAAACCTTGGCTTAATACCCATTCGGCAGTAACAGTGACGGGAAATACCGTTATTAAAACGCCCGCTGTTATGGATGATGAAACTGGCGATGAATTAACTCCTGCAGTAACCCATACACCTTCGCATACGTTCGGCGCGAATACCGGCATATGCTCGACTTGGAATACAACAAACCCTTGTTGGAAACCTACGGCAAGCACCAGTGAGGCGAAAGTGAGTGAAGACGGACACGTTACCTATACCGGACCCAATAATAACACTTGGACACAGGGGGCGGCGACTCACATATCAAACCAAGACGGAACAAAAGCATTGTATTCACGTCAAGCAGCGCGAGGACAAATCGCTCCGTCGTTCCACAACGCTACGTGGACTTTAATGGGGGCGAGTAACAATCGTAGTTTTTACATCGAGGCTGATGTTACAGCAACAGATAACATGATTTTGGGCAATGCAAAGTTCAGAAACACGAGTTCTTCACCGCTAATTGTGGCAGTTCAAGGTGATTTGCATATCGGCGGCGGTGTACCTGCCGGCGCACCTACTATGGGTGATATGGGCGGTGGTGAGTATACCGGCAACATCATTTTCTTGGTTGGCGGCGATATGATAATTCACAACACTGAAGGTAACTTAGGCAGTAACGGTCTTTTCAACACGAACGTGACGTTTTACATTTTAGGTGATGTCACAGGTACGCCTCCTCGCACAACGAATGTAAACTCCGTCAAAAGCACAAATGCCGACCTTGCTTGGAGTGACGTAGTGGGAGGTAACACGTTAAGTTCTACACGCACCGTAGCAAATATGCTTGGCGCAAGAACAGGCGCGAATGGCGCGTTACCTTTGTGGAACTTCCCTGCTGACAGGTACACAGGCGCAGATACTGTTACAATCAACTGGAGCAACAGCGCTGGAACAAAGGTTGCACTTAATGCTGATGCCATAACAAATCTTGCGCGTTACGGCATAAGTGTTGACAAAATTCCCGAAGGTGACTCTGCTGGAAATAACGCTGAAAGACGGCGTATACACTATATCGACAAGAATACGATTCTCAACAACCCTACCGGTCCGGGAAGTGTTGATTTGGATAAGTATTGTATTCTTCTCATTGACACTGGTCTTGACCCTAACAATGTTGTATATCTCCGATTAGACGGCACTGGAACAAGTTTTAGGTGGAATCCTGCAAATAACAGCGAACAAGTTGCAATTTTGACGTTGGGCAACGGCTCGGTTGTGTTTGAAATTCCCGACGCTGTTACCTATACTGCTAACGGACGTTGCACGATTGCACCATATAACTTAGCAATTTGTCCTGATTATTGCGGTAATTGTCAATCAGGGCGTTGGAACAAATGTGCTCGTACATTCGGTGATAACTCGTTTATGACTGACGGTGCGGTATGCTGTAACGCAAACAACAAATGTTCTCTGACAAATACAACCGGTTGTCGTTCTACATTTATTCAAAGTCTGTTAGAACCGGGAACAGGTAGTCTTCGCACCTCAATCGCCGTGAATGGAAGATGGGGTATTGCACAAAGAGGACACGGCGCGCGGCTGAATATGAATCTCTTCTTGGTTCATAACGGAACTAAGCCGATTGTAATAAATCAACGCTCATTCTTCACAGGTAGCATTTACACTCCTAAAGTCGGCATTACCACAAGCGACAACGCAGGCGGTAATTTGTACCACTTTGGAAGTTTATCGGCATCATCTTTGAATATCGACGTTATGGGGGCATTTATTTCCGCGCTCCCCGGTGGTGGAATCGGGCAACCTCCCGGTTTCTACGAAGGTGACTCGAAAACAATCACCGAACCGGGTGAATGGTCACCGCCGCCGCTTGGCAATGTAGGTGAAACAACCGGTACGCCGAAACCGGAATTCCCTGACCCTGGCACTATCGACGAAGCCACACCCGCAGAGCCCCCCGGAAGTTCCCACACCATGGGTAAGAACGAAGTTGGAGGTTGGGTGCAGTTCTAACACACTTGTGTTAAGCTGAATCATACCGAGACGCCCGCAACCATGAGAGGTTTGCCTCTCATGGGTTGCGATACATAAGCAAATTAAAATGCTCACACATGGAATTTATGGAGGTGAAAGTCATGAAGTTTTTACAAAGGTGCAAAATCAAGTCAGGCTTTTCGTTAGTTGAGTGCGTAATTGCGATTGCCGTGTTTTCGATTATGTCGATGATAGTCGCAACAATGTTGAACGCATCAATCACCACGCACCTCAATAACATGAGTGAAACGCGCAGTCTGCGCGGACAACGTCATGAATTGGCGCGCGACTCGGGTACAGTGGGTAGTGGTGGTGTTCGCGGCGCAGTAAATGTTTCTTTTAATTTCAATGGGGGTACTAATAATGTTGTTTATCCGTTTGTCGACCGTGTAGTAGACCAAGACAATGCAAGTTTTGCGGGGGATTGGGATTTGCCGAAAGCAAAACGCACGGGTCTTGAGCTTACGGGGCTGAAACAAGGCGCAAGCAACGGTAACCGCAAATCGAAAAGTACGACGTTTGAGACGTCGTTCACCGTTCCGTATATCACAGTGCAGTCTGTGAAATTGTTAGTTGGCTCGCCAAGTGCGCCCGCTGACGTGTTCGCGAATTTGAGTACAGATTTCGGTGCTAAGATTGACGGAGCGACTGCTTTGAACAGCGCAGGTGTTCAAAAACCATTAGCGACCATTCACCTGCCCCCTGGGGTAACGGCGGCTAACGCAGGTGCTGACGGTACGTTTAGTAATGTCAAAAGAACGGACGGCACAGTTGGTCAGCTTACCGCGAAGTATGCGTATTTTATACGGTTTAAGATTGATAATGGGTATTTGGTTGATACAGTTTTTACCGACCACACTTTTACGCTGAACTTCCCACAACAAGGTGGCGTTGATATTATTGAGGGGATTATTGCGGGGAAAGATGGCGCGTTATGCCAAGATGCCATTGCCAATAACGGTGCCGTTGTTCATCCGAACAGCAACGGTTGCAAGTGTGTCAAGTTCGACCGAAATGCCGACAGTGGATTACTTTCCATTGTATTCTCGCCGAATTTAGGCCCAAAACCGATTGTAGACGGAGGTTTTGATGCTAATCAGACATATACTGTGGCAATTTTAACCAGCACACCACTGATTGGTATAGACAATAGTGTGTCTCCTTCGGTTCCTATTGACCACAGTTTACCCGGATATTTACAAAAATAGTTGATAGACAAGTTTACGTATTAAAGGGAGGGATGGCGATGAAGTTTTTATTGAGGTTAAGAGCAAAAAAAGGCGTCACACTGGTTGAGTGTGTAATTGCCACGGCGATTTTCGCGTTACTCATGACAGCTGTATTTTCAATGTATCAGCCAATTGCCAATGTCGTTGAGTTAGTGTCGAGCGACTCAGGAGTACAGCGAATCGTTTCTGCGGGGGAGCAGTTCATCTCCCAGCGGTTGCGTAACGTCGCAGAACTTGAGGTTATTTGGGATGAGCACGCCAATAAAGCGGCCATTTTTGCTGACGATATAAAAGACCACGGTGGTACACCCAGAGCGTTGATTGTATTTAATGGACGTCTTTACGATATGCCTTTGCTTGATTCGACAGGAGCCTCAATCGCACTGCCTACGACGACCTCGGCTTTGAACACCTACCGCGTGTTTAACGAGTCGTTTTACGGTCCCGCTAACCTTGTGGTGACTGTTGCCATTGAATGCGGCGGCGGTAGTGCATCATGGAATCCTGCTCACCAAATGAGGGGGAAGACATTCTTAAATATACGAGTTGATGCCGAAGTTTCCGATAAAATAACGATGTCGTCACGAACAGAGAGCGACGTTATGCTTACATGGATTGGACGAAACGGCGGCACTGATTGCTCTTCTGTCAACTGTACAGAACCGGGTATATGTGGCACTCCGTCGCGGACGTTCAGAGCAAGAGCTAATCCGGAGGTATCTGACGGAGATACAAAAATTACTACGTCTGACAGTGTAGGTGATATCTTATCGTCAGCGGAAGTGACAAATATGTTAGTGATTGTATATCATGCCGACCCACAACTCGGGCGTATGATGAACTGTCAGGGATGTGGAATGCCAACGCCTTGTACTACTTGTTGCTCTGCCCATGGTAAGCTAATAAACCTATATACCGGCAGATGTGAAGAGTGTTGCAAAGAAACTCCTCCATGCCCTGCGTTGGCTGAATGTAAAATGTGCCCGGGTAGTTGTGGTGAATCTGTTCATAAATGCAAAGACGCATCGCCCGATTGCCCTGATTACCCAGGTTGTGGGTGCGACTAATCCTTAATCCAAAACAACACACCGCCGTGTGGCGGTGTGTCGTTCCGATAAATTTGAGGGCGTTATGCAAACCGCATGAGTTTCAAATACCACTCGATGATTTGTTCGCCGTATAAGTACGACACGCCGATTCCTACCGACAGGCAGGGTCCAAACCGCATAACCGTCCCTTTTACGTCGTGAGCGGTTTCTTCCTCCCCCTCGTAGACTTTCTGCGGAGTGGGGTTGCGGAAAATCTTGATGAAAACACCCACAATCGCACCGAGGAAGATTCCGATGAACGCGGCAGGGACAATGTTCCACCCCAGCAATAGTCCTGATGCCGCCATGAGTTGAACGTCAGCACCACCCATTGCACCAAAAAATGCGAGTACGGCGAACGGCACAGACACAATCACCGCGCCGATGAGGTGTTCGTACCATGTCATAGTGTCGGTCGCGCCCATGAGCGTGAGAGTCAGCGCGACAACGCCAAGGCTCGCAATCGTAATGGGGCACCAATACTCAATTTCGCCTGTGTCAATGTCAAAGAACGACGCGCAGATGAGTACCGGGAATAACACAATCGCAAACGCTAACGGAATGGTGAGACCGAACGTCCAAAACGACAGCGCGAACGCCACACCCCCGAGTAGCTCCACTAAGGCGTACCGCCCCGATATACTTACTTTGCAATAGCGGCATTTTCCGCGAAGCGTAATCCAGCTCAGTATGGGGAATAAGTCATACCAAGCGAGTGTATGCCCGCAGGACATACAGTGGGAACGCCCCTTAACGATTTGCTCTTTCAAAGGTGTTCGCAGAATCACTACATTGAGAAAACTTCCGATAATCGTTCCGTACACGAACAGGATTGCCAAAATCATAACATCTAACGGCATGATAATTCCTCCAATATTTGTATATCATATAAAATTATATCATAAAATGCGCGATTTTACAAGCGCGCTCCAAAAATTTTTATGCCGCAACAGGCGGCAGAAAGGTGCGGACTTAAAATGCCAATGCACAATATTCGATTAGGTCAATTATTGATTGACGCAGGTTATATCACAGATGAACAGCTTGATAAAGCACTTGAACATCAAAAACAGGTCGGCGGAATCAAGTTAGGTGATGCGTTGCTTGACCTTAAATTTGTCAATGAACTTCAGCTTTTCCAAGTGTTATCCAATCGCCTGAAAGTCCCTTACGTGGATTTAGCAACGACTAATATTGACCCTGCGGCAGTGGGAAAAATCCCTGAGGAATTGGCGCGTCAACACACGCTGATTGCTTACAGAATGTCTACGAATCGCCTGTTCGTCGCCACGAATGACCCGCTGAACTTCTACTTTTTTGAGGACTTGAAACTAAAAACCGGGTTGGATATTAACCCTGTCTTGTCCACTAAAACTTCAATTATCGAATCCATAAACAATGCTTATTCGCAAAGTGAACAGCAAGAGGTTATGGAGAATATCGACAAGGAGTTTGAGCAAAATGCTGCGGCGTTGGAGGCCGAGGGCGAATCTGATGAGGTTAAGAACTCGGGTGTTGTTAAATTAGTCACCAGCTTGATTGAGGACGCATTCCGCCGTAACGCATCGGACATTCATATTGAGCCGTTCAAGGACAGAACGCGCATTCGTTATCGTGTTGACGGTGAGTGTAGCGAGAAAATGGCGGTTAAACCAACGATTCACTCATCGTTGGTAACGCGCTTGAAAATCCTTTCGGGCATGAACATCGCCGAGAAACGTATTCCGCTTGACGGGCGTTTCGGAGTTAAAGTGGACGGCGTAAACCTTGACTTGCGTGTGTCTTCCGTGCCGACGGTATTCGGCGAGAAAGTGGTTATTCGTCTTCTCTCGACGGCCGATGAGAAAACGCGTAGAGTCACCGACTTGGGTATGAGCGATTACAACTATCAAATGTTCAAGCAGATTATTCGATGCCCTCACGGTGTTATGCTCGTTACCGGTCCGACCGGTTCAGGTAAATCCACCACACTTTATGCGACGTTGGGCGAACTGTCTAAGCCTAACATCAACGTCGTAACGTGTGAAGACCCGGTGGAGAAAAAAATCGACGGTGTAAACCAATGTCAAATGAACGTCAAGGCGGGTTACACATTCGCGCTTGCGTTGCGTGCGATTCTTCGTCAAGACCCGGATATAGTCATGGTTGGGGAGATTCGTGACGGTGAAACTGCCGACATCGCAATCCGCGCGGCGATTACCGGTCACTTGGTTTTGTCTACTTTGCATACCAACGACGCGGCAAGCACGATTCTGCGTTTGGTTGACATGGGCGTCGCGCCGTACATGGTTGCATCCTCCATTGTCGGCGTTATCGCGCAACGTCTTGTAAAAGTGCTGTGTCAGGAATGCGCGCAAGACGTTGAACTCACCGACCCTGCGGACTTGAAGTTAGTCAACAAAGATGAACCGATTTGGGTCAAGGAAGCCAAGCACGGTGGGTGCAAGAACTGTCGCAACACGGGATATGCGGGGCGTTCCGCGATTCACGAAATCATCATTCCTTCCAACGCAATCAAAGAGTGTATTTCAAAAGACGGTACTGCTGAAGAAATCGGGCAGTTGGCGAAAAAGAACGGCACAAAACTGCTCCGCGACAACGTGACCGACATGGTAATCGCAGGAACCACCACTATGGACGAACTTGTTAAAGCGACTTATACGGTCTGATACAGTTTAATATTAAAAAGGAGAATCCCCTATGAAAACAATCGACATAAACGACATTCTTGACGAGGCGCGCGCCTTAGAGGCGTCCGACGTGCATTTCACGGCAGGGTTGCCGCCGTTGGTGCGTCTGCACGGCAGTATCAGAAAGCTCTCGGGCTATCCCGACTTCAACGAGCCGATGATTATAAACGTGATTAACCAAATCACCTCAATCAAACATAAGCAGATTATCCAAAAAGGCGACGACGCTGACTTTTCGTTCGTGTCGGTTGCAGGGTACAGGCACAGGGTCAACGTGTATCGCCAGCGCGGTTATCACGCGATTGCACTGCGTCTTTTGCGTAACGACATACCGACCCTTAAAGACTTGTCGCTCCCGCCGATTCTCGGTGAATTCGCTCTTCGTCCGCGCGGACTCGTGTTGGTAACGGGTCCGACGGGTTCAGGTAAATCCACCACTCTCGCGGCTATGGTAGACCATATCAACCGTTCTAAAAACTGCCATATTATCACCATTGAGGACCCGATTGAGTATCTTCACCACCATAAA
>WRJN01000051.1 GCA_009778605.1 Oscillospiraceae bacterium
ATTTTCTTTTTTGACGACCGTTCTTGTGTTGCAAAAATTGCATTTGTAACGCTGTTTTCCAGTGCCATTTTTACCCGCCTTTACCATCGCATTTCCGCAGTTTGTAAGTATTTTTCTATGTATAGCGTAATTAAAACGAGTACATAAGTAAAAAAGACTGCCTCATGTAAATGAAACAGTCTTTTCTTTTAATCCGTTTGCCCACTTGCCTATAAAAGTTATGAGTTTTACAGGTTTTTTTAGAGTTGTCTTACGTCAGCCCCTCGTGATGAGAGGGATTTTGTCTGTTACACTATCTCTTCAGCTTAAACTTAGCCACAAGCTCTTCAAGCATATGCGATTGACTGCTCATCTCTTCAGATGCTGCCGCTGATTGTTCTGCAGTCGCCGAGTTACGCTGAACCACGCTCGCTACTTGGTCAATACCGCTGTTGATTTGCGCGATACCTTGCGATTGTTGGTCGGAGGATACAGCAATGTTTTCTACCAACTGACTGCTCTCGTTAATCCCTGCCACAATTTCAGTAAGGCTTGCGGACGTTTCTCCTGCGATTTTCGTCCCCAACTCAGCCTTTTGCGCCGAGTTAGCAATCAACTCACCTGTTTCTTTCGCTGCTTCCGCACTCTTACCCGCGAGGTTCCGAACTTCTTCCGCAACAACTGCGAACCCTTTCCCGTGCTGTCCTGCGCGCGCCGCCTCAACTGCGGCGTTAAGCGCGAGAATGTTGGTTTGGAAAGCGATGTCGTCAATAACTTTGATGACTTTGCTGATGCTTTGGCTCGCTTCGTTGATGTCACGGACGGCTCTCATCATCTCATCCATCTGATGGCTGCCTTTTTCGGCGTTAGCCTTGATTGTTTCAGAAAGATTCGCCGCTTTACGCGCCATTTCTGCGTTCGCTTTAGTGTTGCTCGCAATGTCCGCGATTTCTGCCGACAATTCCTGCACGACAGACGCTTGTTCAGTCGAACCCTGTGCCAACGATTGTGAACCCTCTGCAACTTGTTTAGAACCGTTCGCTACTTGCTCAGTCGAAATGTTGATTTCGCCGAACATCTCATTCAAGCTCTTAACCATGTGCGACAATGACATACCCATCTTGTCAGTATTGCTCAACAACTCGATTTCAGTGGTTAAGTTACCTTGTGAAACGGTTTCAAGCTCTTCCGAAATGTGCGTGACGTGTTGCACGAATTTGCTCGCGCCGTTAATCGTTTTCCCGATTTCGTCCTGCATACCCGCATAGGTTTGAATTACCTGCACGTCCGCTTGGGATAACGCGATGTCCCCAGTTGAACCTGCTTTGTCCATGAACGCCGTGAGAATCGCCAACGGTTTACTGATTTTCGTAGCAATCCAAAGTGCTATAACAACCGCCGTGATTAAAACTGCCAAGGCAATCACTAACACTATATAAGTTGTTTGCCTTGCCAACTTTTGCGCGGCAACTTTTTGATTGTCACGAGACGTTTCCACCGCCGTGAGCATAGCTTCACAACCCTCAGTCAACCTTTTCATGTCTTCTGCGCCTGCAGACATAACGGCAATCGTTGTACCGTGGTCTCCTGCACGCGCCGCTGTCATTGTAGGCATGAACGTACCGTCCCAATAACCATTAAGCAAATCACGCAAATTTTTGGTTTGCGCGTAGCGTTCGTCCCTCCCTTTTTGGTCTAAGTTAGGGTTGCGGCTCACTAAGTCGTCGTAATACTTCAAAGCGTTTTCGGCATCTTCCATTGCCGCTTTTGCTTGTTCAAAATACGTATTGATTGGACCTTCGTTATTTTCGACAGGTGCAAACGTCGATATAGTTGTACCAAGGCGTCTGACTTCAGTCACCGCGAAGTTAAAATCGGAAACATGACTTGCCGCCATGACAGGAAAGTCAAGAACGACGTTGTATGACGAGTCTATGTTATTTTGTTCTAAGATTGCAAAGATAGACAGAAACGCTGTCAGCGCGATTACTACGCCGAAACACAGAATCATTTTTGATTTGATTTTAAGGTTATTAAACCACATAACAGTAAATCCTCCTGAAAATTAAAAAATCGTATAATACATTGTATCAGATTATATGACAATTGTCAAGGCTTTTACGCAAAAAGTTTTTTTGAAAATTTGCCTATTTTTCAACTTATGCTTGACGAATCGAAAAATCTATGGTATACTCTCATAATATATGGGCAACTTTTTTGTATAATCGCGCGCGTCGGTTTCGGCGTGTGAGGAAAGTCCGGGCATCACAGAGCAGGCTCGCTGCTAACGGCAGCCGTAGGCGACTATAGGGCGAGTGCAACAGAAATAGACTACCACTCATTGAGTGGTACAGGTGGAAAGGTGAGGTAAAAGCTCACCGGGGTGGCGGAGACGCCACTGCCATGTAAACCCGAGCCGATGCAACGCCAGCACGGTAGACCTTTCATAAGAGGTCTAATAACCTCTTGCTCGGGGGGTGTGCGATAAGAGCGGCACGACCACGTTGGCGACAACGTGCCCTACACAAGGTTTCGGGGGTATGGGGGTGTAACTCTCATTCTCAAGATTTCGGGGGTATGGGGGTGTAACCCCCATTGGAAAGATAAATGATTATACACGACAAAACCCGGCTTACAGAAAGAGTTGTTCTTACATAGAGAAGTTTCCAACACATAGAAAAGAGTTACACCACATATGAAGCGTAGAAACAAATACAAACGTGACATCATCACCATATGCCTGATTCCGATTATTCTGACGCTTGTCGCAATAGTCGGCGTTGCTGTGGGTGAGGGAGGCAATGACACGGTGCCCGCGAGTAAATCTGCTACTGCGCCGCGCGAAACGTCTCCGCCGACTGCCACCATTGACGTTAGCCCCGAACGTATGAGTATAACAGAACCTACTAATTCGCCGACTACGACTGCGCCGGAGCCGACGACTACGGAACCTGTGACGGAGCCTGCGACAACGGCGTCCGAGCCGCCTGCTGTGGGGTTGCTGCCCGATAAGCCTAAAATGCCGCCACCGCGATTCGTGTTGCGCGACGACGGTACATACCATAACCCCGATGCTGACCCGACGAATCGCGCCGTGCTGATGTTCACGGGGGACTTGATGGCGTCGTACAAGCACGACAGCGCGGCAGGGCGAGGGCGGTTTGACTGGAGCGCGTGTTACGACTATGTTGGCGATGTCCTTTTTCGTTCGGACTTTGCTATGGCGAATTTGGAGACTATGGTATCACAGTCCTCGCCGTATATTCGCGCAAAAACGTCCATTGAATCACCTCTCGGGCAACTACCCTACTGCAATGCCTCGCCTGACTTTCTTAAAGGAGTGGCTTCTGTGTTTGATGCGGTGGCGACTGCGAACAATCACAACCTTGACACCGGAATTCTCGGGATTAACGAAACGGTGGATAATCTGGACGATTATAACATTTTGAGCAACGGTTTGTTCAAGAGCGGCGGTGGTGACAGGTTTTTGTCGGTGGACGTGAACGGAATCAAAGTCGCGTTTATATCCTACGTGTCGGGTTCGATTAACGGCTTCGCGGGGTTGTATTCAGATGAGGAATTGGAGCAAATCAACCGTTATAAAAGGAGTACCGCCGCACGCGACATAAAAGCCGCGCGCAACAAAGGCGCGGAATTCGTCATTGTGTATATGCACTGGGGCACGCAGAACAGCCAAGTCATCAGCAGCAGCCAGCTCGGTGCGGCGCAGGAACTTGCCGACATAGGCGCGGACTACATTCTGGGCGCGCACCCCCACGTATTGCAGGAGTATCGCGTATTGACGGCGACGGACGGTCGAAAAGTCCCCTGTTATTACTCGCTTGGCAACTTTCTCTCGGGTATGGACATGACGCCCAATAACACCAACCGCGACGCGGTTATCGCCTGCCTCGAACTTGAACGAGACAGCGACGGCACGGTCAGGATTGTGAGCGAGGGGTACGTTCCTTGTTATATCCTGTTGAACTATTCGGGGGAACAGTGTGTGGTTAAGCCCATGGGCGAGGCGTATCAAAACGAGGCGGCGCGCTCACGGATTCGCGGAGCATTGGGAAATAAGGTGGCTGAAATTTTTTAGACGGTAACTTGTACTAATACAAGCAAAACAAGCATATCCTTTAGTAGTCTAATTAGTTTACAAAGGAGCAAAATTATGTTTGTTTACACTGTTACGAAAAAACGCGCACTGCGGCTCGCCGTGATTACGCTTGCGATTATCGCGGGTATCGTTATCGGAATCGCCGCAATCCTCACTTCAATCAAAACAGGCGCGGACGAACGCCGCCTGCCCATCTATCATGTTGACCGCGACGACAATAAAGTCGCGCTGACGTTCAACTGTGCATGGGGGAATTCCAACACTGACGAACTGTTGAGCATTCTTGAACAAGAGAACATCAAGGCGACGTTCTTCGTCACGGGCGAATTCGCCGACAAGTATCCCGAAGACGTTTTGCGTATTCACAGAGACGGTCACGAAGTACAGAGCCATTCGGACGCTCACCCGCACATTGAGGGCGCGAACATCAACGAGTTGATTGCGGATACGCGTACGGCACACAACAAAATCGAGAAAATCACGGGCACTGCCCCCACGCTCTACCGCGCCCCCTACGGCGAGTATGACAACAACTCCGTTTTCACCATAAACGGCATGGGGTATAAGTACATTCAATGGTCGGTAGACAGCATTGATTGGCAAGGTCCCTCTGCGAAGACAATCGTCAAGCGCGTTGTGAGCGGAACGAAGTCCGGTTCAATCATTTTGTTCCACAATGACTTGGAGAACACCACCGAAGCTCTTCCCGCGATTATTTCGCAACTCAAGGACAAAGGGTTTGATTTTGTGCCTGTCACTGAGCTGATTCACCACGAGAACTACACCATTGACAGCTCGGGCAAGCAGATTCTCTCTGCTGAAGCGCAAATTCACGTTGCAGGGACGCAGATGAACGCCGCGTTTGAAGTGTTGTTGGAAAACCTCACCATGGACGAGATTATGTCTCTTGAAAACGGACTGACTCCTGCGTTGGCAGTACGGCTCACCTCGCTGTTGACACCTGAACAAGTCAGGGCAATTTCAGCCATGTCGGAGGACGAATTGCAATCCGCATGGGCAATGTTAATCGAGGCAAAAGCGACTGCAGGGCTGCCACCCCTCGAACACGCTGACGACGATACGGGCGGTAAGCCGTTGGACAATTACAACCCTCAGGACGTCCCCGATAACACCACTCCTGCCGCGCCTGTTGTTCCTGATGAAACTGAAACAGCTAACGACACGCCGCACTCTGCCCAATATGATGACGATTATAACGACGACACCGACGACGTTGACGACACTGTAGCTACCGGCGCGCCTCCGCTGTTAGAAAAAGACGATTGATTTCTAATAAGGAACTGCCAAGACAAGTTTATTTACTGGCGTTTCCTAAAACACTGCCTGATTGGGTTTAACCCATCAGGCAGTGTTTTTTAAAAAATTTCTAAAAACCCTTGACAAACGGCTTTTTATATGCTATACTAACTGCAAGTTACTCTTTGCGCTGTATTTATGCTACAGTACAAACTGAACAGGCAGTAAACTTCAAAACAAGTTTATGTAGCCGGGTCGCAACCGCGACAGCAGATGATGTTTTCGCACATCTGTGGGACAGTGATTGTTCCATAGGTGTGTTTTCTTTATACTCAATTATACGCCGACATGAACATTCCAACTGTGATAACTGCCATAGAGCTATCTTTACAATAATACGTTGGAGGTAGTCATTATGATGAACAAACTTATAGGATTAACCGCCGAGCAAGCACGACAGCTTCAGATAGAATACGGCAAGAACGAACTTTCTTCCGAAAAGAAAGAAAGTTTCGCCAAAAAAGCACTGCATATCATCAGCGAACCGATGTTTTTGTTGCTGATTATTGCGGCGACAATCTACTTCATTCTCGGCGAACCTGTTGACGGTTTGGTCATGCTTGCGTTTGTTATAGGAATCATCAGTATCGAGGTTATTCAAGAGTGGAAAACCGACAAGACGCTGAACGCACTTAAAGACTTGTCTGCGCCGCACGTCACAGTCATTCGTGATGATGCGGAAATCAACATTGCCAGCGTGGATTTGGTGCCCGGCGACATCATGAAGATTTTCGAGGGCGTGAAAATCCCTGCCGACGGCTACGTTATCAAATGCAGTGACTTGTGTGTTGACGAGTCCTCACTCACAGGTGAAGCTGAGGGTGTGTGGAAAATCGTCTGGAAAGTCGAGACTGACGGTACGTATGATTCCGACAAGTCCACCGATTACTGGCGCAATGACTACTGCTACGCAGGGACGCTTGTGTCCAACGGAACGGGGTTCATAAAAGTTGACCGAATCGGCGGCGATACCGAATACGGCAAAATCGGCGCGAACGTGGCGCAGGCACCTACCATGAAAACGCCGCTTCAAAAACAAATCGGCGGTATCGTGAAAGTGTGCGCGATTATCGCTGTAACGCTGTTTACTTTAGTCACGGTGGTGACGTGGTTCAACGTCCCCGAATTAGACGGCGCGGACAGGTTTGTGACGAGTATACTCGCGGGGATAACGCTTGCTATGGCGATGATTCCTGAAGAATTCCCCGTTATATTGGCGGTATTCATGTCAATGGGTGCGTGGCGGCTGGCGAAAAAGCAATCCTTAGTGCGTAAACTGCCGTCGGTGGAAACGCTGGGCGCAGTGTCTGTTTTGTGCGTGGATAAAACAGGTACAATCACCATGAATCAAATGAGCGTGCAGGACGAGTGGGTCGCCAACGGTGATGAGGACAATCTTGTGGAAATCATGGGGCTTGCTTGCGAGACTGACGCTTATGACCCCATGGAGAAAGCCATGCTCGCGCATTGTGAGGAGAGCCACGGCATTACACCAACACACCTGTTTGCGGGGCGGCTCATTTCGGAGTATGCGTTCACTAACGAACTCAAAATGATGGGGCATATTTGGTTTCACGATGATGAGATTATCATTGCCGCGAAAGGCTCTCCTGAGCAGATTTTGAAAGTATGCAAACAGTCTGACTCCGAGAAGTCGTCAGCAGAGGGCAAAATCCGTGAGATGAGCGAACAAGGCCTGCGCGTAATTGCGGTCGCTATGGCTAAACCGCAGAGTGAATCTGAAATACCTGCGAACATTCTCGATTGTGAGCTTACTCTGTGCGGGTTAGTGGGCTTAACCGACCCTCCGCGCGAGTCCGTCAAAGCCGATATTGCCGCCTGCCAAAAAGCGGGGGTGCGTGTGGTTATGATTACGGGCGATAACGGCATTACTGCCGCGTCAATCGCCAAACAAATCGGGCTGATTAAATGCTCCGACGACGAAAAGATTATCACGGGCGATATGCTCGCTAAGATGAGCGATGAGGAGTTGCGCGAAAGTGTCAAAAGCGTGACGATTTTTTCACGCGTAATTCCGGAGCATAAAATGCGTATTGTCAAGGCGTTTAAGGACAATGGCGAAATCGTAGCCATGACCGGCGACGGTGTTAATGACGCGCCCGCACTCAAATACGCCGACATAGGTGTGGCAATGGGTAAACGCGGAAGTGAGGTTTCGCGCGAGGCGGCAGACCTCATTCTCATGGACGATAACTTCTCAACGATTGTTGACACTATCAAAGACGGGCGGCGGATTTACGATAATATCAGAAAAGCGGTGGGGTACGTGTTCACGATTCATATACCCATTGCGTTTGCGGCTTTACTCGCGCCGTCGCTGGGCATTGCCCCCGAATCGCTGTTATTCCTGCCCATGCTCGTCATGCTGTTGGAGTTGATTATTGACCCCACCTGTTCAATCGTATTGGAACGGCAACCCGCCGAGTCGGACATTATGGAACGCGCGCCGCGTAATCCCCAAAAGCGAATGCTTACAAGAGGGTTGCTTGCCAAAAGCGTCTCGCAAGGTTTAACGATTTTCGCGGCTTCTTTCGGTGCGTACTACTATATGCTCATGACAAGTGACAACATCGAAATTGCGCGGGCAATGGGCATAGGCATTATCATGCTTGCAAACCTGTTTTTAGTCCAAGTCAACAGCTCGGATGTTGACAGCATTTTCACATCAGTCAAGCGGTTGGCGAAGGACAAAGTCATGTGGGCGGTGAGCGTCATGATTATCGTCGGGCTACTCGTGTTCATATACACGCCGCTAAATGGGTTCCTCAAACTCGCGCCTTTGAGCGCGTGGCAGTTGGCGGCTGTGTTTGGGTTATCGGCGGTGTCAGTGCTTTGGTATGAGGTAGTAAAGCTGACTAAAAGAGCAAAAATGTGAAATAGACCTGTCCGAAAATCCGTTCGCGGCGATTTTACACGCGGATTTTCCGATATACTGCGTTGAGTTTTCTTGTAATGCACAAAGCCTACTGCGAAAATTCGCCTTGTCTGACGAAAAATTCGCTTCAAAATTTCACTAACTTGGAGATACTAAACAGGCTCTAACAGCGACCACCCTCACAACAACACTGTGTTTTGGGGTTGCCTTTCATGGGTTCGATTTTGTAATCCTCGGGGTGAAGCCCAATCGCCGTACCGCAGCATTCTTTCACGCAAAGCCCGCATCGCGTACATTTGTCATAGTCGATGATGATTCTGCCGTAGGGCGTTCCGCCGCAACTGTACAAGTCAAAACTGCCGTCACTGCCGCCGCAACCGCAGTCACCGTCCGTGCAGACAGGGATTTTACCCGTTCTGTTGGGGTCTCCGCAATTGCAATTAAGGAATTTGTCGTTGATGGGTGAGTCAAGCTCTATGTAGCTGACCGCATGAACAGGACAACACTTAATCGCAGTGCATACTTTCTTGCTCGAAAAGCACCGTCTAAAATCCACAACCGGTTTCATTTGATTACCTCCAATTCGTACCGCTTTTTTAAGAAGCGGTAAAAGTTTTCATTGCTTTTATCGCCGCCGTTATCGGGGAATAAGCAGAACGGCAGACTGTCGGTTTCCCTGTGCTTGATTACGCAAGCGCAACACTTGCCATGATTCGGGCAGGTGTGTTTGGGACAAACGCACTCGTTTACGTTAGGGCAATTCATGGTACAGCCTCCTTTCGTTGTATAGATTATACATGATGAGCGGTTGTTTGTCAATAACATACCAACAATTTCATGCGGTTTTTATTAAAAAATCGACAAAACCCCTTGACAAATTCGTAAACATTGTGTAGAATAGTAGGTAT
>WRJN01000052.1 GCA_009778605.1 Oscillospiraceae bacterium
TGCCGACCTCGAGATTACGCCCGCGAATACGCATTGCGCCTGCGTTTGTAATGATAATCATATCGTTATCGTTAAAACTCTCGACTTCTTTGACACCTGTCAACACGGTCTTTTTGCGGTTCTCCACAATAATGCTGTGGAATTTTTGTTTATCAGACATAATTACACCTCTCACACAAATGGACAAGAAAGACCTGTCCGAGAATTCTGAGCGAGCGAGTTTGCGCGCAGATTTTTTGGACAAGAATGTTTTTAACAGTTTATTCTGTCATTCGCGAAATTAGAACTTGACAAGACTTTCATAATATGGTATAATTTATTACCATGGACAATTACAACAAAGTAAAAGCCGCTATGTTAGGGTTTTCTCGATTATCGTGGGAGCAGGGATTCTGTGCCCAAGCGTTGTATGAGGCAGGGGATTTGACGTATATCGCAATGGCGCATGACGCGGTGATTCGGCAAACCGCCGACGGGCGGCTCGGCGTGACAGGCGAAAACATCGCAGTAACCGACCCCGCCGCTAACGGAGAAGCAGTCCTGCGCGCATACGAACACACAGGCAATGTCCTCTACAAGTCTGCTGCTGATAAAATGTTGGCGTACCTCATGCAGTCCGCACCGCGAACGGACGGCGGACTAATATGCCACAATGAAGTATCATTTCATGAAGGGTTCACGCCAAAGCAGATTTGGGCAGATTCACTGTATATGTTACCGCCGTTTTTGTCGCTCATGGGCGAAGTCACCGAGGCTCGCAAGCAGCTTGACGGCTACTTAGACGCGCTGACTGACCCCGAAACAGGGTTGCTGTTTCATATTTACGACGCAGGGAGTGGGCGATTCGTTCGCCCCAAGCTGTGGGCGACGGGCAACGGTTGGGCGTTGTTAGGATTAGCGCGCATGGGGGACAGGTATCGCCCTCGCGCAAAAGCGTTGCTTAATGCAATGTTGACGTACAGTACAGACTCGGGAATATTTCATGATGTATTGGACGACTGCGGCTCTTTTGAGGACGCAACGTCGTCAATGATGACTGCGGCGTTTATCTACCGCGCAATCGCCGAGGGGTGGTTATCGCGCGAGTACGCGGTACACGCCGATAAAGTATACGAGGGTGTACAACACAAAATCGACGAATACGGCATAATACAAGGGGTGAGCGGCTCACCTCATTTCGTAAGCGTCGGCACGTCCGCAGAAGCACAGGCGGCTTATATTCTAATGCACACATGGAGGGAAAGGTATGAGGCTTGATAAATACCTGAAAGTGTCACGGTTAATCAAACGCAGGACGATTGCGAACGAAGCGTGTGACGCGGATAAAATATCCGTCAACGACAGAACAGCGCGCGCGTCTTACACGGTGAAAATCGGTGACGTAATCACCATCAATATGGGGAGAACACCCCTGAAAGTAAAAGTTGTCAGCTTGACCGAAACAAAAGGCAAAGACGGCGCGGCTGAACTGTATGAGGTTATGGCATGAACCACTCTAACTACTACAACGCACAAATCGAAACGGCTACGCGCTCACAGCTTGAGGAAATACAATCACAGCGGTTAGCCAAACAAATTCGCCGAGTATATGACAATGTAGCCCCCTACCGCGCAAAAATGGACGCGGCAGGTGTATCACCCGACGACATCAAGAGCGTACACGACCTGCACCGACTGCCATTCACCGAAAAACAGGATTTACGTAACAACTACCCCTACGGAATGTTCGCCGTGCCTATGAGCGAAGTAGTGCGCATTCACGCATCGTCAGGCACGACAGGCAAGCAAACGGTAGTGGGGTACACCAAAGCCGACATTGACTTATGGGCGGAGTGCGCCGCGCGTTCACTCATGAACATAGGCGGCACGAAACATGACTTCGTGCAAGTAGCTTACGGTTACGGGTTGTTCACCGGCGGATTGGGTATGCACTACGGCTCGGAAAAACTCGGTGCGACGACGATTCCTGCGTCATCGGGTAATAGCCTGCGCCAATTAGAAATGTTCCGCGATTTTGAAACCACAATCATCTGCCTCACGCCCTCTTACGCAGTCAGCTTGATTGAGTTAATGGCACAACGCGGTATATCTAAAGATGAGTTCGCGCTCAAAGCGGGGTTATTCGGTGCGGAACCGTGGACGGAGGAAATGCGCGCGCAAATCGAACGCGGATTAGGTATAAAAGCCTACGACATCTACGGCTTGTCGGAGATTTTGGGTCCGTCGGTGTCTTGTGAATGTACGGCACAGTGCGGAATGCACATATGTGAAGACCACTTCGTTCCCGAAATCATAGACCCCGACACGTTTGAAGTGCTGCCCGCAGGTGAAACGGGGGAGTTGGTGTTCACTTGTATCACCAAAGAAGCATTTCCGCTCATTCGTTACCGAACACGCGATATAGCACGGTTGGACTACTCGGTGTGCGAATGCGGCAGGACGCTTGTGCGTATGATGAAACCGCAGGGGCGTACCGACGATATGCTGATTGTCAAAGGCGTAAACGTCTTCCCATCCCAGATTGAGTCGGCACTGTTAGGGTTTGACCCCAACGCGACGCAGTATCAAATACACGTCGATAAAGGCGATTACCTCGAAGTGCGTATTGAAATGTATGACGATATGTTCCGCGATTCGGTGGGTTCAATCGAGGAATACCGCCGCAAAATGGGCGAAGAAATAACCTCGGCAATCTCTGTGAAAGCAAGCGTCAGGTTTGACGAAAAGGGTGAACAAGCGCGTTCGCAGGGTAAAGCACAACGAGTATTTGACAAGCGTTAATAAGGAGGCAGTCATGGTAAAACAAGTATACGTTCATGTTTCTAACAAACCCGGGCGGGTTTATGCAGTCATGCAGACACTCTCGGACGCGAACGTCAATGCGCGTTCGCTGTTCGTGGCGGACACGGGAGATGTGGGCATTATCCGCCTGATTGTTGACGCGCCTGAAAAGGCAGTCGCCGCGTTAAAATCGGCTAACTTCAAAGTCAACACCTCCGATTTAATCGGGTTCACTGTCCCTGACGAGCCGGGCGGATTGTGCAATGTCATGCACTTGTTGGGCGAGAACGGCGTGAACATCAAGTATTCCTACTCGTTGATGAATCGCGGGCAGGGTGCGGACATTGTCATTCGGGTGGAAGATAACGACAAAGCAATAGACATTCTCACTGCCGCAGGCGTGAAAATGTTCACACAAAAGGACATCGTATGAACAAACTAAACTGGCACAATGCCCAAATCATGGCGAGTTACGGAAAGTTTTCACAGCTTCCTGCGCTGACGCTGCCTGAGATTGCGTTTTCGGGGCGTTCAAACGTGGGTAAGTCGTCGCTCATTAACAAACTGCTCAACCGCAAGTCGTTAGCGCGTGTGAGTTCGCGCCCGGGTAAGACGATTACCATCAACTGCTTTGATATAGACGGCAAAATCTTCGTGGTGGACTTGCCCGGCTATGGTTATGCCAAAATTTCAAAGAGCGAAAAAGAACGGTTCGGGCGATTAGCGGAAATGTACCTACAGTCGGACAGAATCGCGCTGTTAGTACAGTTGATTGACTTTCGTCACCCGCCGAGTAAAGACGACGTGATGATGTTGGACTTCCTGCGCGAAACGGACACGCCCCACGTTATAGTCTTAACCAAAGCGGACAAACTCAAGAAACGTGAGCGAGAACGTATGCGCGAGGTGTATAAAGACTGGCGCAACATCGTCGAGTTTTCCTCCGAAACAGGCGAAGGCGTGGAGGAATTGCGGGCGATTATTGAGGAGTATTCACAATAGACCTCTTGCGAAATTAAAATGCGGTGTCTTTGCTGTCAATTTTCCGCCACACTGCGTTGAAAATACTCGAAATGCACAAAGCATTTCTGCGTTTTTCGCTTTGTATGACGAAAAATTTACTACGCAAATCCTCTCGCATTTAATTTCGCAAGACGACTAATCGCAAGAAGGGAGCGAATCATGAAGTTATATCTGAAACAAAAAGTTTTTTCATGGCGTGATAAATTCTTCGTCAAAGACGAAACGAATACAGACCGATATTACGTACAAGGCGAAATTCTGTCAATCGGTAAAAAATTGCACGTCTATGACATGGGCGGCAGTGAGGTTGCATTCGTTCGTCAAAAAATCTTGACTGCGCTACCTAAATACTACATTGAAATCGGCGGAGTTGTGGTTGCTGTATTATCGAAAAAGCTATCGCTGTTAAAACCCAAATATTTCATAGAGGGAGTGAACTGGGAACTGCGCGGGGACTTTTTGGCGCACGACTACACACTGACCGAGGCGGGAAATCTCGTTATGCAAATGAGCAAAGCGTACTTCTCATGGGGGGACAGCTACGAAATGAACATAGCACAACCACAGCATGAGCTGATGTGTTTGTGTATCGCGTTAGCAGTTGACGCAGACTTGACGGGAAACAGGAGCAATACACAGCTTGTGGGGATTTTTGACTGATGGCGGATAAAACTAAACTCGCGTTTGTGCGGACGTTCGGGTGTCGCGCCAACGTGTCGGATGGGGAGAAAATATCGGGAATGTTGGCGGCTCTCGGATACGGATTCACTCGAGACATGAACGCCGCCGACCTAATCCTGTTCAACACCTGTGCCATTCGCGAAAACGCCGAGCTGAAAGTATTCGGCAATGTCGGCGCGCTAATCCACCTAAAACGCCAAAAGCCCGATTTACTCATTGTCGTCTGCGGTTGCATGGTGCAACAAGCGCACATTGCCGATAAACTGTTCAAGACGTACCCGTTCGTGAATCTTATATTCGGGACGCACGTTCTGCACAAACTGCCCGAGCTGTTGCGCGAAGTTTCACAAAAAAAGCGTGTTATGAACATTGACGACTCGATTCATTCGGTGATTGAGGATTTGCCTATTCGCCGTGATACGTCTACCCATGCCGACGTCCCGATTATGTATGGTTGTGACAATTATTGCACATACTGCGTTGTGCCGTATGTGCGCGGCAGGGAGCGTTCGCGTGAGCCGCAGGACGTGTTGAACGAGATTCGCGGATTGTTACGGGACGGTTATCGGCATATTACGCTGCTCGGGCAGAACGTCAACTCGTATAAACCAAGTTTCGCCGAATTATTGCGAGAAATTGACGTATTGGAGTGTGAAAGAGGCGAGTTTCGCGTATCGTTCATGACATCACACCCCAAAGACCTCACGCGCGAATTGATTGACACAATCGCCGACAGTAAGCGCGTTTCGCACCATCTGCACCTGCCCATTCAGTCGGGAAGTAATGGCGTTTTACGCGCAATGAACCGCGGTTACACCGTTGAGGAATACAAAAGTATTGTCGCGTACGCGCGTGAGCGGATTCCCGATATTTCGCTTACTACTGACATCATCGTGGGTTTTCCGGGCGAATCGCGCGAGGATTTTGAACACACACTGTCTCTATTGCAGGATGTGCGGTTTGACTCGGCGTACACGTTCATCTACTCCAAGCGCGAGGGTACGCGCGCCGCTGAAATGCCCGATACAGTGAATGACGAAACGAAAAGCGCGTGGTTTACCGAAATGCTCGGCGTGTTGGACGGAATCTGCGAAACGGTGTACACGCGGTACGTGGGCAAGACGTTGCGCGTATTATGTGAGGGCGAGGGGCGTACAGGGCAGTACGCCTACTCTGGACGAAGCCGTGAGGGTGTATTGGTTGATTTTGACAGTGACGACACGGATATACCGGGCAAATTCGTCAATGTTAAGATAGATAAGGCGTTAAAATGGGCAGTTACGGGAATTAAAGAGTAAGAAATGGAGAAATGCAAATGGATTCAATCAAAGCGGCACGTGAATTAGGTAAAGTGATACAAAAAGATGAGCGTTATATCGCTTATCATGCGGCAAAAGAAAAGAAAGACGCGGACACGGATTTAGGCGAGAAAATCAAGGAGTTTGAGTTGATTCGTCAAAAACTGAACTTAGAAGCGTCAAAGAAAATCGACGAGCGTGACAAAGACAAAATCGAATCGCTCAACGCAGAAGCTCAAACCGTCTACGCCAATATCATGGAAAACCCCAACATGATTGCTTTCACGGCGGCAAAAGCGGACATGGACGCTATGATTAGCGACGTCAGCATGGTGATTAGCCTTTGCTGTGACGGCGAAGACCCCGAAACCTGTGACTTTACTCCCCCTCCGTCAGCGGGCGGTTGCGGCGGAGGTTGCGGAAGTTGCGGCGGTTGCGGTTAAAGAGCCAAGCACTAAATCGGCGTGGCAGTTGTGTCACGCCTCTACATATGGAGGCTAAAACAATGGATAAATCTAACCTCACACCTATGCTCAAGCAATACTGCGAACTAAAAGAACAACACCCCGGGTATGTTTTGTTTTACCGCTTAGGGGATTTTTACGAGATGTTTTTTGAGGACGCGACAGAAATATCGCGTGAACTGTCGCTCACGCTCACAGCGCGCGCGGGAACGCCCATGTGCGGCGTTCCATATCACTCTGCTGAGGGGTATATACAAAAGCTGATTAAACGCGGTTTCAAAGTCGCTATGTGTGAGCAAATCGAGTTAGACGACGGTAAAATCAACCGAGAAGTCACGCGATTGATTACGCCGGGGACAATTACGCAGGACTCCATGCTTGATGAGGGCAAGAATAACTACATCATGGCGTTTTACGCCGCACAAACCCCCGACGCTCAACGCTGTGCAGGAATCGCTTGCGGGGACTTGTCTACAGGCGCGCTGTACGTCAGCGCGGCAGATAACGAGAACGCTATAATCGACCAAATCGCGCGGTTTATGCCTGCAGAAATCCTGTTCAACGCTGATTTTATGGATTTTACCAAAACAGGCGAGTTTCTGCGTACTCGCATGACGTGCCTCGCCGAAGTTGCTGACGAATCACAATTCACGCCTGACCGCGCTTATGCAGAGAGCAGGCTTCCGCAAATGCCCGAACAGCCTGTCGAACCGCACGCACTGTCGGCACTGTGCGCGCTGTTGCACTACATTGAGTATACACAAAAGACGGGCGAAGTACGATTCACGCGCTTAGAAGTGCAGGGACAACAAGGAGGTGAGAGCCGCCTCGAATTAGGGCTGAACGCGCGCCATCACCTCGAACTCACCGAAACAATGCGTACGCGCGAGAAACGCGGCTCACTCCTTTGGGTGCTTGACCGTACAAAGACCGCTATGGGAAAACGGCGGCTAAGGCAGTTAATCGTGGAACCTTACGCCGACCACCTAATCATCATAAAGAGATTAGACGCTGTGGAGGAGCTTACGCGTCACGCGCCCAAACTCGGCGGATTGCAGGACAGTTTGTCGGGAATTTTCGACCTTGAGAGATTGGTGTCACGCGTGGTGTACAAAACCGCTAATCCGCGTGACCTTGCCGCACTCGGAAGGGCGTGTACGCACATTCCTGCCGTAAAAGGTATTCTGTGTGAATTATCGGCGGCGTTGTTCAGCGAAATCGACATCGGTATTGACTGTTTGAGCGACGTTGCCGCGTTAATCGACAATGCAATCATACCCGAACCACCCACAATCATGCGTGACGGCGGCTATATTGCTGACGGATTCAACGTCGAGTTGGATAGGCTGCGCGGCTTGACAGGCGGCGGTGAAACGATGCTTGGCGAAATCGAACAGCGCGAACGCGCCGTAACGGGGATTAAAACGCTTAAAGTCGGGTATAATCGTGTATTCGGATACTACATTGAAATAGGAAAAGCAAGCATTGACGCCGCACCCGCGCATTATCACCGTAAGCAGACTCTCGCGAATGCCGAACGATACATTACCGAAGAGCTGAAACGTATTGAGGAGGATATTCTCTCTGCCAAAGAAAAAGCAATTGAGTTAGAGGGGGAAATCTTGGGAGACGTGAAAGCGTTCATCGAATCTGCGTTGGATAAAATCCACCGTACGGCGCGCGGAATCGCCGAAACGGACGTGCTTTGTTCACTTGCGGACGTCGCTTTGCGTGAGGGATACTGTCGCCCGGAAATTACGTTGGCGCAAGTTATTGACATCAAGGAATCGCGCCACCCTGTAGTAGAGAAAATGTTGTCGGCAGACAGCGAAACGGTGTTTACGCCTAATGATTGCCTGTTGGATTCGGGAAAGAACAGTGCGTGTCGTTTCGGCGTGATTACGGGTCCGAATATGTCGGGGAAATCCACATATATGCGGCAAATCGCGCTCATTATCGTTATGGCGCAAATGGGGAGCTTTGTTCCTGCAAAGTCGGCACGAATCGGCGTGACGGATAAGATTTTCACCCGCGTCGGTGCAAGTGATGACTTGACGGCGGGGCAGTCAACTTTTATGATAGAAATGTTAGAAGTCGCCGAAATTCTGCAAAACGCAACACCGCAAAGTTTCGTTATTTTAGACGAAATAGGCAGGGGAACGTCTACATTTGACGGCGTGTCCATTGCTAAAGCAGTCGCAGAGCATATCAACGGCAAAATCGGTTGCAAGACGCTTTTCGCCACTCATTATCATGAGCTGATTGCGCTTGCTAAACATAACTCGGGTATTGCTAATTACAGCGTGAGCGTGAATCGGCGCGGCGACGACATTACGTTCCTGCACAAAATTGTGAGCGGAGGGACTGACCGCAGTTATGGCATAGAAGTCGCCAAACTCGCGGGAATCCCCGATAAAGTGATTACGAATGCGAAAAAAGCACTCGCGCAGATGGAGCAGGGCTCAAAAATGCAGTTGGAGGAACAGTTGTTCACCGAGGAAGAATCAGGCGGACAGATTGATTTCGCATTGTTAGCGCGCGAAAACACGTTGAATCGCTTGCGAGTGGCTGAACCCGACACCATGACGCCACTCGATGCTTTGGCAGAATTGTCCGAGTTGAAGAAGATGTTGGACGGGTGATTAAAGTGTGTTAATTCGCTCAATAATAATGATTATCTTGATTTCGGAGGATTTACATGAATATGAATCACCAAGAATATCCGTTACCCTGTAAATGCTTGATTTGTTCCGCGATTTTGGCACTTACGTTGACGGTCAGCGCGTTCACCGTCACGGTACGCACGTTTTCGGAAGTCGCACTCAAACAATGCTGCCCTTGTAACCACAGCGTTAATCAATC
>WRJN01000053.1 GCA_009778605.1 Oscillospiraceae bacterium
GTTGGCTTTCCTGTGCGTGTTCAACGCATACCCCGCCATTCAAAAGTATATTATCAATCCGCATTATGAGAGTACGGGGGAGCAGAACCCCGAAACGCCCGATTTTGACGCGAAAAGCAAAAAAGCCGATAAGAATACCGCTTCCGTCGAAAAGCCTAATATATTTACCGATTTAGGGGGGCAAGAACGCCCGATTAACAAAAAAAGTGTAAAAACTTCGGGAAAAATTATAAAATAGCTTGACTTTTGTTGAAAAGTATTGTATAATATTCACAAGAGCATATTATGCCAAGCAGGCAGGGTCTCCCTGCCGCGCGGAATATAACGCAAGGGGGTGGGTATTATGAGAGCGGATTTACATTGTCACACGACGTTGTCCGACGGGTCGTTGGGCATTGCCGAGCTAATCGCACAAGCCAAACGCAATGAGTTGGACTGTATCGCGATTACTGACCATGACACGTTGTCGTCAATGTCACGCGCAAACGTGTTGGGTAAGCGTTACGGAGTCAGCGTAATCCCTGCCGTTGAGTTTTCCGCCTATGACGGAAAACGCGGTAATAAAGCCCACATACTCTGCTATAATCCCAAGAATCCCGACCGATTAGAGGGGTTGTGCTTGCGTACGTGTGAGTCTCGCAAGGCGCGCGGCAAGGCAATGGCAATGCGGATTATCGAGAACTATCCCATTACGTTAGAGAACATAGCCAAATACTCCGCCGGGAGCAAAGGCATTTTCAAGAGCCACATCATGCACGCGCTGATGGACTACGGCTATGCCACCGAATTGTACGGTGAGGTCTACAGCAAACTTTTCGGGTTAGAGGGGTTGTGCGGCGATATTGTGGCGAATGAAACACAGGAGTACCCCGAAGTCAAGTTCGTGTGCCGATTGATTCGTTCGGCGGGTGGCGTGGCGGTGTTGGCGCACCCACGCGTGTACGATAATTTCGACTTAGCGGAAGAGCTTGCACAGGAGGGCTTGATTGACGGCGTGGAGGTTTGGCACAGCTCCATTTACTTTGGGGCGAATCGCGAAACCGAGACTGAACGTCTGCTCTCGGTAGCGCAGGAACATGACCTGCTCACCACAGGCGGCTCGGATTTTCATGGGTTCTACAACTATTACGAAGTACCGCTGGGCAAATTCACCACACCGATTGAGTCGCTCAATCGTATACTAAAGAGGAAAGAAGTCAAGATTTAACCAAGTGAGCAGGGTCTCTTTGCCGCACGGAGTTTAAGGAGGTAACAGTATGACTAAGCAAGAGTTTGACAGTTGCACTCGCGGAATCGCTAACAGCACAATTAAACTTGAGCGCGGTATAATTACGCAAGAGCAACACATTCTTGATATGAAGTGTTTGTTAGGCGAACAAACTTTTATCGAGGTTCAGCAAATTATTGATAAAAATAAAGGAGTATCATAGCATGAAACATGAGTTTACACCAAAAGGAGTCTGCGCGCAAAAAATCGAGTTCGCACTCAATGACGGGGTTGTCAACGACGTGAAAGTTTTCGGCGGCTGTCAGGGTAACGGCGCGGGGATTGCTAAGTTAGTCGAGGGTATGCGCGCGGAGGACGTTATATCACGCCTCGAGAACATTCGGTGCGGCGCGCGTGCAACGTCCTGCCCTGCACAGTTAGCGAAGGCACTGCGCGAGGCGATTTAGTCAAGCTGTGCGGAGGGCGACATAAAGCGGCTGAAAGTCGCTGTCGCACGGAGTATGCCAAAGGTCGGGCTCTGCCTGACCTGCGGAGGGCGACATAAAGCGGCTGAAAATCGCTGTCGCCCGGAGTATAAGGAGTTTATTATGAAAAAGCGTATCGTATCAATCATTCTTGCGGCGGTACTGTTCGTTTCGGTGATTCCGCAAACAGTAGCGGTCAGCGACAACGACACACCGGACGTGTTGGGCGTAATTTGCAACAGCAAAGGGTATATAATGTACAAAACGACGGCGAACAAACGAAATGAATTCGCTGTGACGTTTTATAACCCCGATAACGTGGGGAAAATGGCACCCGTAACCAAAAATGCACCTGCCAACAAGTCTGTTCAGCCCGCGCTTGTGTGGGACGGTAATTGGGAGTTAGCGGACGACTTCGGTTTCACCGCTTATTACGCATCTAAAGATGGCGTTCTCACGTTTCTTTATAGTGATGATATAGTTATGTTCGCTTACGCAATCACTCACACCGCCGATTTTGCCGTAGCGTATCAGGAAATCACGTCAGGCGAAGTCCACCCCCAAGATTTCAGGATTAACCCTGCCGAGACAGAAGGCACGATTGAATGGGTCATGTGTGAATGCAGCGGTTGCTCCTACACGCCGCCCCCCAACGACTGTGACGTGGTTGTTGACCCTTGCAAAAACTGCGACGACTGCGGCGGAGTTAAAGGCGGCAGACGAGGTTTCGGGCGCATCACCGGCAATAGCGAAAAGCCGCAATTGGGCGATGCACTCGCGATTCTGCGGTTGCTCGTGGGGCTGTCCAGCCCGATTAGGAGCGATTATGACGCTTTGGCGGCGTCCACCATTACTAACCCCGGCACTGATAAGCCGACCATGAGCGACGCGCTTGCGATTCTGCGATTCGTGGTGGGGTTGTCTACACCGTTAGATGATGTGTGGGCGTAGAGCATTGGCAATTGACTAAAAGCGGGGTGGTGCGTCTGCACTGCTCCCTTTTTTGTGTAAGTTCTTAATAAAGCTGTAACATTTACGCTCACCCATGTTTGAATTCGTGTTGTATACTCTATGTTATGGAGGTACAACACCATGGAAACACGAAAATCAAAAAGACGCATACGCAAGAGCGTATTCATTCTGCCCGCGATTGCGCTGGGCGTACTCATAGCGTGGTTAGCGAAACCCGCGCCCGAGCCGCCGTCTGTGCCCGAACCGCCCACACCGTCGACTGCGGAGCAAGAAGTATACGCGGCGCAAGTGTCCCAAATAACACAGCCGCCCGACGACATACCCGAGTTAATCAACGCGTGGAATGCCGTGAGCGACGACGACTACGAATTAGCGAGTGTTTATGGTATAGTCCCTGCCGCGACAGCAACTATGCAGTTGAATCCCGAAGCGTTGGAGTCGTTGCGGAAAATGTTTTGGGCAGCAAAGGCGTCGGGGTACGATTCGCTGTATTTGAGCGACGGCTACCGCTCATATGACGAGCAAGCGGAGTTGTACGAGAACGCCGCCGACAAGTCCTATGTTCAGCCGCCGGGGCATTCGGAGCATCAGACGGGGTTGGCGGCAGACATCGCCTGCTTGAACGAAGATATGAGCAAGTTCACACAGACGCCGCAAGGTGCGTGGGTCAACGACAATGCACACAAGTACGGATTCATTCTGCGATACCCTGCCGACAAAACGGAGGTAACAGGCATTTCGTATGAGCCGTGGCATTTTCGCTACGTCGGTGTAACTCACGCTACGTATATGTATAAAAACAACTTAGTGTTGGAAGAATATGTGGAATATCTGAAGAATTCGTAGGAGGGTTTTCAATGCAATACACGATTTTGATTTGTGACGATGATGAGGATATACTCGCTGCGTTGGCAATTTACCTTAATAATGAGGGTTACAACGTCATAAAAGCGAGCAACGGCAAACAGGCGGTTGACGCGGTTTTATCCGAGCAGAGCTTTCATTTGGTGTTGCTTGACGTGATGATGCCCGTCATGGACGGAATACGCGCTGCTGTAAAAATCCGTGAGGCTACACATATGAACAGCAACGTCCCCATTATATTTTTGAGCGCGAAGTCCGAAGACACCGACCGTGTGTTGGGGCTGAACATGGGTGGCGACGACTACGTGACCAAGCCGTTCAACCCCGTGGAGTTGATTGCGCGAATCAAGGCGTCACTGCGGAGATACTCACAATTCGGAGGAATGTTGCGCGAAATAGAGGAAGATACCTATACAAGCGGTGAGATTTTCTTAGATAATGTGAAGAAAATCGTCATTGTGAACGGCAATGAAGTTACGCTCACGCCTATTGAGTTCAACATATTGAAACTGCTCATTTCCAACCCCGACCGCGTGTTCTCCTCCACGCAGATTTACGAAAAAGTCTGGGACGAACCCGCGTTTGATGTTGCACGCACCGTGTCAGTGCATATTCGGCGAATCCGCAGCAAAATCGAACTCAACCCAAAAGAGCCTCAATACATCAAAATGGTATACGGATTAGGATATAAGGTGGTGAAACTATGAATAACGAAAATACAAAACAAACTAAGCAAAATAAGTTCTTGGCATCTAAGGTGTTGCGCTTTTTCGCATTCGTCTTCGGGTACATCACCCTGATTGCGTTCGTAATGGATAGGAGATTAGATTCGATGTGGGGGATTTTGTTCGCTGCCTCCGTTACTATCGCATTAGCGTCGATTTACAACGACAAACGCCCCGATGCCGTTACGAGAATCATCGCGCGAATTGACTATAGCTTTTTGCTATTATCATTTTTTTGTGCAGGATTAGTGTGGACTTCTTCGCTATTTAGGTGGGCTTGGTATAGTAGAAGTGAAGAATTTGTCTTCATATCCACTGTGGCGTACGTTATCGGTTTTGTTTTCGCAGCTTCGACAATTATTCATATACGTGACAAAGATTTCAATAAGATGTTCTGTGTACTAACCTTTTTCAGGCAATATCCGCTCAATACGTTAGCCGGCGCGTGTGTTTCGGTGGCGTTGGCGTGCATAGCTGTGGCAATTTTCATTATCATGGGTTTCACTATGTATAATGATTTCGTCGCAGTGCTGTTTTTGCCGTTGCCGTTCATATTTCTCGCCGCGATTATATACCTGTGCGCGTTTATCACGAATATGTCGGCAATGTATGAGCAAACGGTGGAGGAGAAACTGAAAAGCGAGCGGCTCAAAATCGAGTTGCTCACCAACGTATCCCACGACATCAGAACGCCTCTGACGAGTATTATCAACTATGTTGATTTAATCAAGAAATTGGAGTTGGACAATGATACACTAAGCGAATATGTATCAGTGCTTGAACGCAAATCAGCGCGGTTGAAAACGCTCATAAATGACCTCATGGACGCGTCAAAAGCGGGCGCGGGCGACATTTCGGTGAACATGAGCGAGTTTGATTTATGCGAGCTTGTGGGAGAGGCTGCAGGCGATTTTGACGAAGGATTCGCCGCGGCAGGGCTGACGTTCGTGTTCAACGCACCCGACGAAAAGACCACGATTTCGTCGGACGGGACGCACCTGTTCCGAATCATGGAGAACATTTTCGCCAACGCCGCCAAGTATTCCCTTGAGGGGACGCGTGTTTACTGTGACATCGTTCGTGACGGCTCAAACGTCACGCTTTCGCTCAAGAATATCTCCGCCGACGCGCTTAACATCACGGCTGATGAGCTTACCGAGCGGTTCGTGCGCGGTGACCAATCACGCAGCGACGAGGAGGGCAGCGGTTTAGGATTGTACATTGCAAAAAACCTCGCAAGTGTAATCGGAGCGAAGTTTGATGTTATAATAAACGGAGATTTATTTGAAATAGTGATGAAGTTAAAGTGTCTTAGTACGCACAATTTCACCGCAAAAACGCCGTAATGTCGAGCTGTTCGCCGTCCTCCCAAAGCGTTTCGAGGTCGTAAAACTCGCGTGTTTCCTTGTAGAAAACGTGTATTACAACGTCGATGTAGTCCAAAACAATCCAGTCCGCGCCGCGATAGCCCTCCGTGCGCTTGGGGCTCAGCCCTGCCGCCTTGAGCTTTTGCTCTGCCTCGTCCGCAAGCGTTTTGACCTGTGTCGAGCTTGCGCCGGTCACTAACACGAAATAGTTGGCAAGGGACGTAACATCAGATATTTTTATCACTTTGATGTCCTCTCCTCGCTTATCGTCAAGTGATTTTACCGCTATTTGCAATATTTGTTGTTCACTCATATTTCACACCATACCTTTCTACCGTCAATGCGGCATTTAACTTTCTCACTCATTGAGAGCATTACGCTCCGTGTTTCTTTTTTCTTGCAATAATATTAACACGTACACTCTCGTCCAAATCCTCGAACGCAACATTACGCAACTCCTCCACACCCTCATAATCTCGCTCAGCGGATATTTTATCTGCGATATATACGATTTTTTCCACCATACTCATGTTTTCGCGCCCTGTTGTGTGATAACGAATCGCGTTCAGCACGTCAAAATCCGTGATGCCTAACTCGTCGCGGACGTAATCCGCGCCCGCTACTGCGTGCCAGTCCCAACCCTCACCAAGTTGACGTTGTTTCACTTTGCTGATGTCGTGTAACAGCCCTGCGATATATGCGCGCTCCGACTCGATGGGCGAAAGTCCGTGCTTTTTCGACAACTCTCCGCACATAATTGCCACATTTATACTGTGAGTGTACCGTTTCGGCGTGAAATGTTCACGAATCATACTCGACGAGAACAAATCCCGCTCCCCCGAGAACACCGTGCATAACCGCGCAATCTCGTTCGCGTCTTTCCACTGTGCGAGGCTGTCGCGCGAGTCCGCGCCCACAATCAATACAATTTCGCATTGTTGGTATAATCTATGCAGAGTGTGAAGTGTATCTACTGTGTAGTGAATGCGAGAATCGCTCTCAATGTCGCTTATTTCATGTTTTGGCACCGCTCTGAACGCTGCTCTCGCTAACGCGAATCGTTTATCATACGCAGTCATGGTCGTTTTATGCGGCGCGTTGCCCGTCGGAATCACCAACAGCTTGTCGGAATTGACCGATTCACAAGCCAATTTCGCAAGGCGAATATGCCCCGGATGAGGTGGGTCAAACGCCCCACCTAATATTGCTATTTTCATGTTAGTCTCTCCACCAACTTACGCAAAGCGATTCCGCGATGACTGACGGCGTTTTTCTCTTCAGCCGTGTATTCGGCGAATGAGCGTTCGCCAATCATGAACACAGGGTCGTACCCGAACCCACCCGTGCCGCGCTCCTCAAAGCCAATCCACCCCTCACATTCGCCGCGCACCATGACCTCGCCGTTGCTGTCATGGTAGCAAATACAGCAAACGAATCGTGCAGTACGCGATTTTCGCTCAGCGACGTTTTTTAGCTCAGTGATTAACCACGGTACATCATAGTCCGCCGAGTACACGCCCGGTCTGCCGCTTATTGCGTCCACGCACAACCCCGAATCGTCTGAAATGACTGCCGCTGTTATGCCCGCATTGTCGCACCATTCCACAATCGCGGCGGCTTTAAGCCGCGCATTCTCCTCGAAAGTATCGCCCGTTTCGTCCACGCTTATGCAGACTCCTGCCTCTGATTGCGACAACACGTCGTACCCGAGCGGTTCTAACAATTGCTTGAATTCGCGGACTTTCCCACTGTTATTGGACGCTATGATGATTTTTTTTGTTTTGCTTGATTTGTTCATGCACCCTCGCTTTCGTGAACATTTACCGTCCCGAGTTCCTCGGGAAACAGAATGTTCACATAATCGGCGGGTATGAACGTCTGCAAATCGTCAATCTTTTCGCCCACGCCGACTAATTTCACGGGAATGTTTAATTCATTTTTAATCGAAACAATAATCCCGCCTTTGGCTGTGCCGTCCAACTTAGTGAGCGCGATTCCGGTTATATCCGCCGCCTCTCCGAACAGCCGCGCCTGATTCACGGCGTTCTGACCTGTCGTCGCGTCAAGCACCAACAACGTCTCAAGGCTGCACTCGGGCAATTGCGAATTCACCGAGCGCGCGATTTTTTTCAGCTCCTCCATGAGGTGCTTTTTGTTGTGCAACCGCCCCGCCGTGTCCACGAGCAACACGTCCGCGCCGCGCGCTTTTGCGGCATTGCAGGCGTCATACACCACCGCCGCCGGGTCGCTTCCCTCCGCGTGTCGAACGATTTCGACGTCGGCACGTTTCGCCCACTCCGACAACTGTTCAATCGCCGCCGCGCGGAACGTGTCCGCCGCTGCAATCAAGACTTTCTTGCCGTCTCTTTTGAGATTCGCCGCTAACTTACCGATTGTCGTGGTTTTACCTGCACCGTTTACTCCGATTACTAACACCACCATAGGCGGTTTATTGTCACTATATAATAATAATTCGTTATCCCCTGTGAGCATTTCTGTGATTATTTGTTTGAGCATACCTGTAATGACTGACGTGTCTTTCGCGCCCGTTTTTTTGATTTCGCTCCGAAGACGTTCGCAGATTTCGTCGGCGGTTTGCGCGCCTAAATCAGACAGAATCAGCGTTTCCTCGAGCGACTCAAAGAAGTCCTCGTCTATTTTGGTGAATGAATTCACCACCCGCGAAACGCCTCCTGAAAACGTGTCTTTCGTCTTTTGCAGACCTGCTTTTAACTTGCCGAATAAACCAACTTTTACTTCTTGTTGTTCTTCGTGTTGCGCTTCGGGCAAAGTCTGTACTTGGGCAGGCTCTTCTTTAGCTTTTCGTGAAAATAATCCCATATTTATAATTTCCTCACAATATTCTCATAACTTCGCCGCAGACACTCAAAAGGGTCTTCATCGTAGCTGTTATCCTGCTCGACTAACAGGTGTTTCGTTCCGCTGAGGCGGCAAGCGTCTAAAACGCTGTCAAAGTTAATATTGCCCTCATATAATGGTGCCATTCGTATACCCTTATTATATGTCATGTCTTTTAGGTGAACACACGGTATACGCTCCGCGAATCGTCGAATCCACCATGCAGGGTCGCCTCCAGCCGCTTGAATCCAGTAAGTGTCCAATGCGAACCCCATATCAGGGAAGTCGTCGGCAATGCGCTCAAGGTAGTTGCGTCCGCAATCGCTCTTGGC
>WRJN01000054.1 GCA_009778605.1 Oscillospiraceae bacterium
CTTCGCAAGCTCGCCGCGCCCGAAACTCCCTGATTTCTTCAGGGATTACCACCATACAAAGCAGAATCATTCCCGCAACAACAAACACATCGGCGGCGTTAAACGTCGCGTAATTCACAAACCCAAACGTGATAAAGTCAATGACCTCATGAAGCCGTACTCGGTCAATGAGGTTGCCCACTCCACCTGCGATTGCCAACGTAAGCGCGGCAAGCATAAGTTTACGTTTGACCCGCCCTGTGAGAACGTACACCATTGCGGCGATTATCGCAATGCTCGTTAATACAATGAGAGGAATCTGCCACCCCGAAAACAACCCGAATGCCATGCCTTCGTTGGTTACGTGAGTGATGTCAACAAAAACAAAACCGCCGCAAGCCTCTTCGCCGCTCACACAATCACAGTTGATATGAACACCGCGAACCACGTTATAAAGCTCAATATGCTTGACTACAAGCCACTTTGTATACTGGTCAATCGCCACCAACACCGCAATCACGACAACAGAAACATACTCCGCGAGTTTCGGGCGGCGCGAACGCTCCTTGAACTGCGCCCACTCAAATGATATTTTTTCCAACTACTCCCGCACACCTTTCACACAGCCCATCGTTTATACGATAACTGTAAATCCAGCACCGCTCACACATTTCGCCGTCATGCTTAGTCACCGTGATTTCAGGTATATCGCCACCTGCCTGCCATTCAAAGTCGGACACGATACACGCCTCTATTAACTCGGGAAGCAACGCCGTCAAATCCTCGCCACCTTTAATCAAGACTTTTGCCTCAAGGGGTTTGCCGATTAGCGGCTTCCCGTTGACTTTTTCGTTACGTTTCACTTCAATCAACGGCAAAACTTCTCCGCGAACAGCACGGATTTTGTCCCACTTAGCGTTGAAAGTTTCGTTCACCGAAACACCCGACAACGTAGGCATCGAATTAAACACAACGCTCGTCTCGTTATCGCCGTCACGCTTAGGCAGACTTTCCCAAATCTCATCAGCCGTGTAGCAAAGAATAGGCGCAATCAAGCGCGTGAGCCCACTTAAAATGTGATACATAGCCGTCTGCGACGAACGCCGCGACAGTGACTTAGCACCCTCACAGTACAGCCTGTCTTTGATTATATCAAGGTAGAAGTTGGACATTTCTACAACGCAGAAGTTATTGAGCGCGTGGTACGCCAAGTAAAAGTCAAACGCTTCATACGCGGCGATTACCTTGTCGATAAGCGCGTCAAACTTCACTAATGCCCACTTATCCAACTCCGACAACTCATCAAGCGCGACTGAATCAGTGTTTGGGTCGAACCCCGATAGGTTGCCCAACACGTACCGCGCCGTGTTGCGGATTTTACGATACACCTCCGACAACTGCCCGAACATCTCGTGCGAAACGCGAATATCAGAATGATAATCCAACGACGCAACCCACAACCGCAGAACGTCCGCGCCGTATTTCTTGATTACGTCTTCAGGGAGCATGACATTGCCCTCCGACTTAGACATCTTGCGCCCGTTACCGTCAACCACCCAACCATGCGCGCACACCGACTTGTACGGCGCGCGCCCGTTGACCGCGACTGACGTCAACAACGACGACTGGAACCAACCTCGAAACTGGTCAGCCCCCTCAAGGTACAAATCACAAGGCGAAACCAACTCGTCGCGTTGCTCAAGTACCGCCGCATGGGTACACCCCGAGTCAAACCACACATCAAAAATGTCCAACTCTTTCTTAAACTCGCCGCAACCACACGTACACTTCACCGTAGACGGAATAAACTCGTCAGGTGTATGTGCATACCACGAATCCGCGCTTTTTTCCCGAAACATCTGAGAAATAGCCGCGATTGTTTCATCGTTAATCACTTCTTTGTTACACTCGGCGCAGTACAAAATCGGAATGGGTACTCCCCACCTGCGTTGACGCGAAATGCACCAATCGCTCCTGTCGCGCACCATGTTGAGCATACGCTCTTTCCCCCAAGCGGGCAGCCACTGCGTTTGCTCGACTGCCTTGACAGTTTCGGGCGCGAACTTGCTCACCGCGACGAACCACTGGTCAGTGGCGCGGTAAATAATCGGATTCTTACAACGCCAACAATGAGGGTAGGAGTGGTTAATTTTCTCCAACCCCAACAACAACCCCGTTTCCTCCAACCGCTTAGAAATGATTTTATTCGCGTTATCGGTACTCTCTCCCGCGATGAACGCCCCTGCTTCGTCGGTCATTTTACCGTTTTCGTCAACAGGCACGATAATGTCAAACATACCTTTATACGAGTTACAAACCTCATAGTCCTCTACGCCGAACCCCGGCGCAGTATGAACGCAACCTGTACCGCTCTCTAAAGTGACATGATTGCCCACAATCACTACCGACTTACGGTCAAGGAATGGGTGAGCCGTTTCAAGCAAATCCAAATCCTTGCCCTTGAAACTGCCGACTAACTCATAATCGTCAATCTTACACGCTTCTGCGACTTTTTCCGCCAACTCCCGCGCCACAAGAACGTGTTCGCCGTCGGGCGTTTTTATAAACGTATACTCATACTCAGAACCGAGAGAAATAGCAAGATTCCCCGGCAACGTCCAAATCGTAGTCGTCCAGATTGCCACGTACGTTTTCGCCAAATCTAATCCCGCAACGTCCGAAAACTTGCCTTTGTCATCAGTCACGCGAAACTTCACAAATGCGGAATAACACACATCATCGCCGTACTCGATTTCAGCCTCCGCCAACGCAGTCTTACACGTAGCGCACCAATGCACGGGTTTGAGTCCGCGATAGACGTAGCCCTTTTTGTACATTTCGTGGAAAATTTCAATTTGCCGCGCTTCAAAATCATGTGCAATGGTTACGTATGGATTATCAAAGTCACCCCATACTCCCAATCGCTTGAACTGCGCTTTTTGACTATCCAAACAAGACAACGCGAACGCCCGACACTCCTGCCGCAAACGCACAACGTCCACCGTGCCGCCTTTATCCCCGTCAGTTTGGTTAAGTTGCTTAACCGCCTTGAGCTCAATGGGCAATCCGTGACAATCCCACCCCGGGACGTACGGTGCGCCGAACCCCTGCATAGTCTTGTACTTAACAATAATGTCTTTAAGGACTTTATTGAGCGCGGTTCCCATATGAATATCGCCGTTCGCATAGGGCGGCCCGTCATGCAAGACGTACTGCGGACGTTCACGACACACTTCTTGCAACTTATAATACAGCCGATTTTTCTCCCAAGCCGCCAACCGCAACGGCTCACGCTCGGGCAGATTCGCGCGCATGGGAAACGTCGTATCGGGCAGATTCAACGTCGCGTTATAATTTTTTTTCTTAGGTTTGTCTGTATTGTTGTCTTGTTTTAAGTCTTTATTATCCGACATTCTTTACTACTCCTCGCCCTCATTACTACTGCCGCCGAACCGCACTTGTTTCGCGCGCCCAGACGACGTTCGCGATTTTTTGAAGAAAATCTCACTCGTTTGCTTATTATCTTGATTAGACTGCTCATTACCTGTCGAGAAGTAGGGTGTCGATTCAGATTCCGTCGCCTCTGTCGAAGGCTCACCGTCTACATCAATTTCAAACTTAACCACGTCACCGCCATCATTGGGCTTTGCCGCAGCAGAAACGTCCGTCGTTTCAAACTTAGGCGACTTGAATCCGCCTCCCTTGTTCTTGCGATCCTTATGATTCGTCGGTTTCCCCTCGTGTTTACTGCTCTTCTTAGGCAAGTCATCATCATCGGTAAACGGGCGAACTTCCTTGAGCGTATTCTTGATAAACTCATTCTCACAATCCTGTGCAATGCGTTCAATCACCGCAATTTCTTTTTGATAATGCTCTTCCATAGTCTCAAGTTTGCGCTTGTGGTCGTCCTCGAACAGTTCTTTTTCCTTGCGATAGTGGTCAAGAATTTTGGCTTTATGGGACGAAACCTCACTCGCCGTGCGGTGAAGGATTTCTTTCTGAACATCAGTCCGCAAGTTCATTTCGCGCTCAATGTCAGCCGCTTTCTTGTTAGCGGCGTCGATAATATCGCTTGCTTCCTGCTTAGCGGCGGCGATTTCATCTTCACCCTGCTTCTTCTTGGCGAGCCTGCCCTCCTCCGCTTTCTTGGCAATGGCTTCTGCCGCCTCTTGCGCCTCTTCGGTGACTTCAGCGGCTTTACGCTTAGAATCGGCGATTAACGCATTACCCTGCCTTTGCGCGCCGAGTAAAGCGTCCTTGAGCGTGTCCTCGTCCTCGCGATACTCGCGGATTTTGTCCGCCAAAACCTCGAGTTTTTTCTCCAAGTCCTCATTTTCTTTTTGGAGGCGTGAAAAATCCAAGGACAGTTTTTCTAAAAACTCCTCTACTTCTTCGGTTTTATAACCCCTCAAAACCATTTCAAACTTGCGATTTATTATATCTTTTGCGCCCATGATTTGTTCCTTTCAATCAACACTCGTGTGGATTTATAGCAGTTTAACTTTTTGTAGTCTGTATAATTTGATGAACAGTTTTTTGCAAGACAAGGCAATTTTGACGCGAATATCCGTTGATATTTAAGGAAAAATTAACACAGTATCGCGGAAAATCTGTCGTCAAGATATGGGCTACAAAAAGTTAATCTGCTATAGATGTATGCAGGTAGAAAACGCCAATAAGTAGCGGAATATAAACATTCCGCTACCTTGTGAGTGCTTTTATTCAAATGCGCTGCCGCCGTATCCGTCAATGGAGTCATAAATATCACCGCCGACATCATCACCGCCGACTTCGCAGTTTTCCGGAATAACCGCGTGGGTCATCGTCCCCTGTCTGACTAACCGTCCGCCGTGCGAAAACGCCACGCCACCCATGAAGTCTAACATACGGGTCACGGAATCTTTGTTAGCGTCCTCGGTGTTAATCATAACCGAACACCCGTCTTTGAAATCTTGTGTTGCTTTACGCACTACGTCTAACCAGTCGCCGCCTTTCAGCTTGTAGAAACGCAACTTTGCTTTGGACGCTTTATCAGCAAAACGCAAGATTTTATCACTGTCCGTCGGTGATGCTTTGTAATCGTTGTAATTACTTTCCATTTTCAACGCTCCTGTTCCTTCTGTTTCTTCAGGGTACTCGTCCGCTCTGGTGTTTTCTTTGAACGTCACCTTATCGAATACCCATTTCATACCTTCTTTAAACTCCATTGTAACCTCCCCAAAACATTTTTATAAAATCTATAAGAGCTTATGTTCATAGCCGTTCACGACGGCATTTTGGCGAATTTTTTGCCATACTTCGTTGAATTTTTTTGAAAGGCACAAAGCCTACTGCGAAATTTCGCCTTGTCTGACAAAAAATTCGCTACAAAATTCCACTCATTCAGGCTATAAACGCAAGCTCTAAATGCTTTCCGCATAATCTGACTTTTTTCAATCACGCCGCCCGAACAACGCCGTTCCAACTCGAACAATCGTCGCTCCGTGACGCACAGCGGATTCATAGTCGCCCGACATTCCCATAGACAGCGTATCTACCGTGTCCGAACCCGCCCTCATATCCTCATACAACCGCCGCATACGCTCAAACGCACGCTCACTGTCACCGATTGGCGGAATCGTCATCAACCCTCTGACCGTGACCCACTCGGCAAACTCGCTCGCTACCCGCGCCGCCAACTCCTGCACTTCCTCAGGCGGAACGCCGCCTTTAGACTGCTCACCACCAATGTTGACTTGCAACAAAATGTCCGTACGATTACCCGCAATCTCCGACTGCCGCGCAATCTCACACGCTGACTTCACACTGTCCACCGACTGAATCATATCGACTTTGCCCACGACCTGTCGAATTTTATTCGTCTGCAACCCGCCGATAAAATGTACACTGCACTCCGGCGAATAATCACACGCCTTAGATAAAAACTCCTGTACGCGATTCTCACCCAGCAACAACACGCCACACGCAACCGCTTCGTTCACCCGCGCTGCATCAATCGTTTTAGTCACTGCCATGACCTGCACAAAGTCATCACTTCCCCGCCCCGCCTTGAGCTTGGCGGCAAGTATGTTCTCGTGAATCACGCGCAAATTCTCGGCAATGCTACTGCGACAAAATTCTCCCGTCATACAAATTCGACCCACTTACAACAACATCGTCAAAAAGCTGTAAGTATCCTTCCTCATCTGTATTCTCAACCATGACAAAATCGTCATCGGAACGGAACATAATCACTTTCTTGAATTCCAAAACAGTGCCGTTGCGGACAAACACTCCTCGCTCACCGTCTTTGTTGAATACCACCGCGCTTTGCGGTAACCGAATCCCCGAATACCCATCAAGAAGCAACCGCACACTCGCCACACGATTACGAACGAACTCTTCGTTCAATACTTCGCTCTCAAAAACCAACACCGTGTAACCGTCGTCCTGCTCGCGAACGTCAATGACAACCGCCTCGACTGCTTGCGGAAACGCCCCGATTCGCAACTCCACCGTCTGTTTCTTCGCCACGCCTACCACGCTGCTCGTCGGAACCACTGTCGCCATTCTCCACCTGTATCCGTCAATCATCTTTCCCGCCACATTATCGGCGATTTCTAACGACGGATTGCGTATAATGTCATCTATTTCTTCCCGAGACAACGATTTCGCGTCGTCGAAAAACAGCATATTTTCGTACCCGTCGGCGTTGCTGACAAACCACCCGGAATCCTCTGCCAAAAGTTCCTTCAAGTTACCGGACAATTCCCCCTCAAGCTCCGCGACGCGCTTTTCAAGTTCCGCAATCCTGATTGCAACTTCCTCCGGTGTTACCGTACCGCGCAATAAATTGATTTTCGTCTGCAACCCCACATAACGGTTGCGATACTCGCTTGACTCAACATACTCACCTGCCGCGATACAGCGCAACATCTTTGTCTGCACGTCTGCCAACTGCCCCGAAAACGCCTCAATCTGCGCGCTGTCTGCCCCGCCGCCGTCGGTGAACTTCACCGCTTCGGCAAAGACGTTAATTTGCAATCGCAACTCCTCAATCCGCTGTCTTGTGTACTTTTCCTCGTGATTGGGATACACAACGGCAATCACAGAATTGTTGGATAACCGCGCACCGTTCTTGTTTGTGTACGCAATCACGCCATCACCCGAACGCTTAATCTGCGCATACGTCTCCGATTCTACAGGGCGTTCATTGCGAACGAACACGCCTTGAAACAAAACGGAGTCCACCCCTTCATACAACAGCGCGATTTCGCTTTCAACGGGTTTCTCAAAATAAGTCGTCAACTGGCTGCCCAGTGTAAGTACAAAAAACGCAAAAATCAAAAACACAACAACTGTTGTTGTAAGCGCATTTCCGCGACCGCTGCTATGCGGTTCCGACTGCTTAGGCACATTAAATTCCGAGACTTGCGCCGCAACTTCATTGTTATCGCGCCTTTCCTTATTATCTAACATTGTCATCACGATTTCACTTCTTCCTTCTCGGACAACGTCTCCATAATAGGCACAGGGCGAAGCGGTGTAATGGTGGAAATGGCGTGCTTGTAAATCAAGTTTTGGGTATTTTCCGTCTCGATAATAACAGTATAGTTGTCAAATCCTTTAACCACGCCTTTGAACTGAAAACCGTTTGTAATAAATATAGTCACGGGATTCTGTTCTTTACGCGCCAAATTCAAGAATACATCTTGCAAATTCATATCTCGTTTTGCATCTTTTGACTCTCTCGCCACGTTTAACACCCCACTTAAACCCACACAATTACAACAAAAATATTACACACAATAGACTGCTGTCTGCAAACGCCGACTTAATAAGTATAGCACATAATATTCCCGATTGCAAGCCCTTTTTTAATATTTTTTCAAAAAATTTTTGCTACACAAAACATCACTCGTTTTTTGCAAAACATGAACATTTTGTGTAAAATCGTTCACATATATCTTATTTATGCACTTAAATCTGCGAAACCATGTCATTTGTCGTTTCGCGTAATTACGAGTTTTCATTTTTACGTTTTCTATGCACGTTTCTAAATCTGTCTCCCCTGACAGGTACGGCAACAATTCTTTATGACCGATTGCCTGCGCCGAAGTAAGTCTGTCACTACGTTTAAGCGTTTCAAGCCGCCCACGCGCTTCCTCCACCAAACCGTTCATAACCATACCATCAACACGAACATTTATCCGTTCATAGAGCAACTGTCTGTCCTCAAATTCCAAATTGAACATACACGTCTCAAAAGGTGAACATTTCGCCCGACTGCGCGCCGTTCGCTCCGCCGACGTTTCACCGCAATGTTCATGTATTTCAAGAATGCGAACGATTCGATTGACGTTGTTCATATGCAGACGAGAAGCCGCCTCGGGGTCAATTTGCCGCAACTTCTCGTGGAGAACTTCGTTGCCGCACTCTCGTGCAAGCGCGAACATCTGTTCCCTGAAAGCCGCATCACTGCTCACATCGTCAAAAATCACGTTGTCAACTAAAGACGAGATGTACAACCCGGTACCACCCACGATTATAGGAACCGCGCCGCGTCCGTGTATTTCTGCGATTTTTCCGCGCGCCAAATTCAACCACTCAGCGACAGAAAAACGCCGCTCAGGCGAAACAATCCCGAACAGATGGTGTGCCGCGCCCGCACGTTCAGACTCTGTGGGCATTGCCGTGGCAATATCCATTCCCGAATAAACCTGCATTGAATCGGCGTTGACGACTTCTCCGCCGAACGCTTGCGCCGCCGCGACCGCCAACGCCGTTTTTCCCGTAGCGGTTGCACCGCATATAACAATTATTGGTATT
>WRJN01000055.1 GCA_009778605.1 Oscillospiraceae bacterium
TTAGCGAAGTTTTTGTCGATAGACTTGACGGCGACAGCCACTTCCTGCCCTATGAAGAACCTGTCGGACGGGTGCGAAATTCGCGACACAGATATGGAGTCAATGGGGATTAGCGACGGCAAGCCGCACCCAATGTCCACAAAACAGCCGAATTGTTCCAAATGCGTGATTCTTGCAGAGATTACGTCGCCCGGCGATAGTCTGTTTATGTACCTTTCGATACATTCCAATTGTGCGTTTTTGCGTGACAAAATGGCGGTTCCGTTGTCAAAACCCGTAACTTTGAAGCATATGGGTTTATTCACTCGCGAAATCAACGCAATATCACGCGTTGAACCGTCATCAATACCTATTGCGCCCTCATTGCGGGGGATTATACCCTTCATAAAACCGAAATCTATGATAAGGTTGTGGGAAGCGTCGCAAACGCTGCATATCGCCTCCACTGTTCTGCCGTTCGCCATACACTCTTGCAAAGCGGCGGCGGATTCGATGAAACGCTCATTTTCGGGTTTATTGAGAAGCGCGCCTTCGGGCAGGTATTGTGCCTGCGCCAAGATATGGTTGCCGTTCAGGCTCATGTCTTGTTTGGCTTTATCTGTCATTTTAATTCACCCTCTTTTCTTTCGCATTCGCGTGCTTTTTAGTATTCACTTCAATAATAATATGTAAGAACACTTGCAATAATACCTCGCTTGTGTTATAATTTAAGAATAACTATTGTTTAGAGGAGCGTAAATCATGGCAAGAAAACGTGTAGCCGTCCTGTTCGGGGGCGTGTCCAAAGACCATAAAGTTTCGCTTATGTCGGCGTATTCCGTGTTGAACGGCTTGAATAAGTCGTTATACGATGTAATTCCAATCGGAATCACGACGGCAGGGCGTTGGCTATATTTCCCGGGCGATTATTCGTTAATTCCGTCGGGTAAGTGGGAGGAAGACCCGGATTGTTGTTCGGCGGTTCTCAGCCCTGACCCGTTACACGGCGGAATTATCAAGATTATGTCGGGCACGGAGGGCGGCGAGAGCTGTTCGTTACAACGCATTGACGTGATTTTCCCCGTACTCAACGGTAAATACGGCGAGTGTGGGCAGATTCAAGCGTTGTGCAAGTTGTCGAGCATTTCATATGTCGGGAGCGGGTTCACCGCGGCGAACGCCTGTTCCGATAAAGTGTTGACTCACCTGATTCTCAACCGTGCCGGAATCAAGACTGCTAAGTTTTACGAGCTTGAGCGCGTAAACATAGACGCGGTGGAAGGGCAGTTTGCGGAAATCGAGAATCAAATCAACTACCCGATGTATGTTAAAGCGGCAGTCACCAGCCGCAGTGTTGGTGCGAATTTCGCCAACAATCGAGATGAACTCAAAGCGGCAATTAAGTTGGCATTCTCTCACCACCACAAAATTTTGGTGGAAGAAGCAATAAAAGGCAAAGAACTCGAATGTTTGGTGTGGGGGAGCGTTTACGCGCTCAACGTAAGCAAGATTGCCGAAACGGCAGACAATTTTGAACTTGTTGTCCCCGCTCAAATCGACAGCGCGACCTCTGCGCGAATCGCCGAAATATCCAAAACGGCGTTCCTGTCACTCGGCTGTACTGACTTTGCGCGAATGACGTTTAAGTTAAGCGATGCGGGCGAGCTGTACTGTTGCAAAGTGTCCAATATGCCCGGATTCACCGAAAACGATATAATGGCGCGGCTCATGCAAGAGAGCGGCTACGAATACGCCGAAATGTTGGATATGCTGTTAGAATCGGCAAAAGAAGCCTAACAAGAGCTTTGAGGATTGGCTTTGCCAATCCGATAGCTTGACGAAGAAGTCTAACTGATAAACTTAATTTCACTAAGGAGCGAAAACCATGAACAAAGATGTTTCAATCAATATAAAGGCGGTGCAAGTCGCCGCGAATGAGAGCGATACCACCGAATTGTTCACCTGCGGCAATCTTATGCACAAACGCGGTGATTACACGCTGTCGTACCACGAAAGCGCGGCGACGGGGTACGAGGGCAGTAAAGTCAGCCTTGATATTACAGGCGATAACATGGTAGTCATGCGGCGTAGCGGTGACGCTACTGCGAGCCTGATTATCGAAAAAGGCAAGAAACACCACTGCCATTACGGGACGCCCTACGGCGATTTTATGGTGGGCATTTCCGCTGACGACGTACGCTGTAACTTAGATGAGAGCGGCGGCGATATGTACCTAAAGTACACCATCGACATTAACTCGACGCTCATGTCAGAAAACGAGATGTTTATTGATTTCAAGACTATCGACGCGAACAAGGAGGTCGACTCATGAACATTACACAAGACACTAAACAACAAATCAGCGAAATTATATCCGCCGCAATGTCCGACATTGCCGAGGGCGTCGAACTTCCTGCGTTCGCCGTAGAAGTCCCTGCTAATGCAGTAAACGGTGACTTCTCGTGCAATGCAGCGTTGGTGTCTGCCAAAGCGTTGAAGCGCAAACCGCGCGACATTGCACAGGCGATTGTGAGCCGACTCAATACGTCGTCCATGACAGTAGAAATCGCGGGCCCGGGGTTCATCAACTTTTTCGTCGGGCAGGAGTGGTTTGAACGCGCGGTGAGCGGCGTTCTCGCGGCGGAGGGCGATTACGGCAGGTCAAACATCGGTGAGGGTAAGCGTGTACTGCTGGAATTTGTGTCAGCGAACCCTACAGGCCCTATGCACATCGGGAACGCGCGCGGCGGTGCAATCGGGGACTGTCTCGCGGCGATTTTGCAATTTGCGGGGTACACGGTGGAGCGGGAGTTCTACGTCAACGACGCGGGAAACCAGATTGCCAAACTCGGGCTCAGCCTTGACATACGTTATCGCCAAGCATTAGGGGGAAAACTGGAAATACCTGAAGAAGCATATCACGGTGATGATATTATACACCACATTGAGAATTTTGTCAAGACCTATGGCGAAAAATACTTGAATTTTTCCGAAAATGATAGAAAAGCGGCTTTGGTTGACTACGCACTGCCGCTTAACATCGCCACGCTTGAGCGTGATTTAAAGAAATATCGCATCGAATACGACAACTGGTTCCGCGAAAGTGCGTTGCATGAAGGAGGGCAAGTTGATGAAATCGTGCGGTTGCTCGACGAAAAAGGCGCGACTTATGAGGAAAACGGCGCGATTTTCCTTAAAACGACGGCTTTCGGGGACGAGAAAGACAGAGTTTTAGTTCGCAGCAACGGAGTTCCGACATATTTAGTGCCCGACATCGCTTATCATTATAATAAGTTAGTCACGCGCGGGTTTGATATTGCCATTGACATTTTCGGCGCAGACCATCACGGTTACGTTCCGCGAATGAATGCGGCGTTGGCGGCGTTGGGGGTGGACACGTCACGGTTAAAGATGCTCATTATGCAGATGGTGCGGTTGGTTCGCGCGGGCGAGACAGTTAAATTGAGCAAGCGTTCGGGCAAAGCGATTACGCTGTCTACTCTTTTAGATGAGGTTCCCGTGGACGCGGCGCGATTTTTCTTCAACTTACGTGACGCTAATACACACCTTGATTTTGACCTTGACTTGGCAATTGAAGAAACGTCGCAAAATCCCGTGTACTATGTGCAGTATGCCCACGCGCGGACGTGTAACATCCTCAAGCGGCTCTTGGAAGAAGATGGATTGACGCTCAAAAGCGGCTATCCGCTCAAGTATACGCACGAGGCGGAGTTGGTGTTGATTCGTAAGCTGTCGGCGCTCCCCGAGGAAATCACCGAGGCGGCGCGCGCCTTTGACCCGTCCCGCTTGACGCGGTATGTCACCGAGGTTGCGGCGGCGTTCCACAAGTTCTACGACGCTTGCCGTGTTAAAGGGGAAGACGAGGCTGTCGCACAGTCGCGTCTCGCACTCGTTGCCGCGACAGGTGTGGTGATTCGTAACGCATTAGCGATTATGAAAGTTGACGCGCCTGAAAGAATGTAATGGTGGAATGCAGTGGTAGTCGCTTGGGGCTCTGCCCCAAACCCCGCAATTTTTTGAAAAAAATTGAGTAAAACTTTCAAAAATGATTTATTTAGGAAGATTAACTTTAATGTAAGGAGAAAGCCATGATTGAAAAGCAAATGTCAACCGAGCAAATCTATAACGGGAAGATTTTACGGTTACGCAAAGACGAAGTGGAGCTAATCAACGACAATAAAGCCGTCCGAGAAGTTGTGGAACATTCAGGCGGTGTGTGCGTATTACCGCTAACGGAGTGTGACCAAGTAGTGTTGGTGAAACAATTCCGCTATCCGTTTGAGAAAGTTTTGTTAGAGATTCCCGCAGGAAAACTCGAACTCGGTGAAAGCCCGTTAGAGTGCGGCAAACGCGAGCTGTACGAGGAAACGGGATTTAACGCAAAGACGTTTGATTTTTTAGGGAAACTCTACCCTACTCCCGCATACTGCACGGAAGTCATTCATATGTATTTGGCGAGAGGGCTTTGTGACGCCTCCAACGAAGGACAACATTTAGACCAAGACGAATTCGTCGATGTCGTGAAAATGCCGTTCGATAAAGTTATCGACATGATTTTCAATGATGAAATTCATGATGCCAAAACCCAGCTCGCCATGCTGAAAGCAAAAGTTATGCTGAATAACTAACCCGTCATCAGCTTTCCAATACCGGAGTTTCACGCGGTTCGCGCGGTAACTCCTCGCCAATCATTGCCACGGTTGCTTCCTCTGCCGCCAAATGCTCCGCATACGCACTTAAAATCTGGTTCTCGATATGAGTGCGCGCTTCAGGGTTGATGGGGTGGATTATATCGCGGAACGTCCCCGATTCATCGCGGCGGCTGGGCATCGCGACGAACATACGCTCATCACCTTGCACCAACTTAATGTCGTGAATGGCAATGGAGTTGTCAATCGTCAAAGAAACGACTGCCCTTAATCTACCCTCCTGTAGGATTTTTCTGATTCTGATATCGCTAATTTCAAGCATTGTGAACACCCTTTCGTGTCGTATTTAACATATACCGCATGGTATATGTACATATGTCGTAGTAACAATATGTAAGAAAAACAAGAGCGATTCGGAGCGGCTTTGCCGCTACGATAGCTTGACGCCAAGCAAAACAAGAGCGATTCGGCGTAATGTGTAACTCTAAGCTATTTTGTGTCATTTTAAGGGGAATATTCGTATGGAAAAACTGTTAAATTCGTTAAACAAGTCTGACTCTATCATTCATTTAATCGGGATTGGCGGCAGCGGAATGTATCCGTTGGCGCAGATTCTGCACGAGAAAGGCTATCGGCTCAGCGGCTCGGATAATAACGAAACGGACACGCTCGACGCGGTTCGTGCCATGGGGATTACCGTTCACATGGGGCATAATGCACAAAATGTTGTCGGAGTTGATGTAATCGTCCGCAGTGCCGCAATCAAGGACGACAACCCTGAAATCGTTGCGGCGCGTCAATCGGGAATCCCCGTGTGTGAGCGCGCGGAGCTTTTAGGCGTTATCACGGCACAGTATGATAAAGCGGTTTGCGTTTGCGGAACTCACGGCAAAACCACGGTATCGTCCATGCTGACCTACGTTTTCATGCACACACAAGGCGACATGGCAGACATTTCGGCGGTAATCGGCGGAAAACTTAAAATCTTAGATGGCGGCTCGGGGCGAACCGGCAAGTCCGACGTGATGATTTGCGAAGCTTGTGAATATGCCGATACTTTCCTTAAACTGCACCCCAACGTGTCTGTAGTTCTCAACATTGACGAAGACCACCTTGAGTATTTCAAGACCATGGATAACCTACGGTTGTCGTTCACGAAGTTTTGCAACCTAACCACTGATGTTTTAGTTGTCAACGGTGATGATGAGAATACCATGACAGCAGTCACGAACAGCGCGTTTGCAGGCAAAGTCGTGACGTTCGGGCGCGGCGCGGACAATGATTACACGCCCGATTGCGTGAGCGGGATTACGCTGAAAGTCCCCGGGGAACACAACGTCCTCAACGCCGTTGCCACGTTTGCGACAGCGCGCACGCTCGGCGTTCCCGAAAGCGCGATTGCAAGCGGGCTTGAGGCGTTCACGGGCGCGGGGCGGAGGTTTGAAATATTAGGCACTGTCAACGGAATCACCATTGCAGACGATTACGCCCATCACCCTGCAGAAGTCACCGTAACGCTGAAAGCCGCTCAGTCAATGGGGTACAAGCGCGTGTGGGCAGTTCATCAGCCGTTCACCTATTCACGCACAAAGCGGTTTCTCGATGAGTTTGCGGAGGCGTTAGCGATTGCCGATAAAATCACACTAACCGAGATTATGGGTGGGCGTGAAGTCAATCACCATGAAGTCAGCGCGGCGGACTTGCAGGAGCAGCTCGCACAAAAGGGCGCGCAGTGTGAGCTTTTTGCAACATTTGATGAAGTTTGCGCGAATGTTGTCGAAAATGCTCACCCCTCTGATTTAATTATAACACTTGGTTGCGGAGATGTCAATAAGATAGCGCATATGATTATTGACAAATTAAACGCTTAAAAATCTCATTCATTGTGCAAAAGTAACAAACATTCAAAAATGGCTTGAGGTGTACAAAAATCCCCGATTTGACATCGGGGATTTTATTTTCGCTCATTGCATTTGCAAACTTACACGATTAGACAAAAAATGCCGATTGGTTAAAATTTTTGTTCAGAACTTGTACCAATAGCCTGAGCGTGACAAATTTTAGAGTGAATTTTGCACCATGCGAGGCAAATTTTTTCGTAATGCTTTGTGCCTTGCGGAAAAATTTAACGATGCAGGGTGCAAAATTCGCCGAAATTTGATTACGAACGGCTATTGGTACACGTTCTCACGTCTTTCAAGAATCGGAAAAATCTCACCTAATTCATATGCGCGCTTGGTACACGCCTCGCACGCTGCCTTTACTGCGTCGGAGAATCCGTGTTGCTGCAACGCCGCGAGACCTGCAACAGTCGTGCCGCCGGGTGAGCTTACCTGCGCGATTAACTCGTCCGCAGTCATGATTTTTTCACTTAGCATAACTGCCGCACCTTTAAGAGTCTGTGCAAACAAGTCTAAAGCTACATCTTCGTCAATGCTTTGTGAACGCGCGTAATCAACGAAACATTTCGCAAAAGCAAAGATAAACGCAGGCGATGAGCCGTTTATGCAGATACTCTCGTTCATTTTGTCGGCGGGAAGTTCTCTTGAGATTCCGCAACTGTCTATAACTCCGCGTGCGAAATCCCGCTCACCGGTGTTAAGATTGTCCGTGAATGCAATCGTGCTTGCGCCCTCGCCGTACATCATGGGAGTGTTGGGCATGACTTGCACTGTTTTTTGACGTGTTGACGTTTTCGCGCGGATAAAGTCGATTGAAATACCCGCACAAATCGAAATAATAACCGATTCGTCCGTCAACACAGGCGTAATCTTAAACAAAACCTCGCCGACATTCTGCGGTTTCACCGCCAACAGAACGTATTTACAGCGTTGCGCGACTTCACGCTCGCTGTCCAACAGCGTCACGAAAGCACTCGACGACGCGTTTTCAGCCTGAATGTCGTACCCGAAAAGTTCCGCGTCGTTAATAATAGACGAATTCTTTAATCCCGAAAGCAACGCCCCTGCCATGTTGCCGAGTCCGATAACCCCGAGTGTGTTTTTCATAATAACCTCATGTTTTTGCCTCTCTGTTGCCGTACTGCGCGTTGGTTTTATCATAAATCATTCGTACCGCAGGCAGAATTGCAAACATAATCCCTAAGTCAAGGGGATATTGCACGACGTTTTTGAGTCCGCTACGCGCGACCATCCACGTCCAAAATGCGGTATTCGCGGCACTCGGCGGGTTGTAGATTACATAAATTAACAGTGAATTGACAATGGTGTAGCATATAATCATGACTAACAATCGTGCAATCGCAATTCGCAGGACTTGCCACGTTGCCCATGCTGCTTGACGAAACTTTTTAGGCGACGGTTCTCCAGATGTTCCGCGGCTCGCATAACCGTACAGAAATATACCGAGAATCAACGCTTCAAGCATTCTGTTGGGTGTCCACGCTAAGTTCATCTGCACGTCGGGGCGAAGAGTCGCCGCGAGAATGTCGCAGGGAATCGCCGCAAAAACCGACACGACGGGACCGTACAGCATAGCAATTATCGCAAGGGCGATGTATCCGAACGTGATTTGCGTGTCCGCAAACGGAATGACTAAATAAGCGTTCATGACGATATATAGCGCGCTCAGAACTCCTGTTACTGCAAGACAACGTATGCTTTTCAGCTCCTGCGCGGAACGCTTAAACATATTCATACTAATCAGATTATCTCCTTGATTTTAAGCTGTTGACGTAAAGGGTTTGTCGATTTCCACGACAATACTTTTAATGTCCGGGGGGTGAATCGTTTTTTGCTCATATTCACCGTCATCGCTCATTAAATCGACCATATACGCTTCACCTTCGTTGAATATTTCAACCACACGCCCGACTTTTCCGCTTTTCAAGCGAATTTTTTGAAACATTTCAATTTTCATAAAAAAGACCATTCCTTCCTGCGGAAGGCACCAACGAGAAGTGAAACAAGTTGGTAAAATCCGCTATAAGTTCTAATTTTTGTGTGTTGAATGTCACTAAAAATCTGTGCTATAATCGTT
>WRJN01000056.1 GCA_009778605.1 Oscillospiraceae bacterium
TTTTATATACTCCCCACGGGCAAAATCCACACATTATCAACCAGCGGCAATCGCTCTTTAGCAAGGCAGACAACCGCTCCCGTGCCGACTGTTTTACCGTGAATGCTGTCGAGTTTACGGAACGCTTTAATCATATGCTTCTTAGGGTCACTCGTGGTTTTGATTTCGACGGGGTGGAGTTCATCGCCGCTCTCAATGAGCAAGTCAATCTCGTTTTTATCAGTATCACGATAATAGTACAACGGCGGTTTTACGATTCCGTCATTGTAGTAACTTTTGAGGATTTCGGCAAAAACGAAACTCTCGAAAATATGCCCCCACATCGCACCATTGGTCAACTGTTCGGGCGTATTCCACCCGAGCAACCAACAGGCTAATCCCGTGTCTAAGAAGTACAGCTTGGGAGTCTTGACTAACCGCTTGTTCAAATTGTTGCTGTACGGCTCTAACAGATAGACTAACCCGCTTGATTCGAGTACGGACAACCACGCACGGACGGTCTTGACATCTTTGCCGCAAATCTCCGCCATAGTGGTGAGGTTCAGCATTTCCCCTGTGAGCGAGGCGGCGGATTTCACGAATTTAATAAACGCCGATTCGTCTTGAATTTTCAATACATCTTTAATGTCTTTCTCGATGTAGGTCTGGAAGTACGAGCTTTGAAAGTCTGCCCAATCGCAGAGGTCGCACTCCGTTTCGTGGAGTTCGGGGAAGAATCCTTTGTGGATATTTGCGACAATGCTGTTGTAGTCGTTATCAATCAGCGGTAAAGTCTGCGACGGCAAAAACGGTGTTCTGTAGTCGGATTGCGTTAATTCACGCATAGAAAGCCCGAGCAGTTTGACTACACCCGCCCGCCCCGCAAGGCTGTCGCTGACGTTTTTCATCAGCTTCATGCTCTGCGAACCGGTGAGGTAAAATCGCCCTTTTGATTTGGAGACGTCCTCGTCCACGTAGTCCTTGATATAGTCGAAAAGTTCCGCCGCCTTTTGGATTTCGTCCACGATTACAGGCGGTTTGTTCATGTCGAAAAACATCGACGGATTCTCTTTCGCACTCTCGCGGACGAGCGGGCGATTCAAGGCGACGTAGTTGATTCTGCTGTACGTCTTCTTCAACATGGTCGATTTGCCGACTTGCCTCGCACCCGTCAGGACGATGACAGGTTTGCGTTTGGCTATGCGTTCTATGACTGATTGAATGTGTCTTTGATAGTACATATGAAACCTCGTGTATTATGGAGTGTGATTCCATTATACGCGAGGTTTTGGGTTTTGTCAAGGGGTTCTTGAAAATTTACAGCGTACATTCATTATTGAAAGAAGTGCGTGCATAAAATCGAAACGCCGCAGGAATTGCAAGCGTTTCAAATTCGTGCTTTCCGACCCACCGATAATCATGCGGCGCGTCTTGATTGCCGCATTTACAGGAATATCCGCGCATTTGCCAAATCATATGCGTGAAAGGAAGCACGCAGTCAGCGTCACACACAGCGTCAAGCGAATCTGCTTGAGATTATGGCACAGCAAAAGGAGATGAATTCATGTATCAAGATGAACAACTGCAAAACTTATCACAGCTCGGCGAAAAAGGTATGCGGCAAGCAGACATGGCGTTTCGCGCGGGGCAGAATGTCGTGAGCTTGTTAGAACGTCAGTTATCGCGTCCAAAGCCCGCTGCTCCCGTGAGTTCGTTTAATGCGAATCAGCCTTTTGTGTTTTCTGGGCAGTACACAGACTTGTGCTACTTTATAAAGAATCCGCACATGGCGTTCTCGGAAATAAACGACATAGATAATCCCGATTTACGTGATGCGGTTTAGGACAATTTCAACAGAGCGTATAAAGAGGGGCACATCACTGTTGATGAAAATTCGGGGATTATATCATTGACCGATAAAGGCGAGAATTACATCAGCGGTCACGATTTTCAAAAGGCGGCGAAAAACGACCAGTCACGCACGTTGGCTGAAATGCGTGAGAGTATGGCTAACGAACGTAATACCGCAGTCGAAACCGTACCCGAAGTACAGGAGTTCTATTTGCAACTCGACGGCACGGACAACGACCTCGCGTATTTCACTCATGCGGACACGTTGGACGTTTCGGCTATTTCAAATTCGCCCGATGTCGTAGAGAAATTCGCGGAATTTGAGTCGTCTGGTGCGATTATGAGGCAAGGCGATGAATACGTTTTGACTGATAACGGCAGAGAGCTTGCAAACGCGCCTGTCTGATACAAGTTGTGAGTTATTTGAAATCGGTATTTTCGTGAGTGTGTCTGCGAAGTCCAAAGACGAACTCAATGAGCTGACGAAAGCGTTACAGGAAAAAAGTCGCCGACATCAAGTCGTCATTGACGTATTAACTCGTCAACAGGAAAAAGCGATGAACAGCGTTCTGCCGTTTGGAGTTAATCACTTTTCACAAATCGCAGGAAACGCGATAAACACCTATCTTTTAAGTGACGCAGCAGGGGTTTTAGTCCCATTCTCGAATCGGACATATTTTTCTGCAAGCGGTGTCTACTACGGTTTGAACAAGAATACCAACGCACTGATTATTCTTGACAGAACTGACGAGATGAACTCGAATGGATTCGTTCTCGGTGCGAGCGGTTCGGGTAAATCAATGTCAATCAAAGCGGAAATTGTCGATGTGCTGATGAATTTCCCCGATGATGAAATCATTGTCATTGACCCTGAGAATGAATTTTTACCTTTGGTAGAACCGTTCAACGGTGAACGCCTTAAACTCTCCGCAAACAGCCCTACCAAGATGAATATATTCGATACTGACCTCAACTACTCCGAAGAGGGTAGTTCGGCAATCGCGCTAAAATCGGAATTCTTGATGACTGTGGTCGAAACTGCGAAAGGCGTTCCGTTGACTTCAGGGGAAACAAGTATCATTGACCGCTGTATCAAAGAGGTATATCAAGACTTTGCACGTTCAGGCGGCGATAAAGTAAAACTACCTACATTAGTTGACTTTTACGAGTTACTCCGCAAACAAGAACAACAAGAGGCACAGGATATTGCACTTGTGCTTGAATTGTATGCAACGGGCAGTTTCAACACGTTTGCCGATAAAACTAACGTGCAAATAAACAAAAAATTTCTTGTCATCGACACCTTTGAAATGGGCGAACAGATGAAATCGGTTGGCTTGCAGGTTATACTCGAATTCTTATGGCAACGCGTCATCGAGAATAAAAAACGCGGCGTTCGTACATGGGTGTGGATTGATGAATTTTCAATGATGTTCTCGGACATTAAGTCGGGTGTGTTTTTCGCAAAAGTGTACAAGCGGATTCGTAAGCACGGCGGCGTTGTTACCGGAGTTACGCAGAACATCACCGAGGTTTTAGACTCACCACAAGCGCAGACCATGATTTCAAACAGCGAGTTCGTAGTGCTTCTCCAACAAAAAAAGAACGACTTAGAAAAGCTAATCAAGCTATTCGAGCTTTCGCCTACACAATCGGCGGTACTCAAAACAGGCGAAAAAGGAACGGGGCTTATAATCTGTGGAAAGAAAGTTATTCCGTTCTCTAAACTTATTCCCACAAACAGTTTGATGTATCAAATTTACAGTACCAACTTCAAGGAACAACAGGAAAAGCTACGGAAAGCGAACCAATCGGAGGAATAATTCATGCGTGATAACGTGTTCAAAGACTTTACTGTACAAGTTAAATCGAGTTTTAATGTCACTGCCGTTTCGGTGTACTCGTGTGCGATGAGCGGCGACGCGAAACTCATCTGTGGAGAGTCGATTGACCGTAAAATAGTCAATGAGCGATATTGTCGGTTTAATTCGACTGTTGTGATAACCGCCCCGGAAAGCCTTCCGGAAGCACCGAAATACATGAGCCGCCTCGTAACGCGAATTGTGTTGGATAGCACAATGTACATGATTGCACTTTCGAGTTATGCGCTCGAGGCGTTTAAGGGCGAAACTGCCCAACGTGTCCTACAAATGTTGCGTGAACTTGAGCTGACGGCAGCTCCGGTAAAGTCTAAAACGCCACGCCCGGAGAAGTCACCACGTCCGACGCGTGAAAAGCGGGAACTGCCTAAATTAAACCCCAAAGCAATCAAAATCGCGGCGATTGCCGCTGTATCGCTTGTACTTGTCGTGGGTGCGGTGTACTTAATATCGACGCTTGACTTTGAAACCCCTGTCAGTGATACCGACACAGATGATGACAAACCGCCGCCGACACATTACCTTGCACCCGAACCCACCGACGTTCCTGCACCCGAACCGTCGCCGTCAGCGCCGCCGACTTCCCCCGCAACATCGCCGCCGACTTCCCCCGCAACATCGCCGCCGACTGCGGACGTAACGCAACCAACTCTGACTGAATCGCCAACACAACCGCCGCCCTCATCAGCGGGGACCTCACGCCCCAACACACCGACAAAACCGCCGACGTCGCCCACGACATCACCGCCGACTACTAAAAAACCAACACCGACACAACCGCCGACCGTCAACGTCGGGACACCGAAAATCAGCGCGTCGAAAAGCAACAACAGCGTGACGCTCTCATGGGCGGCAATCACCGACGCAGACGGTTACGAAGTCAGCCGCAGTACGTCCATGATTGGTGGGTACAGTGTGTTGAACGCAATCGCAGTCCGCGACGGTTCGACGATAAAAGTCACCGACAGCGGGACGAATTCAGGCACGACGTATTACTACAGCGTCCGCGCGTTTCGCAACGTCGGCGGCGTGAAAAATTGGGGCAGTCACAGTGAGATTGTGACTGTAAGGGGATAGGAGTTAATACATGAAAAAAAAACGTAGGGAAATGGAACGACATGAGATTAGGCAATTAAAATATATGGTGCGCGTTTTAAGTGCGTTTTCGCTAATTTTGTCAATTGCTGTTATCATCATGGGAGTAATTCTAATGGGGAGATACCAAAGTATTATACTGTGGGCTATTCCGTTTTGCGCTTTTTTAACAGCACGAATATCATTTGAAGTGTTTTTTTGCAGGAAACTTATCAATAACGTGAGCCGTAACACCAGATACAATAATGATAGTAGCTCCGATAATTAAGTAATTGCTATTTTCGGCAAAAACAACATCAAAAAATTCCTCACTATTTTTTTGATGATATTTGAGTATATCAAGAAAGTATCTCATAAGTATCAGTAGAATTATGGAATATTCTGTCATTACAGTTGGTTTTGTTATGTTGAGAAGTTCTCGGGTGCGTGATTCATTGTACTTTACGTCATTCAATTTTTCGGGATTTGTATTGCGGTAAAAAAGGCTTTTCTTAACAATTATCCAACAGCGATATGATAAACCGAGAATAGCAATATTAGCTGTATAGCTACGTATAAAGTCAATTATATTTTCATTTTCCGGTTTATAGAAAAAATTAAATATTTGTTCTATAGCTTCTGAGAAGTCGCCGAGTATCAAAGTGGCGTGAAAAGTTAGCAAAAGTGCCAGAATTAAAAGTATGGGGATTTTTTGAAAATCAAAATAAAATTCTTTTATCGCTTTTATTATTCCCATTGTTGTACCTCCGCAAGTTTTTGCATTGTTCGACAATTCAATTATAACACGTACATTTGTACTTGTCAACAATAAAAATTATTTTTAGGAGAACTGCTATGTTTAATTTCGGACATCACTTAAAGACTTTAAGACTTGAAAAAAATCTAACTCAAAAGCAACTTGCTGTGAATGTCAGCGCAAGCGAAAGCGCAATTCAAAAGTATGAATTAGGTACACGAAAACCCACCTATGACACGCTCATCGCACTCGCCGATTACTTCAACGTATCAATCGACTTTCTTGTCGGACGCACCGACAAGTTAAGCATAAATAAGTAAAAAACAAAGGAGACCACACCATGAAACGAATCATCAGCACAGCATTAGCATTAACCCTGCTAATCGGCACATTCGGCGTTGTATACGCAAGCGCGGACACCTACACAATCGAACTTTCACGGCACGGGAATGACGGGACGGAGTTCATTCTCGCGACAATAGGCAAGCAACTGCCCGAGAGCGTTGACCCGGGGACACCACGGTTTGAATCCGAACTTTTCGGCGGGTATTATTACAATTCACCGACGACCGGGGACTATACAAGGATTTACAACGCAAGCGGCGAACGCGTTTTTCACGAGCCGTGGGACGTTGCGGGAAACACCGAAATCACCGCACGGTGGGTGACAATCGGACACAACCTAAAAGTCTACCACCACGACGGCACGGACGATTACGAGTACCTTCATCTTGGCAGCAGGTACAGCGATTTATCGCGCCTCGTCGTAATCCCGCAACCGAAAAATCCGCTTTACAGTTTCGCGGGATATTTTTCGCAAACCGAGGGACGCGAAACGCAGTTTTACGACGGTAACGGGAACGTGGTGTTCACAGAATCGTTGCCTACAAACCTGCGAATCGGTCACGCGCATTACATTCAAACGCGATTCCCGTTTGTTTTCGAGAAAAACGGCGGCACAGGCGGCACGGACGAAATAATCCTCGAAATGCGATACGAAACGACATGGAGTCCGTCACCGTTATGGCGTTCAACGCAATTTCCCGAAAAAATCACACCGCCGACGCGCACGGGGTTCGTTTTCAGCGGTTATCTTTTTGAGCGAAACGGCATTCCGACTACGGCGTTCAGAGCCGACGGTGCGAGGGTTTTCAACGACGTAGTTGTGTCGGTTACGGGCAAGCCTCACGAGACGATTAAGTTTGAGCCGTTCCCGATTTACGCATTGTGGCGTTGTGCGACGTGTGACGAGCTTGAATGCGTCTGTGTTTACTGTGAGGTCTGCGGTGCGTTAGCGGACGATTGCATTTGTGTACCCGAAACAGAACCGCCGACATCACCGACTGATACAGAACCCACACCGACGATTCCGACAATTCCGACGGACACAACACCGACGTCGCCGACTAATACGATACCGACGTCGCCGACGGACACGACACCGACGGACACAACGCCGACAACACCGTCGGACACTAAAACAACGCCAACGTCACCAACTGATACAACACCAACATCACCGACCGATACTACACCGACTACACCGTCAGGCACTAAAACAACGCCGACTGATACAACGCCGACGTCGCCGAAACCGACACCGACGTCGCCGACTGACACAAAGTCAACGCCGACAACTCCAACATCGCCGACCAACACATCGCCGTCTGATGAAACGTCGCCCACCGAGCCGCAGGGCAATAAAGTCACGTTCAACCCCAACAACGGTGAGCCTGTCATTGTCGCCGTCATCGAGGACGGCGAGGTAATCGGCGAATTCCCGCAAATCGTACGCGCAGGGTTTGAGTTTATTGAGTGGGCAGAAATCCGCGACGTCGGGCGTGTTTTGGGAGAAGATACAATCAAAATCGGAGACGCATTGCAGATTTTGCGTTATTTAGTCAAGCTGTCGAGCGTCGTCAAACCCGACACAGACGCATGGAATGCGGCGTTAATCGTCAGCGGTTGCCAAGAGTGCGGCTCTGCCGCAACTCGCGGAGGGCTAAAGCGTAGCGAAGACGCCCGGAGTTGTGAGTGCAAACCTCAGATTGCCGACGCATTGCAGATTTTGCGGCATTTAGTCAAGCTGTCCAACGTCATCACCGACGGCGTACCTGTTGCGGCGAACACAATCGTGACCCGCGACATCACAGTCACGGCACGTTGGGCGGCGATTGTGCCGGGCGCACCGGGCGGGTTTACAGCGAAGTCAAGCGCGCGCAACGTCGAGCTGTCATGGAACGCTGTGCAGTGGGCGGACGGCTACGAGGTGTACCGTTCAAACGAACAACTCGGGGAGTATAAGCTCATCGGCACGATTACATCGGGGACGTTGACGAGCTTCACGGACAAGAGCGTGAGGTCAGGGCAGTGGTTCTACTGTGTCCGTGCGTATCGCGACGTGGACGGACGACGGCTGTTTGGGGAGTATGGTGAGGTGCAGGGGGTGAAGGTGAAGTAATACGGTTAAACGCCTATGGGCTTTAACGCACGGTCAGAGTCGCTCTCTGTGGACGGCGAGTAAGTCCGCCGTCCTTTTACTGTGCAAATAATTTTTTGACTTACAGAAAGGCTTACATTATGAAAAAATTGGCAATGTTCAACAACAAAGGAGGCGTCGGCAAGTCCACCTCTGCAATCAACGTCGCTCACGCGATGACGCGACTCGGTAAGAAAGTGTTAGTTGTCGATTGTGACACTCAGCAAAACACATTTTTCTTCTTTTCAGGCAAGAAAAACGAGCATTACTGCAGTAAGACAAGGTATGATAATCTCAAAATCGCTCTTGACATTGCAAATGGGTATGACATTGATTGCGATTACGCGATTCTTGACTTACCTCCCGCGCTCGATGAGCGAACGCGACAAATCGTTTCAAGTTGTGATTATGTTTTTGTGCCTATTGAATTAGGCAAGTTCGCGATTCAAGGAGTAGCCAAAGTCACCCAAACAATTGCGACAACAGGAACGAAGTTCGGTGGCTGTTTTGTAAATAAATTCGACAAAGACAACCCTGCTGACCACAAACTCGATGTGGCGTTACGTCAGACGTTCGGAAGTCAGGCATTGA
>WRJN01000057.1 GCA_009778605.1 Oscillospiraceae bacterium
AAAGCCCCCTATAATTTAATTTGAGGGGAACAAGGCAGGGACTGAATGTTCAAGCGAAAACGAGTAATCAGTCTCTCCAAAGATAAGTTTACGGGGTTCAACGCCCACATTCATTTGTGCTTGAAAGAACATTCGGTACACATAACCATACGGACAAATTCGTTGATAATTTGTCGTACTCACCTCCACGTACTCTAGTAGTGTGCCTGTTTCCTCAAGTATAAGTATATCAATTTTTAAGGCGTTAGGCAAGGCTTGTTTCATTAGTCTTTTGTGCCTTTCGCAGAAAGGAGTGGTCATAAATATGCCTAAATTAAAATCAGATTCAAGTATTAAGTGGCTCATGGAAACTCGTATAATCGCGAAGTTAGCCTCAGAGAAAACAATCCCTGAAAGAGAAGCTATGGACTTATTCTACAACAGCACCACTTATAAATGGTTTGCTGATGACTCTTACGCAGTCGCCCGCGAGGGTACAGACGCTGTGTTTTATCGTGTCCTAAACGAACTCAACGGCGACTTAATACCTTGATTCAATCAAGGGTACATATAATTTCGACAACAAACAATTATGACCATGAAATAAAGACGAGGTTTTTATCTGCTTTTGGGAGTTTATGAAAGCGGGGTCACCCCCCCCGCTCTCCCTCGTTTTCAACTCCCGACGAACCTTGTCCACCGATTCCAACCAGTCATACTCCAGAATCTTCCACAACCGACATTCAACCTCCCAATCCCCAATCGAGTTAATCTGAGTCAGGAACTCATCGGTCATCGGCATTCGTATTCCCTTGTCCTTTTTCTCCATCTCGAGCCACTCTCCCAAGCGTTTCATGGCCTGAACGGCAGTCTGTTCACCGTTTTGCCACTTTTCATACTCAGTATAAAAATCGGGGGGAGCTCCGCTTGTGGTCTCCCGAATTTAACTCCCTTGACCTTAGCAACAGAAATTCCCTCTTGTTGACGTGACTTTATTTTACACCGTTCTTTTCCGCTAAATAAGCCAATAACTCAAAAACGATATTAGCAATCAAAGATTTTTCAAGGTCGCTCTTTTCCCGAGTGTTGAGAATCGGCATATCAAGAATCACAATATCAATCCCCGATTGCTGAAGTTCTCGCCACTCGTCCTTGATTTGCTCATAATTTCTACCGAGTCGGTCAAGCTCCTTGACAGCAAGCGTATCACCCTGACGCAAGATTTGTGTCTTCAACATTACATAACCCTGACGGTTAAAATCTTTTCCCGAAATTTTATCGGTGATAATATCCCGTTCATCAATTCCGTAATCGGCAAAGTTGAAGACAAAGACGTAAAGAACTACACAATCGAAAGCGAAATTATAAGCAAGACTATCCACGCAGTCAATCAGCGGCTCGGACTTGAACCTCCGGCAGTGCCTAAAGCACCGTTACCCTCTTGAGGGTAACGGTATTTTTTGTCAAGCGGACTGCTCACCGGCAGAGCTGACGACACCTCCGCTCTTCTCTTGCTTTTCTACAATGAAATTTCATTTGACAAATCCGTCGTAACATGATATAATAGAATAGACAGCGACCCCGAGCAGTTGTTTTTCAATTGTTAAGTTAAGTCGGGCAAACCAAGCGGTGCTTGTGATATACTGTACTTCAGAGGAAGGTGATAAATTTGAAAAAAGCCGCCATATATATCCGCGTTTCCACTGACGCACAACGCGAAGAGGGCTACTCTATCGACGCGCAAAAAGAAGCACTCGCCGCATATTGCAAGGCTAAGGGCATTAAAAGCTATGACTTTTACATCGACGGCGGGTTCACGGGGAGTAACATCGAACGCCCCGAAATGCAGCGTCTTATCGGCGATATAAAAAACAGCCTTATCGACTGTGTACTCGTCTACAAGTTAGACCGCCTTTCGCGTAGCCAGAAAGACACGCTGTACCTAATCGAAGACGTGTTCAACCCCTACGGCGTGGCGTTTATGTCGCTCAACGAGAATATGGACACCTCTACTCCTCACGGACGCGCCATGTTGGGGATTCTGTCGGCGTTCGCCCAGCTCGAACGCGAGAATATCCGCGAACGTACCCGAATGGGCATGAAAGAGCGGGTCAAGTCGGGATTGTGGATGGGCGGCGGACGGATTCCTTATGGATACGACTACGACAAAAAACAGGGAATACTCGTCCCGAACGCCGAATCGGAGAACGTCCGCAAAATGTACGACCTGTACTTAGAGGGTAATTCCTTCAGTAAAATCGCGCAGATTATGGGCATGAAGTACGACAGGCAGGTTATGATGATTCTGTCGAGAAAGTCCAACGCAGGATTTATCGTCTACAACGACGAGGAATATAAGGGACAGCACGAGGCTTTAATCAGCCTTGAAACCTACCAAAAGACTATGGATTTAATGCGTGACAGGTCGGTTGTCCGCGAAACGTCGGGAAATTATTTGTTCACAGGGTTGATTTATTGCGGCAAGTGCGGTGCAAAAATGCGGTATCAAAAGTGGGGTAAAAAAAGCGGTGACGTTAAAATTATCTGCTACTCCCTCGACAAGAATAAACCGTATCTTATCAAAGACCCCAACTGTGACAATACCAAGCTATGGGCGGCAGACGTGGAAGACGCTGTGATTAAGGACTTGTTTTCTTTTTCGGTGAAGCTGACATCGGTAGAGGAAAAGAAAAGCAGTGATTTAAGCGTTACCGAGATATTGACCCGCCAGTATGACGACGTTTCCAAGAAAATCAAGCGGCTGTATAATCTCTACTCGGAGGACAGCGACGATATTTTGCTTGAAACAATCAACGATTTGAAGAAGCAGTTGCTCGACATTCAACGGCAAATCGAAGTCGAACAGGAACGGAACGCAATCAGCGACAAAATCGAAAAAGTCAAGAAGTCCCTGTCCACGCTTAAAGAAACGTGGGAATACATGACAGCCCCGGAAAAGAAGAACCTTGTTCGCAGTTGCATTGAGAAAATCGTGATTACCGATAATAATGTCGAGGTTTTCTACAAATTCGGGAATTTAGCTTAGTTTGCTAACTGTTCAATTAGTAACCGAACAGTTAGCAAATATTTAAGGTTGCAAATTTCTTAAAATAGTGGTATAATATCAATAGAACACTCGAAAGGAGATTCCTTATGAAAAATAACAGAGTATTTTCGCCACAGTTACTTTTTGTTATATTCTATATAGCCGAATTCGCCAAAGTTATAAACAGCACGCATGACGTAAGTTTCAATGTGCTGACGGAACATGGGGTTCTTGATTATTTAGAAAAGCATTATGAGGTGCTGCATACGCAAGGCAGACTGTATGTTCTGACGGACATTGTTGAAATGCTGATTGACAGCGGATATTTCCCGAAAGACAGTTCGACTGCGGATATAGTACCGGAGTATAGAAATATGCGAGTTAAGGAAATATGATGAAACAAGATATTATCCGTGTTTATCACGGCTCGATTTTCGCTGTTAATAATCCGGAGATTCGCCCCGTGACTCGCCCTTTAGATTTCGGGGTTGGTTTTTACGTCACGACATTACAAGACCAAGCCGAGCATTGGGCGCAGAAAAAAGCTGAAAAAATAAACAAAACACCGATTGTAAGCGTTTATGACTTAAATTTATCGGAATTAAAGCGAGATTTAAATGTTAAGGAATTGTAAGGGTACAAGCGAAACATGGCTTGATTTTGTTCTCAAACATAGAAAAGATTCTGCATATATCCGATTTCCTGGTAGAAAAATTCTACTGACCGCTAACTCGAAAGCACACCATAGTTTCGATGCAGTTTCGGGAGAAGTGGCGGACGATTATGTGTTCGATTCAATGGAGCTTTACGAATCAGAATACATCACAAAATCAGAGTTATGGCGTAGGATTAAAGCAAAAGGAATAAACGACTAAACCTGCTTTTGCACAGAGGAATCATTATCGTATTTGAAATATATCGAAAATTACACGATTGAGAGTTAAGGAGGTTATTATGAGAACTATGAAAAAACTAATAATGCTAATAGACGATGACCCCACAAACCTGCTCACGGGGAAAAACGCGCTAAAAGACTTATACGACATTATGACGGTGGATTCGGGAATACGCGCGCTGACACTGTTGGAGGCGTTCGTAAAAAACGCGAAAAAACTCCCCGATTTAATCCTGTTAGACATTGAAATGCCCGAATTAGACGGCTACGAAACGCTCAAACGCATAAAATTCCACCACGCATTACAAGGAATCCCCGTGATGTTCCTGACGGCATTATCGGCGGCAGACAACGAGTTCGAGGGGCTGTCCCTCGGCGCGGCGGACTACATTACAAAACCGTTCAATGAGGGAATTTTGCAAAAGCGCATCGAAACACATTTGTCGCTGTCGGAACACACCCACAACCTTGAGGCGTTAGTGGAGAACAAGACTGCCAAAGTCTTGCAACTGCAAGATGCGATTCTGAGCACAGTAGCCGAAATGGTGGAGTTTCGCGACGATAACACAGGCGGTCATATCGACAGAACCAAGTTTTATCTGCGGCTGTTAGTCGAGAAATCCGCAGAGCGCGGGTTATATAAAGACGCGCTGAAACTGTGGGACGTTAAATCACTCATTCAAGCGGCGGAATTGCATGACGTGGGTAAAATCAGTATCCCCGACAACGTATTAAACAAACCCGGGCGGCTTGACGACGGCGAATTCGCGATTATGAAAACCCACACAGAAATGGGCAAGAAAGCGATTATGCAGATTATCGCCAAGGTTGACGAAAGCGAGTTTCTGCACCAAGCTGCGCTCATGGCGTATACCCACCACGAAAAGTGGGACGGAACGGGCTATCCGCAGGGGCTGAAAGGGGAAGAAATCCCCATACACGGGCGGCTCATGGCGATTGCGGACGTGTATGACGCGCTCATTTCCGAGCGTCCGTACAAAAAAGGATTCCCCCACGAAAAAGCAGTGGAAATAATCGTTGAGGGACGCGGCACGCAGTTCGACCCGCTCTTGACAGACTTGTTCGAGGAAATCCACGAGGAATTCAACGAAATCGCCAAGAATTACAAGAGCAGAGCGGTGACGGCGCATGGGTGAATATGCAGAATACATCATTTGGTTTTTAATCGCGGCAGTCGCTACGTTAGGCTGGATGCTGTTCGGACACATCAAGGCGGCGCGCAAACAACGCAAGCGCATGGCAGACTTACTTATCAAGAATGAAGAGTTGATTGCACAAACCTACGCGCTCAAGAGTCGCGCAGAGGCGGCGACTAAGGCAAAGTCGGACTTTTTGGCGAGTATGTCTCACGAAATCCGCACGCCTATGAACGCCGTCATCGGTATGTCCGAGCTTGTTTTGCGGGAAGACTTACCCCAACAAGTCTACGAAAACGTAAACATAATCAGGAAAGAGGGGGGCAACCTGCTCACGCTCATTAACGATATTCTTGATTTATCCAAGATTGAATCGGGTAAACTCGAAATCAACCCGTTTGAGTACCGCCTTGACGAGTTGTTTGACAATGTATGCGCGCTGATTGGCACTAAGATGAAAGAAACGCTGACATTCACCGCGACTATCGACGAGAATCTGCCTATGGGATTATTTGGCGACGAAGTACGCATTCGCCAAGTGCTGATTAACATACTGGGCAACGCCATCAAATACACGCCTGAGGGGTTCGTAGAGTTTGACGTTTCGGGCACTGTTGCGGACTCGCGCGTTACTTTATGGGTAGAAATCAGCGACTCGGGAATCGGGCTCAAACCCGAGAGTATCGCCACGCTGTTTGACGAGTTCAGCCAGTTCGACGCGGAGAAAAACCGCAACATTCAAGGAACGGGATTAGGGCTGTCCATCACTAAAAAACTTTGCGTTCTCATGGACGGCAGTATTGACGTAGAGAGCGTTTACGGCAAAGGCAGTAAATTTATGATAACGCTCACACAAGAAATCCGAGACGCGACTCCTATAAAGAACGCGCCTAAAAAAATCGTAGGAAGAAATACCGAAACGTACTTCACTGCCAAGTCTGCGGCAATCCTCGTAGTGGACGATATTCCGACAAACCTCAAAGTCATGCAGGGGTTACTCGCGCCGTATAAAATGCACGTTGATGTGTGCGAATCAGGCGCGGAGGCGATTGCAAACTGCGCCGCAAACGAGTATGACATCGTGTTCTTAGACCACATGATGCCCGATATGGACGGCATGGAGGCATTGACGCGAATACGCGGCGCAGGCGGGTACTACACTGATTCACCCATAGTCGCGCTCACTGCCAACGCGCTGTCGGGTATGCGCGAGACATACATCAGACACGGATTCACCGACTTTTTAGCTAAACCCGTGGAAATGCCCAAACTCAACGCGTTACTCGTCGAACACGTCCCCCCCGACAAACAAACCGCCGCTGATGCTGACGCGCCAATGCCCGATAACTCGCAGATTAAGCGCGAAATCGTCATGACGTTCGCGGACGACGCGCGCCGTAAACGTGAACAACTTCGTGAATGTCACGAGGCGAGCGACATGAAGCTGTTCGCCACGTACGTTCACGCGCTCAAGAGTGCGGCGGCTAATGTCGGCGAATCGGAGCTGTCACAGCTTGCGGCAACCCTCGAAGCGGCGGCAAAACGCGGCGACACCGCCTACGTCAACGCTCACACAGCCGAACTGCTCACACTGCTCACCACAGTCGCCGATAAACTCACGGCTGCTGTCGGCGACTCGTCGGAGGACGAAACAAGCGAATTAGACACGCAAACACTTTATATGCTAAAATCCGCGCTCGCGGATTACAACATAGGGGAAATCAACGCACTCATGGCGCAACTCGGCAGTAGCGGCGCAATCCGCCCAATCTCACAATGCGTTCTATCGGCGGACTATGACGGCGCAATCGCGATAATCGACACTATAGTGAAAAAATAGTGAGTTTCAACAAAGTTTTTGCTAAAACTTTGTGCAATATTACCTATTGTATTACTTAACATTCTATGGTATAATGACATAGACTGCCTTACAACAGTAAACTGGTAATTCTACCAATTAAAACACGGAGGAATAAACAATGAAACTAAAAAAACTGCTCTCACTGCTTGTTGCAGTGACCATGGTACTTACGATTGTGCCCACTGCACTTGCGGACGAGTTTCTCGTGATTGAGCCTATCAGTGAAGATTGCGCTTGTTGCGTAGCCGCTGTAGCTGTAGCACTTGAAGACGACGTTGATGTTGACGAAGACACCGACGTTGACGAAGACACCGACGTTGACGTTGATGAAGACACCGACGTTGACGTTGATGAAGACGACGTTGACGTTGATGAAGACGACATTGACGTTGATGAAGACGACGTTGACGAAGACGAAGTTACTATCGACGATGCGGTTGTGTCTGTAGCAGACGAAGACGATGATATTGTAGCACTTCCTACAAAATCGCTGTTGATTACTGTTCCCGAAGGGTTCGAGGGTGAAGCGCAAATGACGCTCACCGCTGAAGAACTCGAAGAGGCAGGTCTGACTACCGATGATTTGAAACTGTTCTACGTAACAGAAGTACCTGTGGCTGACCAGCCTATCGACACTGATGAAGAAGAAACTGACGTTGACGAAACTGCTGACGAAGAAGTAAACGACGCTCAAAAAGCAAAAGTCGAAGAAGACGAAACTGATGTTGACGAAGACGCTGACGTTGACGAAGACACCGTGCTTACAACAACTACGGCTATTGTACGCGGAGAAGACGTAATCGTGAACGAAGATGGTTCAGTTACTATCACCATTGACGGCGCGGCGACTTATATCCTCACTCAAATCAAAAAAGGCGACCTGTACGGTAAAGGCGAACCGACTATGCAAGGCGCGTTGCAAATCCTGCGTAACTTAGTGAAACTGTCCAGCATTATCGAAACCAACGCAATGGCGCGTGACGCGGCGATAATTCTTGACGCTGACGCTGAGAAACCCTCAATGGGCGACGCTCTGCAAGTATTGCGTTACATTGTCAAACTCAAAACCGTTATGGACGAAAGTTTCGGCAGAATCCACGGTGACTGTGACACTTGTCAAGGTTGTGATTGGTGCGGCGATTGCCGAGTCTGCGGTTGCGAAATCTGCGGAACAATCTGCGGTGACTGTGAACTCTGTACCTGCCCAAACCCCGCTTGCTCTTGCGATGACTGTTCTTGCGGTGAAGACTGCCTGTGCTGTGACTGCGGCGGAGACCACGGTTGTTTGTGTGAAGGTTGCTGTACTGATGTAGAAACAGAAGAAGTAACCGACACTCCCGAAACTTGCGGCAATGACTGTGAAGACCCCTCAAGTTGCAAAATCTGCAGTAAAGCAATCATCAATGATTGTTGTGGTAACTGCTAAGGAACTGCCAATAAATAACCCAAGACCCCCTCATGAGGGGGTCTTTTTACGTTTAGCTCGTCGTCAAGCTATCGTGGCGGCGGAGCCGCCCCGAATCGCCCTTGTTTTGCTCGTCGTCAAGCTATCGTGGCGGCGGGGGCGCCCCCCAACGCCCCTGTTTTTCTT
>WRJN01000058.1 GCA_009778605.1 Oscillospiraceae bacterium
TAAGCTTTACAAGAGTTTACAGCGATTCCGTTCCCGAGGGGTTCTTCATCAGCGCGAATTTTCAGCCTGGTGACGATTTAGACGTAGGCATGGAAGTTTCGGTTTGGATTAGTTTGGGTCCTGATGACGGGGATAATCAAACCCAAGTCCCCAACGTCATGGGTATGGACGAGATGCAGGCGATTGCCGCACTCGAAAAAGCAGAGTTGAAGTATACCACGGAAATCGGCGACAGCACTGAACAGCAGAAAGGTTTAGTCATTTCACAGTCACCGCCCGGTCACGGTATGGTTCCTAAAAACACGATTATCGCTTTGATTATCGGGGGCGGTCCTGAAGCGGGCAGAGAAGCTGCGCTGAACTTCACTATTCCGAATGCCGCAAAACTCCAGCATACGTTAGAAATCACGTTGTTCAAGAACGGCGTACAGGTGGGTGAGCCCATTCGTCAGAATCCCTCGCTCAACAATAAAGTGAGTATCCCTGTGGTAGGTACGGGCGTGGAGACGTTCGACGTTATGATACGCAATACGAAAAACGGCAACGAAGCGCGGTATGGCGCGTTTGAGGTTGACTTTACCGTGGATAATCCCAAACCTGAATTCTACCCTGCAGACGGCGATATTTGGGTGATTCTGCGCGGAGTCGAGCCCACTGAGCCGCCGACGTCACCACCGACGTCACCGCCGACATCACCGCCGACGTTACCTCCGTGGACGGAACCCGAAGATATTTGGTGAGCAGTATGACAGGGCGTGTTATCGCGTCGGTTGCAGGGCGATACACCGTTGCGATTCAGAACGGCGGCGGGCATGAGCGCGAAATCGTCTGCAAGGCAAAGGGGTTGTTTCGGCTCAAGAAAGTCAGCCCTTGTGTGGGTGATTATGTCACGCTTGAATCGGAAGAATCTGATAATTCCGAGTATGTCATCGGCGATATTTCGCCGCGTCGCAATCATTTAGTGCGCCCTCCGTTGGCGAATTTGGATTGTGTCGTCATTGTCGTGTCTGCCTGTGAGCCTAAGCCTAACGCACTTGTCATTGACCGATTGACGGTTATTTTAGAGAGCAAGGGCATTGAGCCTGTGTTCGTGTTCACTAAGGCGGATAAGAGAGAAGTCGAGTTGGCGGATTTGTATGCGGCGGCAGGGTTCGTATGTTTTGACTGTTCCGCAAATTCCGACACCGACAGCCTGTGCGCGTTTCTGCGAGGCAAGACGGCGGCGTTAATCGGCAACACAGGCGTGGGGAAGACGACGTTGCTTAATCGGCTTGTGCCGGGGTTGGAGTTACCCACTGCGGAAATCAGCCGCAAACTCGGGCGCGGTAAGCATACGACGCGGACGGTTGTGCTTCATACATTGCCTGATTCGGGGTATTTAGCTGATACGCCGGGGTTCTCGACGGTTGATACGAAACTGCACGGTGAGTTCGCCGCCGATGACGTGGCGTTGTACTTTCGCGAGTTCAAGCCGTTGATTGGCAAATGCAAGTTCGGCGGGTGTACGCATAACGGCGAGGAGGGTTGCGTGTTCCCCGAGAACGGAAGCCGTGTGGACAGTTTTCGCGCAATCTACGCCGAAGTCAAGCGCGCAGAAAATGAATGGTGAAGTAACTGTAGCAATATTATAACCACCTGCATATACTGTGTGTGAAGGTGGTGATGATAAATGAGAAAGTGTTCCTGCAATTGCAAAAACGGACGCAACCGCAAAGCCCCAATCGCGACTGTGGCGTTTGGCGGCGCGTTGATTTGCTTTTGTTTCATCTCCCCTACCCTGCTTGTGGTTACTGTCGGTCTATCCTTGATTGTTTTAGGGATTTGGCTGTTGCGTAACTGTTGAGCAAATATTTTGTGGAGGTGTACTTTATGAAAATCGTGGTAGTAAGAAGCCCGAAAGTTTTATCGGGGTTCCTGAAGTTTGTACTTAGTTTTAAGAGGGCGTAACAAGTAACATGAGGTGAAAATGAAAAGATTTTTAAGTATAGCCATGACGGCGGCACTGTCAATACTGTTGGTGATTGGCGTTTCGGCGGCAGTGGGCGAGGAAACGGACGATACGGACGTGCATACGCAACCGACTCAGGAGGTGACGACCGAGCCGGAGGTGACTACTGACGAAGTGCATACGACAACACCGTCGCCGACTACCGAGGCAGTCACGCCGACTACGGGCACGCAGGAGGAGGAAGTGACCGAAACGACGACGACCGCCACCACCGGCATTGACACAGGCCCTATTAACACGCCGCCCGGCCCGTCGGGGAATCCGCCGACGTTCCCGACCTATACCGCGCCGCCTTATATCACCGACCCATTTCCATACGGCACGGAAGCCCCGCCTACTACCGATATTTACGGAAACCTCCCCCAAGAGGACGAGGGCGGCGGTTTTCCTATTGCGTTAGCGATAATCGGTGGGATTATCCTTGTCGGAGCGGCAACCGCTACGCCGTTTATCCTGCGGGAGCTGAAACTGCGTAAGATTTACACGTATTAAGAATACGATTGGTTCAAGACCGCCTTTATAGCGGTTTGACTTATTGGATACTATATAATTGTGAATATATTTTTTGTCAGACAAGGCAATTTTGACGCGAATATCCGTTGATATTTAAGGAAAAATTAACGCAGTATGGCGAAAAATATATCGCAAAGATGTGGTATTCAATAAGTCAAACCGCTATATGAGGCGGTCTTGACACGTTCGACAATTTATGCTACAATAGTTTCATGTTAAGAATAGTAGGGACACTTTCGGCGCGCAAACGCCGCGAATACCTCACAGGCTGTCTGCGGCAAGCGCGGGCGGCGGGTAGCGGCGTGTTGATTGTGCCTGAGCAGTTCCTGTTCGAGAGCGAACGCTCCATGTATACCGCATTGGGTGCGCGTAAAATCGCCGAGGTGGAGATTACGGCGTTGTCGAAGTTGTCCGCCGAGGTCATTAAACAATATGGCGAGCCTAAACTTTACGCCGACGATATTGTGAAAGCCGTGACGATGTATAAGACTTTGACGCGGATTCGTTCGCGCCTTACCTATTTCGCCAATACATCATTCGACGCGGCAGGGCAAATGTTGGCGTTGGTGGCAGACTTCAAGGCGGCGGCAGTCACCCCCGACGCATTGCGTGAGCGCGTCATTGACGGCAAATTCGGAGACGAATCACCGCTTTCGCATAAGCTCACCGACGTGTCGGAGATATATACGGCGTACAGTGAGACGTTAGCCGCCGATTTTGCGGACAAGTTAGACGATAACCGGATTGCCGCAGAATTGATTAACCGACATAGCTGTTATGCGGGTTGTCACGTATTTGTCCACGAGTTCGACAGCTTTTCGGCAAGTCAGATTGCGCTGTTAGCCGCCATTGCACAGTCCGCCGATACGCTGGAGATTTTGTTACGTACAGATTCGGAAGCGTCCGACGGGGCGGCGCGTTCTGTTAATACGGTCATATCACGGCTCAAGCGCGTGCTGTGTGATGACGGCGGCTTACCTTATGAGTATGTTGATTTGGGAGGTAGCGCGAATACGCCGAGCGTACGATTATGGACGGCAGGCAACATTTCGGACGAGTGTGAGGCGGTTGCGGCGGAGATTCGACGGCTGATTACCACGCGCGGTTATACCTGTAATGACATTGCCGTACTGATGTGTGACAATGCGGTTAAGCCGAGGTTCAAGGAGGCGATGGCAGAGTATGACGTGGCTTGTTATGCGGATTTGCCCGAGCCGATTAGCACAAAACCCATTGTGCGGTTCGTCATTGCCGCGCTTAAAGCGACTTCTCTTGACACGCCCGCGCTGTTGTCTTACATACGCAGTGGATTCGTGCGCGTTCCTGCGTGGGTGGAGGGGCATGACCGCCGCCGCAAGTATAAACGCGGTGAAGTTTTCGACGGTGTGAAAGTCGGCGCGTTTACTGTGACAAAACTCACGCGGCGGTTGTCCAAGCGCAGCATGGACTTGTTGGAGCGCGCGGCGTTCAAGTACGCGCTCAAAAAACGTGAGTGGGGCAAGGTGTTCCCTGAACAAATGAGCGAATTAGCCGAAATTGAGCCGTTGCGCCTTAGTGTCGTGCGTCCACTCTTGCAATTGCGCGAGGAGTGTACGGATACCACGGGCGATAAAATCACCGAGGCGGTGTGCGCGTTTTTGCTTGACGTGATGCAGTTGCAACGCTCAGTATTGCAAGTGGGCGAGGAGTTTCAGGCAGAGTTTCGCCAATTGTGGGAGTTGGTGGTGGACGTGTTTGAGTCTCTACACGCCTCACTTTCGGGTGTGCCTGTCAGTTTGGGCGAATACGTTGACGTGTTGTGCGGCGTGTGTGCGGGGGTCAACATTGCGAAACCGCCTCAGGTGTTGGATTCGGTGGCAATCGGCGATATTGAGCGCAGCCGCTGGGGGGACGTGCGCGTTACCTTTGTGATGGGTGCGAACCTCAGCGCGTTTCCGCGAAACGTAGGCGCGGTAAGCGGTGACACGTTCACCGGCAATGACATTGAGGTTTTAGCCTATAACGGCATTGAGTTGACGGCGCGTCTCGAGCAACGCTATGCCTTTGAGCGGACACTCATGGAAAAAGCCCTCACGCTTCCTGACGAGCGGCTGTACTTGACCGCGCCGTTAAGCGACGCGGCGTGGCGTGAGCTGTCACCGTCACCCGTATTCGCCGATTTGTCGGAACGTCACGGTGTTCCGATACGTTCTACCGGGGACTTTCCGCCGTCGTTTCGGGCGCGCACGGCTAAGTCAGCGGCGCGTGTATTAGCGGAATGTGGTGTGTCGGAAGTTACCGCAGATAACGCGCCGCACGTTCTCGAGCCGATGACTTGTGAAAAGCTGTTTAGCTTTGATACGCTAAAGCTCTCGCCCACTGCCGTTGAAACGATGATGAGTTGTCGGTTCGCGTATTTTTGTCAATACGGATTGCGGTTAGATTCCCTCGCCGCCCTTAATGAAGACGAGCCCATCGCGTTGGAGCGCGGCAATATCATACACCACTGTCTTGACGCGGTTTTGCGAAACGGGCAGTTATTTACCGCAGACGAAGGCGAGTTGGAGAGGTTAGTGGAGGGATATATAAAGGAGTATCGCGGGTTGCGGATTCCGCAAGAGTATGCCCAGACGAAACGCCAATCGCATATTCTGATGAGTTTCAAGGCGGGGATTGTGCGTATGCTGTCCTATATTCGCGGCAGTTTCGAGGGCAGCGGATTTCGCCCCGCCGAGTTTGAGAAACGCGTGGATTTTGCGTTGGGTGACGTTCGCTTGACGGGGGTAATCGACAGGATTGACCGAATGGGCGAGTATGTGCGTGTTGTTGACTATAAGTCGGGTGCGGTGAGCCTTGATGTTCCGTCGCTGTACTACGGACTGAATTTGCAGATGTTACTTTATTTGTTTTCGGAGTGTTCCGATTCGGGAAGTTTGCCTGCGTCGGCGTTGTACCTCCCTGCGGACGGCGCGAAAGGCGGCGGTGTTCTGTTGCCGAGTCAACGGGACAAAGCCGCGTTAAAATGGCTCAAATCGCACCGCCCGAGCGGTGTCACGATAGCGGACGGCTCACCCGCTCATGTTGATTTTGCGGAGTGGGAAAGCCGCATCATGAAGCGCGTTAATGCGCGGATAAGCACCGTTACGCCGCTCACGCCGACTGCGTACGGCAAGTTGCGTGAACATTGTACAGCGGTGATTAACGCGCGAGTACAGTCTGTACGGAGCGGCGCAGTGTCGGCGGTTCCCGTAGTCACTAATAATCGCAACGTCTGCGACTATTGCGGTTACGGCATGGTGTGCGGGCGGAGTGATAAAAACGTGGTGGAGGTTGACAAAACGCTGATTGAGGGGGTGATTAGTGGTGGAAACTAAAGCGAGAGTATGGACGACTGACCAGTTGCGTGCCATTTCCTACCCTGCGGACGCGGGTAAGCCTGTCCTCGTTTCGGCGGCGGCAGGGAGCGGTAAAACCGCCGTATTAGTCGAGCGTGTTGTGCGGTTGTTGACTTGTGATGAGCCTGTTCGTGCGGACAGAATTGTTTTGGTGACTTTCACACGTAAAGCCGCCACCGAAATGAAGACTCGCTTGGAGGCGGCATTGTCGGAGATGTTGAACAAACGCCCCGATTCGCCGCTCATTCGTGAGCAGTTGATTCGGCTTGAAGCGGCACAGATTACCACAATCAATGCGTTTTGCCTGCATTTGTTGCGCGAGAACGCAGGTGCGGCGGCTAAGTATGCGGGCGTTCAGCCGGGGTTTAAGATTATAGCGGAGGGTGAGGAGTCTGGTCTGCTTATGGCAGAGGCTATGACAGATACACTTGAGGCGTTCTATGAGGGAAACAGCGACGAGATTCAGCGTATCATTGCGTTCTTCGGCGCGAACGGCGACAGCGGTCTACAGTCGGCGATTCGGGGGTTGTACGAGTTTTCGCGCAAGTTGCCCGATTCGTCGGAGTGGCTGACTAAACAAGTGTCGCGCTATGCTGACCCTGACTTGTACGGTGAAGAATTGCTACCTGAATATCGCCGATTAGTGGGTGCGGACATTGAACGCGCTATGGCGTTGACCGAGCGCAGCCTTGAGGTTGCCGAGAGTGAGCGGGCAGTCGCGCTTTTGCGAGAGGATTTGGACTTTTTTGCCGATTATGAGGATTTGGGCGGCAATTCAGCCTACCCGCGCGCGAATGCACATTCGTTAAAGGGAGAATCCGACGACGCTAAAGAAACGATTAAAACTAATCGGGAGCTGACGAAGAAGATTGCCGCACAAGTCATGGAAGCGGCGGTTTTGGCAGAGCATTTCAGCGAGGCAGTCACGTGCGTCGCGCCTGTTGTGACTACGCTTGTGGGGCTTACGCGGTTGTACGTCGAGAAATATTCGGCAGTCAAGCGCGCGCACAAGGTCATTGATTTTGCCGACACCGAGCATATGTGTTTGCAGTTACTGCGCGAGGGTGGCATGGTTTGCGATTATGACGTGATGATTGTTGACGAGTTTCAGGACAGCAATTTCTTGCAGTATGAGCTGTTTCGGTTGCTTGACGGCGGCGTGGGGCGGGTGTTCTTCGTGGGGGACGTCAAACAGTCAATCTATCGCTTTCGCGGAGCAGATTCGGCGGTGTTCGACCAAGTTATGCTTGACCCCGATTATGAGACGCTATACCTGTCCGTGAATTTTCGTTCGTCCGTACAAGTCATCGACGGCGTGAATCGTATATTCGAGCGTGTTATGTCGGAGTATGACGACAAGGCGCGGCTTTCGCCTAAGCCTGACGCCGAGGATAAAGCAGACTTGCAGACAGAGTTTTGTTTGTTGGACGAAAACAGCTATGATGGGTTATCGGGCGCAGAGGCGGAGGCGACGTATACAGCGCGGCGAATTAAAGCGATGGTGGAGGGCGGCGACTTCAAGTATGAGGATTTCGCGGTATTGTCCAGCACGGGTGAGCGCAACTTCAAGGTGTATGAGGCGGTTTTTCGAGAGTTGGGCGTCCCTTGTGTGAGTGCGGGCGGCGGCGGCTACCTCACCACCGATGAGGTGGGGCTGGCACTCGATTTGCTCATGGTGATTAACAACCCCTACAACGATTTGAGTTTGTTCAACGTGATGATGTCGCCGCTGTATGGGTTTACGGCGCAAGAAATTGCCGCAATTCGTGCAGGGAGAGTACGTGCGGGGAATCGGACGATTCCACTGTATTCGGCTGTGTTAATGGCAAGTAAAGCCGATATATCACTTAAAGCTAAACAAGAGATAAGTCCAAAGGGCGGGCTTTGCACGCCCGAAGGGCGAATCTTGACGTTAAACAAAACAAGTGCGTTCCTGCAATCACTCACGCATTATCGGCGCGTTGCCGACGTGAGTTCGGCGGCAGAGCTGATAGCCGTAATCAACGGCGAGGGGGGATTTCTTCCTCTGCTCACCGATAACCACAAGCGCGCCAATGTGCGTTTGTTGTCCTATTACGCCGAGCAGTTCACGGCGACGCGGACGGATTCAGGCTTGCCGGCGTTTTTGACTTATATAAAGGAGTTGCAGCATATCGGTGTTGACGTGCGGCAAGCCAACGTGAATACGCAAATGCGCGGCTGTGTGCGGCTCATGACCATTCATGCGTCTAAGGGGTTGGAGTTTCCTGTGTGTTTCGTTGCGCGGACGAATCAGGATTATAACAAGCGCGGCGGAGGTAAGGGTGCAACGTATGTCAAGTTTGACGAGGAAGCAGGGATTGCCGCCGATTGGTTGTTTGAAGAAAAGGACGGTTTGTGCCGATTCAAGTCTCTTGTGACGGATTACGCGGCGCGGCGCGAGCGTGAACAGTCAGTCTCCGAAGAAATGCGTAAGTTGTATGTGGCGGCTACACGCGCACAACGCAAACTTATATTCACAGGGTATACCAAAACAGGCGAAGTCTGTGACACGAGTTATGCGGCGTGGATAGACGGAAACGTACGCAGCGCAACCTGTGACGATACTGTAG
>WRJN01000059.1 GCA_009778605.1 Oscillospiraceae bacterium
TAGTGGTGACCCGCCCGTTCCGCGCAGTCAGCCACACTGCGTCGGCGTCAGGGTTATGCGGAGGGAGCAGCGTGCCTAAACCCGGCGAAATATCGTTAGCGCACAACGGCGTGTTATTTCTTGACGAACTGCCCGAATTTGACCGCCGAACACTCGAAACACTCCGCCAACCCGTTGAGAACCGCGAAGTCATCATTTCGCGCGCCAGCGGATCGGTACGCTACCCCTGCAACTTCATGCTCATCGCGGCAATGAACCCCTGCCCTTGCGGAAACTTCGGGCATCCTGTCAACAAATGCACCTGCTCACCACAGTCAGTGACGCGGTACTTGGGTAAAATCAGCCAACCTGTCCTTGACAGAATCGACATTCAGGTGGAAGTCAATCCAGTGAGCTACGGCGAGATTTCGGGTGAATCACAACAAGAAGTGAGCGAAAACTCGGCAGTCATGCGCGAACGTGTGGAGGCGGCGCGCGCATTACAGTCATCGCGGTATCGCGGAACAGACGTGCGCTCTAACTCGGAGTTACCGTCGGCTATGATGAATGAGGTGTGTGTCATGGACGAGTCGGCAAAGGCGTTAATCAAGAACGTCTTTGACAGATTAGGTATGTCGGCGCGCGCGTATGACCGTATACTAAAAGTAGCGCGGACGGCGGCGGATTTGGACAGCGCGGCGGTTATCGGCAAGAAACACATCTCACAGGCGATTAACTTCCGTAGCTTGGACAGAAAGTATTGGGGTGGTTAAGCGATGATAAGTTATCGCAATTCCGCTTGACATTTGCGTTTTATTCGCAGATAAATTTTGTGTTATACAAGGCGAAAATTTCGCGAATATACGCTTATATTTAAGAAATTTTCAACGCAGTATAACGCAAAATTTGCAAGTAGAAAATGTAAATGTCAAGTGGAACTGCTATATATATAAACTTATTCACACATATTGATTATATATCATATAATGTAACTATATAAAGTGTAACAAAAAAATCATAAAATATTCAAAAGGGGGTTGACAAGCGCAAAAAAATATGTTATAATAATCTTTACAGATAATATCGACTACCCAACTACGGAGGTGATTGTTATGTTGCAAAACTTGGAAATCAAGAACTGGAGCATACTGTATAAATGTACTTCATCTGATGATATTGACAAAACTTTAGACAGCTTAGGTCTTAAAGATGCCAACATAACCGCACGCAGAGAAGCATTAGACCATTTTTTGGGTGTGAAAAAATCTTACTGTTTTGGTTCATTTTCTGAAGAAGAATGGTACATTATTTCAAAAGAAAGTTTGCTTTCAGAAATCAAAAAACGAAACAATGCTGAGAAATAAATTTATATTAACAAAAGTCCCTATGGAATGTATCAGGGACTTTTTGCAATGTAACGAATATCAAAACAAAAGGAGCAAATCAAAATGCAAACTACAGCACTAACCAAAATTTCCGTGAAAGAAGTAAAAGAAATAGATGAACTTTTTGAAAACATTCACGGTGTCGAAAATGAAGTCGAAGCACACTTAAAATCATTCTCACGTGATATACGAGACTATTTAAGAAAAAACGGAAACTCTAATCGGTTTTCAAAAAATGATATAAACATCAAGAAACTTGAAATCTACGCAAAAAGAACACTGCATTTTTTTGAAATTATGCCCGACAACAACAGCCTTGTTATACTCTATCCTGAATCAGCTAAAATCTTTGATGAGCTATTTTGCGTTGCAAAAGCCCTTGCTTACATTGCTTTGAGATACGACAAAGCAACCGACGGCAGAGTATCATTTGATGGATATACTTTCTTTGCTTGTAAAATGTTAAAACATTATTGTTCGTTAGAGAACGGAGCTTTTTCGCGTCGTATTCTTACCGAGACGATTAAACAAGAACTAAATAAAATTAATGTGAATTTAGACGAAAAAGAAATAAGAAACATCGAAAAAATTTTTAATAACATCTTCCCTGAAGACCCAAAAACAAAAATCCTTCGTTGTGAAATAAGATTGATTAAAAAGTATATCAAAAGAGAGTTTCACCCAGACGAAGAATTTGAAATCACAACAAAGGAGGAATCATCAGCCCTTTTTACGGATTATAAAAAAGGACCTCGCGCTTTACTAAGACCTTCTGCGCGTAATTGCGGTGCAGAAATCTTGTATTCTGGCGCATCTTATTTTGAACATAAAGATTGTGATATTAGATACAAAGATAAAGGCTTGAGCGTTAGCAGAGCTTTAATTGCACACGAATTAGCTCACCACGTGTGCCATTCGCTTGAAGATGACGAAAGGCGCAACAACGACCCTACATTAGAACCTGAATCTACTCGTTTTGCGCGGTTAATACTCGAACATCGTGAGCTATTATACGTTGGCGGCGACAAAGAAAACAAAGATTATAAAGAAGCTTGCCAATACTGGCACACACTGCTAATAGATTTGCACCCAATTGAGCGCAACAATCCCAATTGGATTAAATTCGTCTTTGATTGATTAAACATCACAACAGTATCCTCACACGATACTCCACATATTCGGCGGTCTTGCTCTGTGACGCTTCACAGGCGATGCCCGCTTTTTTCATGGAATCAATCGTGTGGTTGAACGTGTTGATATACAACCGCGGATTCGTGATATAGACAGCCCTGCGCTTGCGCGGCTCATGGGTACTCGGTTCAGCGGGTTTCAACAGCTCCTCAATCAGCTTGTCCGCCTGCACTGTGTTCAACCCCTCCGTGCTAATCCGCCGAATCGCGCTTTCCCGCAATTCATCGGGCAACCGCAACAACGCACGCGCCTGACGCTCGTTGAGCCGCTCACGTAACACCATAGCCTTTTCGCGGTCACTCAATCGCAACAGCCGCAGTTTATTAGCCACGGTTGACTGTGCTAACCCTAACTTCACCGCCGCTTCTTCTTGGGTGATTCCGAGAAACTCAATCAACCGCTTTATCGCGAACGCTTCCTCAATGTAGTTCAAGTCTGCGCGCTGTATATTCTCCATAATCGCGAACAACGCCGAATTCTCGTTCGTCGCGTCCATGACAATGCAGGGCACACGCTCCACCCCCGCCAACTTCGCCGCACGCAACCGCCGCTCTCCTGCAATCAGCTCATACTGCGCGGGCGGCGGCGCAAACGCGTCCCGCATAACAAACGCGTCCTGAGCCGGCGGCTTGACTAACCGCACAGTCAGCGGTTGCAAAATCCCATTTTGACGAATGGACACCGCCAACTGCATGAGCGCGTATTCGTCAAACACTACGCGCGGCTGTGACGGATTCGGCGCAATCCGCGACACCTCCACCTCCACGACTTGATTGACTACGCTTTGCGCGCGCTCCTCAACACGAGTATTCATATATGTATACCTCCAAAGCAATATCTTGTATTTGATACAATAAGTATACCATATATATGACAATTACGCTATGGTTATTTTATAGAATTTTTTGTTATATTTTCAAGCCTTCTCCCGAAAAAAATCGAATTTTACAAGATTGGATTCTTCACAATGTTAATACGCTTCCTCGGATACTTTGTCGGCGTTTGCCGCACTTTACGCACCACCACTAAACTTCGCTTATCGCCGCTCGGTAACGCGTACTTATGCACCGCCTCGAGTTCGCCGCCGAGAGCCGACATCGCCGCACTCGCCACAGCCGTCTCACAATCCTCACCTTTCAGCGCGAGAAATACGCCTCCAACTGCCACAAACGGCAGGCAATACTCACATAACGCCGCCAAATTCGCGACTGCACGCGCAGTCACCGCGCCGTACCGCTCACGCTCCGCCGCTTCATGAGCTAACTCCTCGCTGCGCGCCGTCACTACGCGACAGCCCACCCCCAACTCACGCAACAACGCCGACAAATAGTCGGTACGCTTGCGCGCCGAATCCAACAAAGTCACCGTCAAATCAGGGCGGTACAGTTTCCATAAAACACCCGGAAATCCCGCCCCGCTCCCCACATCAAGCACAGATGTTCCACGTGGAACGCAAAACGTTGGCGGAATGTTCAAAGGCATTCCTTCGGGCAGGGTTGCCCTGCCATCAAGGGTCTGAGTCTTTGAGCATTCCGCTTGAAACCCACCACATAACAAAACAAGAGGCAGTATGGAGTCTATGTAGTGTTTTTCGATAATCTCCGACTGCTCGGTTATTCGAGTGAGGTTGGTGTGCGCGTTGTACTCCAACATGAAATCGGTGAGTTTTTGCAATGTTTCGCAATTCTCGCTCAAAAAAGTTTCAATATCCATAATCACCTCATTTTCTATTCAACATCGCCGTAAATATATTTATAGCGGATTGACTTATTGAATACCACATCTTTGCGATATATTTTTCGACATACTGCGTTAATTTTTCCTTAAATATCAACGGATATTCGCGTCAAAATTGCCTTGTCTGACAAAAAAATATATTCACAATATATATAGTATCCAATAAATCAAACCGCTATACTGTTCAAAGTACAATAAAAATAGCACAAGTAAAAGTACAATATAGTCATCTCCCTGACAACCAAATCAGCAACACAGTTACATCAGCGGGATTCACTCCCGGAATGCGGCTCGCCTGTCCCACGTTGAGCGGCTTATGCAGCGTGAGCTTCTCACGCGCCTCGAGGCGTAACCCCCCCACTGCCGCATAGTCAAAATCGGGCGACAGCGCGCGCGACTCCAACTCCTCCGCTGAACGGATTTTCTCCGCCTGTACCTTGATATACCCCTCATACTTAATCGCAATGTCGATTTTGCGCGCCATGTCCGCAGTCGTGTCAACCGGCGCGAAGTCCGCATAATCGACTTCGGGGCGTTTAAGCAAGTCATACAGCCGTACAGACTGCTTCAAATGCAACTGTGGCACCTGCGACGGCTTGACGGTGACTGTCCGTAACCGCGCAAGCTCGTCCACCATGAACGCCTGCATTTCCTTGAACTTCTCATAACGCGCGCGCGGTAATAACCCTAACTCGTACCCTATTTCGCACAATCGCTCGGGCGCGTTATCTTGACGAATGGCTAAACGATACTCGGCGCGCGAAGTCATCATGCGGTAAGGCTCATCACAACCCTTGGTGACTAAATCGTCAATCATCACCCCTATATAGGAAGTCGTCCTGCAAGGAATATAAGGCGTCTCACCGCGAATCGCACGTGCCGCGTTAATCCCCGCCACAAGCCCTTGAGCCGCCGCTTCCTCATATCCGCTCGTACCGTTGAACTGCCCCGCGCCGTACAATCCGCGAACGTGCTTGAACTCGAGGCTCCCGAAAAGCGCAGTGGGGTCACAGCAATCATACTCAATGGCATACGCAGGACGAATAATCTCCGCGCGTTCCAACCCTGTAATCGTACGAATCATAGTCATCTGTACGTCCTCAGGCAACGACGTGGAAAGCCCCTGCAAGTAATACTCCTGCGTACCGTCGCCCATAGGCTCAATGAACATCTGGTGACGCTCTTTGTCGGCGAACCGCACGATTTTATCTTCAATACTCGGGCAATACCGCGCTCCCTTAGTCGTCGCTTTGATTCGCCCTGAATACATGGGCGAACGATGCAAATTTTCGCGAATTAACTCGTGCGTACGCTCATTTGTGTAGGTGATACTACAAGCCACTTTGTTCTCGACAGGCTCAGTACGGTCAAAGGTAAACGCCGTGGTTGACTCATCGCCTAACTGGACGTCAAGCGCGTCAAAGTCAATCGAACGCCCATGAACACGCGCGGGCGTTCCTGTCTTGAACCGCCGCGTGACGATTCCGAGATTGTGCAGACATTCCGTCAAGAACACTGCGGGCGCAAGCCCATCTGCCGCACCGTCATAACTCTCCTCGCCTACGTGAATGCGCCCGCCCAGATACGTCCCTGTGGCAATAATGACGGCACGCGCACCGTAACACGCTCCGAGGCGCGTTTTCACGCCCGTGACCGCACCCGATTCTGTCAAAACCTCCGTGATTTCCCCCTGCTTAATATCCAGACCCGACTGTGCCTCAACCACTCTCTTCATATAAAGATGATACTGCACTCGCCCGACCTGCGCCCGTAAACTATGTACTGCCGCGCCTTTTCCACGATTGAGCATACGCGATTGCACCGTGGTATAATCCGCCGCAAGCCCCATTTCGCCACCCAACGCATCGATTTCGCCCACAATCTGTCCCTTAGCAGAGCCGCCGATTGACGGATTGCAAGGCAAATTCGCGATTGTATCGGGTGACAGACAAAACATCGCCGTCCTCACCCCGAGACGCGACGCAGCCAATGCCGCCTCACACCCCGCATGACCGCCTCCGATTACTATAACATCATACGTTTCAAGAAAATTCATACTACTCCAACAAACTCAGCTAAATGTTCCACGTGGAACGTCAAACAAGGGCTTACAGACTGACGACACGTATACCAAGGGCTTACAGCCTGACAAGCCGCTTACAGCTCAATAACGCCTTTTCGCTCAAGCGCGGTAACAATACGAATAACCTCATCGCCAAACTTGATTTTGCTTATGTCGCTGCGTAGTTCCTTGACTTCCGCACGCGTTTCGTTGATAATCGGTGCGTATTCTAATATCGCGTTAAATTTTCTGCCATGAACATCTTCAATGCTTGCTACGCTTTCGTGAATATGCTCAACATCACTCGCCAACCCTGTCACGCACTTGTCAATATCCGTGATTTGCCCTGTCAACCGCTCGTCCAAATCCGTGATTCTAACATTCATTGACGATATTTCTTTTTTAATTGAAGTCATGTCCGACTTCATTCCTGTTATTTCCGACTTCATTCCTGTCATGTCCGACTTCATTCCCGTCATGTCCGACTTCATTCCTGTCATGTCCGACTTCATTCCTGTCATTTCCGACTTCATTTCCACCATGTCCGACTTCATTCCTGTCATGTCCGACTTCATTTCCACCATGTCCGACTTCATTCCTGTTATTTCCGACTTCATTCCTGTTATTTCCGACTTCATTCCTGTCATTTCCGACTTCATTTCCACCATGTCCGACTTCATTCCTGTTATTTCCGACTTCATTCCTGTCATTTCCGACTTCATTCCTGTCATGTCCGACTTCATTCCTGTCATGTCCGACTTCATTTCCACCATGTCCGACTTCATTCCTGTCATGTCCGACTTCATTTCCACCATGTCCGACTTCATTTCCACCATGTCCGACTTCATTTCCACCATGTCCGACTTCATTCCTGTCATGTCCGACTTCATTTCCACCATGTCCGACTTCATTCCTGTCATGTCCGACTTAATTTCGCCGAGCATTTCCAAGATTCTATCTTCGTTTTTCATAACTTCTATTCCTTTCATATCAAACCTCACGCTCAATACTGCCTCGACGCATTTCCAAGTACCGAATCCGTTTATCTGCCAACTCGATAATCTCGTGTTCCCAACCGTCCACGTAATACTCCATGATTTTTGCAATCGCGCGCGGGCGTACACCCCAGGGGTCGTCACGCGTTGCCACGGGCCAGCCAACTGCATATTTCATCTTCTCGGCAAGAACTAAATCAACAAAGTCAATGCAGATTTTGTTCACGCGCTCCTGCGAGTGAAGATACGCTAATATTTCATGTAACTGTGTACGCGTGAAATAGTTGCCAATCAACCCGACGCTGATTACAAAAATGTTGTCGCCGTTGTCGTGGAGTTTCCAGTGCGAACCAATCATAGAACGCTCATACGTCACACAATCGTCAACCCCGAGAAGTTTCGCGAACATATGCGCGCGTTTGAGCCCTACTCCGTCGGTGTCAACCAAATGTATTTTAGGCAACTTCGCTCCCGATTGTTTACGGTGCCACAGACCAATCATCTCCGCCAAAGAACTTCCCGCCCCGAGCGACACGATTGTGTCATACTCGTCGGGACAATCCCGAATTGCTTTTATATGATGTGCGAACCGCGCACCGCCCGCCTCGCCGAACTCAGTATAGCGGATAAACTCGGCAACGTCACTGCTGATTCGCTTAAACTTGCACTTGATTACATCGGGGATTAACTCGCGCGTCGCGAACGCCTCCTCGTACACAGGCTCCAACGCGCGCGACGTGCCGTAAGTCTTGAACATGAGTAACCACGACATACCGCCTTTTATACGTTTAGCTAAATACGTCCACTTAGGCAGTTTCGTTACACGCCCGTTCTCCACCGCTTGAGCCATTAAAGCCCTGTTATATTGCGCGATTTTCAGCTCCTCGCCGGTAAGTTCTCTATCATGATTAGACATTGGTGTCGCTCCCCCTTAAAACTTATTAGACCTCTTGCGAAATTAAAATGCGGTGTCTTTGCGGTCAATTTTCCGCCATACTGCGTTGAAAATACTCGAAATGCACAAAGCATTTCTGCGTTTTTCGCCTTGTCTGA
>WRJN01000060.1 GCA_009778605.1 Oscillospiraceae bacterium
GCAGGTGCGGTAACTGCAGTCTTTATGGCGGGTACGACTTCTGTACCGCCTTCGCGAATCCCCGTAGTCCTCGACCGCCCGTTCGTGTTCGCGATTGTGGATAATACGACAAACCTGCCTATTTTCCTCGGTAGTCTGCTTGATTTAGACGAATCCGACAGCTCGGAGCGGACACCGACTCCGAAGGAGAAAAAGCCTGAACCCACTCCCGAGCCAATACCTGAACCGCTTCCCTACGTCTGTGCCTGCCGCAACTGTGAAAACTGCGGATTCCTCGGCGGTGCGTACGGTTTTGGCAGAGTGACCAATAAAAGCGCGAAACCGCAAATAGAGGACGCATTAGCGATTCTGCGGTATTTAGTCAAGCTGTCCAGCCCGATTGACAACAACGTAAATGCACGCGCGGCGGCGTGTATCACAAACCCTGGCTCAAACGAGCCTAAAATGGCAGACGCATTAGCGATTTTGCGTAAGATAGTGAAACTGTCCAGCGAATTAGAAAAGTAAACCATCACAAAAAAACACTTCCGACATTTGTTGGAAGTGTTTTTTGATTAAACCACACTGTACAGCAAATCGCCATACGACGGCAACTGCCAATACTTACGCGCCGTGAGTGTTTCTAATTCGTCGGCGATTCCGCGCAATTCGCTCATCACCGCAAACACAGTGTCGCGGTAGAACAGCGCGGAGCCACGCACGTCGTGCTTGAGCGCGTCGGCATTGACTAACGCCGCCTCAAGCGCGTCTATTTTCGCCACTAACGCGCCGCATAATCGCGCAATTCGCCGCAACAGCGTTTCCTCCGCCGACGTGTCAAAACGCCCGAGTGTCTGCTTACGCTGTAACAGTTTCGCTAAATCGTTTTGGTAATCCACACACGAAGGAAGAATCCCGCCCCGCGCAATTTCTAACATGGTGAGTGCCTCAATGTGAATCGTTTTGGCGTACCCCTCCATGCGGATTTCATAGCGAGACTCCACTTCGCTGCGCGTAAGGACTTTGTGGCGTTCGTACACCTCGACGTTCTTTTTGTCCGAAAGTAGCTTAGACAGCGCGTGAATGGTAGTCGTGAGATTAGATAACCCGCGTGAACGCGCCTCTTCCACCCACTCCGCCGAGTAATTATCGCCGTTGAACACAATGCGCTTATGCTGCGTATACGTCTTTTTGATGAGTTCCGCCAACGCGCCCTTGAAGTCACTCGCGCGCTCTAACTCGTCAGCAAACTGCCGCAGACTTTCGGCAACAATCATGTTTATAACGAGGTTTGCCCCTGAAATGGAGAACGACGCACCAACCATACGAAATTCAAACTTATTTCCCGTGAATGCAAACGGAGACGTTCGGTTACGGTCGGTGGTGTCTTTGGGAAAATGCGGCAATGCAGTCACTCCGATTTCCATATTGATGGGCTTTTTACCCTTATAATTCGCGCCTGCCTCAATCGCATCGAGAATTTCGGTCAGCTCATCGCCTAAGAACACCGAAACAACTGCGGGAGGGGCTTCGCTACCGCCTAATCGGTGGTCATTGCCCGCGCTCGCCGCCGATACACGAAGAAGGTCTTGATAATCGTCCACTGCTTTAATCACGGCGACTAAGAATAGTAGAAACTGCGCGTTCTCGTGTGGGGTTTTGCCCGGTTTGAGTAGGTTCACGCCGTTGTCGGCAGAAATCGACCAGTTGTTATGCTTGCCGCTCCCGTTAATCCCCGCGAAAGGTTTCTCGTGTAATAAACACACTAAACCATGCCGCCGCGCCACAATTTTCATCATCTCCATAGTCAACTGATTTTGGTCAGTGGCGATATTCGTGGTAGTGTAGATTGGCGCAAGCTCATGTTGAGCAGGCGCGACTTCGTTGTGCTTGGTGTGCGCGTAAATGCCTAATTTCCACAGTTCGCCGTCTAACTCTTTCATGAACGCTGACACACGCGGCTTGATGCTACCGAAATAGTGGTCGTCCAACTCCTGTCCTTTGGGCGGAGGCGCGCCGAACAGTGTCCGCCCGCTGTACACTAAGTCAGGGCGACGTTTGAACATCTCCGCGTCAATGAGGAAATACTCCTGCTCTGCCCCCACTTGCGTGACTACTCGATTCACTTCACTACCAAATAACCGTAGAATCCGCAAAGCCTGTAAGTTCACCGCCTCCATAGAACGCAGAAGCGGCGTTTTCATGTCCAACGACTCTCCCGTGTAAGCACAAAACGCAGTGGGGATACAAAGTGAGCCGTCTTTGATAAACGCGAATGACGTGGTATCCCAAATCGTGTATCCGCGCGCTTCAAACGTAGCACGAATCCCCCCCGACGGAAAGCTCGACGCGTCCGACTCACCCTGAACCAACGCCTTGCCCGAGAACTTCATAATCACGTTTCCGTCGTTTTGAACGTACAAGAAACTGTCGTGCTTTTCAGCAGTCGTGCCTGTCATGGGCTGAAACCAGTGAGTGTAATGAGTCGCGCCGTTCTCGATTGCCCAGTCTTTCATCACATCAGCAACCGTGTCCGCAATCCCTGCCTCCAAACGCTCACCGCGGCTCATGGTATTTTTAAGAGCGGTATAAACCGCACTCGGCAGACGTTCCTGCATAACGCTGTCGCTGAACACCATGCTCCCGAATTGTGCAGTCGTTCCTTGCATAAATCTATCCTTCCAACATTTCTGTAAGCGTTGACTTAATAACGTCAGGGCTTGCCGTTCCGCCGAGTTTCTTCATGGCTTGACCCATCAGAAAACCGAACGCCTTTTGCTTACCGGCACGATAATCCTCCACCGCGCTTTCGTTATCTTTGAGAATCGCTGCCACAGCCTCACGCGCCGCGCCGCTGTCCTCCACCATGAGCAGACCTTTTTCCTCGATATAACGCATCGGCTCGATACCATCGTCTGCGAATACAACCCCCACGACTTCCTTATAAGCGTTGCGGTTGATTTTACCGTCGGCGACTAACTTGACAAGCTCGCCGAGTTTACGCCCGAGTTGCCCGTCCTGCACGTCGAGTTGCTCAATATCCGCGTCATCACCTTTCAACAACCGCATAACCTCGCCCGAAATCAAATTCGCCGACTCTTTTGTATTACCACTGTGCCGCACAATATCCTCGAACAAATCTGACACGTTCTTGTGCGCTGTAATACTCGCGGCTACTTTGGCGGACACACCGTCGGCGATATAGCGTTCGCGCTTTTTATCCGCCATTTCGGGCAGAGTCGCGCGAATACGCGCCAACTCATCATCGCCTAACACAATCGGAGGAAGGTCGGGGTCGGGGAAATAACGATAATCGGCGGCGTTGGCTTTGGAGCGCATACCGTATGACTCGCCCTTGTCATCGTCCCACCGCCGCGTTTCTTGAATCAGCGTTCCGCCGCTTTCAATCACGTCAATCTGACGCTCGGACTCGTAGGCAATCGCGCGCGCAATCGCTTTGAACGAGTTAATATTCTTCATCTCAACACGAACACCGAGTTTCTCTTCACCCGCAGGGCGCACCGATAAATTCACGTCCGCACGGAGCGAACCCTCCTGCATCTTACAGTCACACACGTCAAGATACATCAGCGTTTCGCGCAATTTCTCAAGATACGCAATCACCTCTGCGGCACTGCGAAAGTCCGGCTCGGAAACGATTTCCAGTAACGGCGTACTGCCGCGATTAAAGTCCATGAGCGTCACATTCCCCGCAGAGTGGACGAGTTTTCCGGCATCTTCCTCCATGTGAATCTGGTGCAGGCGAATGAACTTCTCACCCCACTCTCCCACAATGGTAAGCCCACCGTTACGGCAAATCGGCGCGTACAATTGTGACACCTGATACGCCTTAGGCAGGTCGGGATAATAGTAGTTCTTACGGTCAAACGTACATCGTTTGGCAATGTCACACCCCAACGTCAACCCCAACCGCACGGCATATTCAAGCACTTGGCGGTTGAACTTAGGGAGTGTCCCGGGCATTCCGGCGCAACCGGGGCAGACGTGTGTGTTTGGTTCACCGCCGAACTCTGTAGAACAGCCGCAAAAAATCTTAGTCTTGGTGGACAACTCGGCATGAACTTCAAGCCCCATTACAATTTCCCATTTCATGACACCGCCCCCTTTCCGTGAAACGCCGTACGCGATTGAAACAACCGTGCGGCGTTGATTAACGCATTATCGGCGAACGTATCCCCCACTAACTGCAAGCCAACAGGCATTCCTCCCTCACCACTGCCGCAAGGAAGCGTAATCGCGGGTAATCCCGCCAAACTCGGCGCGACGGTGAACACGTCACTGTGGTTTACACCGTCGGTACTCTCGCCCAATCGTGGCGCGACAGTGGGTGCAGTCGGCGTCAAGACTACATCATACTGCTTGAATAACGCTTTGTAGCTGTCGCGAATAAGCGAACGCACTTTCAAGGCTTGACGGAAATAGGTGTCGTAAAACTCCGCCGATAAAACAAACGAGCCAAACATGATTCGCCGCTTGACTTGTTCGCCGAATCCCTCGCTACGCGACATAAAATAAACATCGTTGAGTGTATTTGCATTCGGGCTTCTGTAGCCGAATTTCAGACCGTCGAACTTCGCAAAGTTGGAGGATACCTCTGCACACGACAAGATATAATACGTCGGTACAGCGTATTTCGCATACGGCATGACAAATTCCTCCACAGTCGCGCCTGCCGATTTATACGTTTCTGCCGCGTTAAGCACTGCGGCTTTAACATCGTCGTCCGCAATATCAAGATAGTCGGTGGGAATCCCGATTTTGAGCCCCTCACACGCCTGCGCCGTGAACTCGAACGGTTGCGCTAACGTACAAGTAGCATCAAACTCGTCGCCTCCGCTAATCACCGACAGCAAAGCCGCACAATCGTCTACGTTACCGCCGATTACACCGATTTGGTCGAGTGACGACGCTAACGCCGACAATCCGTGGCGCGATACCGCGCCGTAGGTGGGTTTAATCGCTGTCACGCCACAAAACGCAGCAGGTAGACGAACGCTCCCCCCCGTATCCGAGCCGAGAGCCAACGGTACGTCTCCTACGGCGACTGCCGCCGCACTACCGCCCGATGAACCGCCCGCCGTACGCGCCGCGTCGTGCGGATTACGTACCGCACCGTACACACTCGTTTCGCCCATACAACCGATTCCAAACTCGTCCATGTTGGTTTTGCCCACAATGAGCAACCCCGCACTCCCAAGCTTGTCCACAACCGTCGCGTTGAATACAGGGACGTATCCCTCCAACATCTTTGAACAACAAGTCATCGCTGTCCCGATTGCCGAGATATTGTCTTTGAGCGCGACAGGCACGCCCGCTAACGGAGATTTCACCTCGCCTGCGTCAATTTGTGATTGGATTTGCGCGGCGTTCTCAAGCACTTTTTCCCTGTCAACCGACGCAGGAACATAAGCGTTATACTCGTTTTGTTCAGCGCGCGATACGCACTTATCCGCCGTTTGAGTTACACTGACTTTCTTTTGACGAATCTCTGCCGCTAATTCTAATGCTGTCATATAAAATACCTCACTCCGCCCTCAAACAGGGGTAAGAATTTTTCGCCTGTGATATTCTTCGCCGTGTGTGGATTATACCGCTCCGAATGTAACATCGTCCCCATAACGCGCCCATCTGCCGACGTAATCGCCGCAATACCAAGCTGTGAGCCGCCGGGGTTGTGAGCTACATCCATAGACGCTTTACCCTCGAAATCGACATACTGCAACGCGATTTGCCCATTAGCTTTAAGTGTCTCGAGCGTGTTTGCTTCAGCCACGAATCTGCCCTCGTCGTACGAAACAGGTTGCGCGTAAACCTCACCCATGTTACACTCCGAAAGCCACGGTGACGCCGTACTCGCTACGCGCGCATTGACAAACCCCGCCTGATGTCTGCCAATCAAGTTTGTGGTGAGTGCCGCAGTCCCCAAGTCACACAACAACCCTAACCGCAACAGCGCGCCAAATCCGTCGCCAATCCCGAGTATCAAACCGTCACGATTGAACAAATCGTCAATAGCCGCGCGCAATGCGGGTTTGCCGAGTAACGCCGCCATGAATTTCGCGGAACCGCCCGGTTCTTCACCGCCCGAGTAACCGCCCGGAAGAATGAGCATTTGCGACGATTTAATCGCCTGCTCAAGTGCTGTCAGCGATTGTGCGAGCTGAGACGCACTGCGATTCAAGACAATAACTTGCTCACTCCCCCCCCCTGCCCTTTCGAGCGCGGCAACGGTGTCAATCTCACAATTCGTACCCGGAATCACCGCAATCGTCGCCTTAGGCTTCGCAAAAGAAGTCGCGCGCGTGAACGTCGGCTTGCGTGCGTCCGTAATCGTCGGCGCGTCACCGTTTTGCGCGATTTGTGACGGGAACACGTCCTCAAGTAACGACTCGCAAGACACGTCCACCGCCGCAGTATGCCCAATCAACGCGTATCCATCAACCGCTTCGTTCGCTTCAAAAACGATTGCATTTCTCGCAATTTCGCCATTCCCCGTAACGCCGATATTATTACCGCGCGCCATATTAACGAGTGTGCTTGCGTTTTCGTATACCGCCGCCGTCACGATTTTGCCCGATTTCACCAACTCGCCGTACGCGCTGAACGCTTGGCGCATTTCGCCGTAATCTTCAGGCAGTTCGAGCTTGTATACAGGATTACCCGCCGCCTTAAACTCGTTGCTGACAAGTACGGCAGGGTTGCCCGTACCGCAAGCAAACGCAATCAGAGTGGGCGGAACGTCCACGTCGCCGAAACTGCCCGACATGGAGTCTTTACCACCGATTGCCGCGATTTTCAAGCCTACTTGTGCCGAGAACGCTCCTAACATCGCCGCAAATATTTGCCCCCACCGTTCGGGCGATTCACCTAAACGCGGGAAATATTCCTGCAACGACAGGTGGATTGTGTCCAAATCTGCCCCTGCCGCCACGATTTTCGCCACTGAATTTACCACTGCATACGCCGAACCGCCGAATGGGTCTGCTTCGGTGATGTAGGGGTCAAATCCATATGCCATTAGCGACGCGAGTGTAGGCGTACAAGGGACAATCGCCGCCATAACTTGGTTTTCGGTGAGTTGTTCCTTGCCACCGAGGGTCATAAACACACTACCTCCGCCCGCGCTTGCGTCGAACCGCTGAATCAAACCTTTTTGTGACGTTTCGTTCAACGCTGACAAGTCTATAGAGGAAACGCTTGCGGGTTTCGCCGCCACGCTCACGTCGGTGTAGCGTTTCGCACCGTTGGTGTCAAGGAACGTCCGTGCAATGTCGATGATTTTCTTACCGCGCCACTTGATAACCAATCGCGGCTCCTCAGTAATGACGGCGACTTGCGTAGCTTCGACGTTTTCGAGTTCACATTGTTTGAGCAACTCCGCCAAATCAGAGGAGGCAACCACCACCGCCATACGCTCTTGCGATTCCGAAATGGCAAGCTCCGTACCGTCTAATCCGTGGTATTTCGTAGGAACGGCGTCTAAATTTACTTCGATACCGTCCGCAAGCTCCCCAATCGCAACAGACACGCCGCCCGCCCCGAAATCGTTACACTTCTTAATCAGCCCCATAACTTCAGGCTTGCGGAACAACCGCACGATTTTGCGTTCTTCGTTGGCATCGCCTTTCTGCACTTCCGCCGCACTCACCGTAACCGTGTCTTTCTCGTGAGAGGTTGACGAACCCGTCGCACCTCCTACACCGTCACGCCCGGTTCTGCCGCCGATGAGGACGACTACGTCCCCCGCAATGGGCTTTTCGCGCCGAACGTGCCCGACTTTTGCCGCGCCAACTAACGCGCCGCACTCCATGCGTTTCGCCACGTACCCGGGGTGATATATTTCTTTAATCAACCCGCTTGCCAACCCGATTTGGTTGCCATACGTGCTGTATCCCTCGGCGGCTGTCTGTGTGATTTTGCGTTGCGGAAGTTTACCCTGCAAAGTCTCGTCAATAGGCGTACGCGGGTCTCCCGCTCCTGTCAGGCGCATCGCCTGATACACATATGACCGGCCGGAGAGCGGGTCGCGTATCCCCCCGCCCAGACAGGTGGCCGCGCCGCCGAATGGCTCGATCTCAGTCGGGTGGTTGTGGGTCTCATTTTTAAAGTACAGCAGCCAGTCCCGCACGCTGCGGTCCCCGCGCGCCTTGACGCGCACCGTGCACGCGTTTATCTCCGGGCTCTCGTCGATGTTCGGCAACTGGCCGCGCTTTTTCAGCAGTTTTGCGGGCAGCGTCGCGATGTCCATGAGCGACACCGGGCGGCTGGCCGCCGCCTCGCCGTACACCTCGCGCCGCACCTGGCCGTACTGCTCGAAAGCCGCGCGCACGCGCTCATCCTCGATCTCCACGTCG
>WRJN01000061.1 GCA_009778605.1 Oscillospiraceae bacterium
CGCGTAGAGGTTGGCGAATATTGCGTAGTGTTCGCTCTCGTGCAGTTGGCTGCGTAGGGCGTACATCAGCACAAACGGAATTGCGGCGGCTAACGGGACGATAAACATAAAGTCCATATACGCAGAGCGTACGCCGTGCCTAAATAAGGCGTAGACGTTGGCGATTATGACCGATAATAATGCCACGGCAACACATATAATAATGTTTTTCAGCATTTTGTTCATTAGAAAGATTATTCCTTTCTGCTATTGGATTAACTGACTATAACTTAACCCCTCGAAATGTAAATTATGTCGCTTATTGAGCGGTTGGTGTTGGAATAGATTGTTCTGCCGTTGAACCACATAGTCGCTGAGCCGCCGCCGTCTAAGTTATACGCTGTGTGGCAGTTGCGCTTGAGGAAGATTGTGGCAAGGTCGGCAAGGCACAGCCCGCTTTCCACCGGGTCGTCCCCGATTCTGCCTTCGCTGACTACGAAGATGTAATGTAAGTCGTCCACCTGTCCGATAGCTGTGCGCGGGTCGAATTTGCTATCTAAACTTGTTACGACGCTTTTGCCGTTGACTACAACCGGCGGCCCGAACGAGAACCCGTGTACTACGCCGATTTCGGCAAGTTCTTCATTCGTAATCACACCCTCTTTCGCGATGTGGAAATCGCCGCGTTTATCTATAAGGAGTGATTTATCGCTGTGGTTATATACGCTCAACTCGTTGCGATACAGCATACCGTTTCGTATGACTAACCCGCCCTCCCTGAATCCGTAGTAGTCGCCGTTAATGGCGAAAAGTGCTTTCTTATTCGACGCCATTTCAGAGACTTTTTGGGTGATATTCCTGCCGTATTTGTCTTTGGCGAACGCCGTCTTTAATTGGGACATACTGGACAGTTTAACGTCTGCTACAAAGAATGACGTTCCGTAGCCGTTGAACTTTTGTATGGATATTTCGATTTTTTCGTCTTTGTACGACCAGTCGGTGACTTCTGCGCCCGGCTGTGGCGGCGATGGCGGCGGTGGAGGTGCAGTAGGCGCGGTTGTACCCGCTGTAGTCGGTACGGCAGTCGGCGGAGCGGTTGCCGTTGCTGTGCCGTCTGATGTGTCCGTTGTCGTGTCCGGCGGCGTATCGGTGTCATACGTGACTTCTGTGACTTCTTGCGTGAGCGTCGGCGTTTCGTATTCGTATTCGGTGGTTTCAAAATCGTCGGTGTCCATCACGTACAGCGCAATCGGGACATCATCGAATTCCCGTTCAAATACGAACGAGTCAAGCAATGTAAACGTCAATGCCGCCGTGAGGACGGCTGAAAAGATAATGCCATATAGATGTTTCTTCATGTTTTCGATAAACTCCTGATTAGAATTATTAGACCTGTCCGAGAATTCTGAGCAAACTCGCCGCGAACGGATTCTCGGACAGGTCTATTCAACAATCTTGAATTCCGTGACTCTGAAATACGGACGCGCGAAAGACTCGGCTACGGTTAAGTCATACCTGTCGAATACACCCGTAATCTCGATGAGCGTATCCTCATCGGGATAGTCGTCAGGGTAGGTCTTGTCTGCGTCTATAAATTCCAAATACTTGTTACAGCCAGAGGGGCAATCAAACACGATATATTGCAATGTAATGTTATGCTCTATTAGTTCTTCATCGTCAACAAAGAAAGGGTAATACGTTCCGCGAATTTTCACGGTTTTGCCCATATAGTCCTGTTCATTTTCGTAAAACATTCCTATTTGCGCGCTGGCGACATTACTGCTCATTTTCGTCAAGTCAATGTCGATGTTAGGCGCGTTGGGGTCTGTCGTATCGTTGTCTTTTTCGCAACTTGTGAACATCAATACGGTTAGCGATAATAATATAATCAGTAGGGCTTTTTTCATGCTTTTTTCCTCCTTGCGGCAAGACCTGCGAAAGCGAATAGAATAAATACAGCTAAATTCACCGCGACAATGACCGAACCAAGCGGCAAGTTATCGTACATTGCCGACAGCAAAATCCCGATTGTTGAACAGAATACCGACACAATCACCGAGCAGATTGTAACGGCTTTGAAACTCTTGAACACGCGCATGGCGGTCAGCGCGGGGAACACGACTAACGCAGACACCAACAGCGCGCCTACTAAGTTCATGGCTAACACGATTATGACGGCAATTATGATGGCGAGGATTGCGTTGTAGGTTTTGGCTTTGATTCCCGTTGCTGACGCGAAGTCTTCATCAAACGTAATGGCGAAAATCTTGTTGTAGAACAATAGAAACATCGCGCTGACTAACACGGACAACCCCACACATAACCACACCAACCATTGCTTTGAGCCTAAAGTGAGAATCGCCGTTGAACCGAACAGCACCGTGCAGATATCCGCGGCTACGTTGGCGGATTTCGGGAAGATGTTCATAAACAAGTATCCCACTGCGAGTGAGCCTACAGACAACATGGCTAATGCCGAGTCTCCCTTTATTTTCGAGTTGGGACCCGACAACAACAGCCAAATTGAGCATAAAATTGTTATGGGTAATACGAAAAAGAAGTTATTTTGAAAACTCTCCACCCCGATAATCATTGCAATTGCGGCGACAATCGTCGTAGAGCCGAACGACACGTGCGACAGACCGCTCCCTATAAAAGACAGCCGCCGTAACACTAATGTCACACCCAATAACGACGAACAAAACGCAATCAGCACGCCTACCAAGAGCGCGTATCGCGCAAAGTCAAAATTATTAAACAGGTATATGAGTTGGTCGATTCTTTCGCCGAATGTCATGACGCCGCACCTCCCACAAATTGCGAATACTCTGCCGCCGTTCCGTTGAACAGCAGTTTCCCTGAACCAATCAGCAGAATGTGTGAGGCGTATTTCATTGCGTTGGCTATGTCATGCGAAATCATGATGATACTCGTTCCACCGTTTCGTTTGTCGTTTAATCCCGCGATAAGCTCATACATTTCTGCGGTTGACGTAGGGTCAAGCCCTGCGGTCGGCTCATCTAACAAGAGAATTTTGCGCGTCGCGCAGAGTGCCCGCGCCAACAGCGTTCTTTGTTGTTGACCGCCCGATAATTCGCGATAACAGCGATTGGCTAAGTTGGTTATGCCGAGTTTTTCCATATTTTCGCTCGCTAATTGCTTTTCTTTTTTGTTGTAGAACGGACGCAGTCCGCAACCGTTCAAACACCCTGACAGTACGACTTCGCGCACACTCGCCGGGAAGTCTTTTTGTACAACAGTCTGTTGCGGTAGGTAGCCGATTTCGTTCGCGGACAGACCACTCCCCATTGTGATTTCGCCCGACATGGGGGATTTCAGCCGCAATAATGTCTTCATCAGCGTGCTTTTGCCCGAACCGTTTTCGCCGAGAATGCAGAGGTAATCCCCTGCATTCACCGAAAACGATAAATCGGCAATAATCGCTTTTCCGTCATATCCTGCGGTTAAATTATTGCAGATTAGATGTTCCATTAACTCAATGCCTCCCTCAATACCTCGAGATTGCTTTGCATGACGGACAGGTATGTCACACCGTTTTCGACATCAGACGTTGTGACGGTTTTCAGCCCGTTGAGGACTAAGATTTTTTGGTTTTTCGCCTTTGTTTGGTCGATAATCGTTTGTGCTAAGTCGTGCTTGCCGGTTTCAGTAATCATGACGTATTTCAGTTCGTTCTCGTTGATTCGGCGTGATAGCTGAACAATGACCGAAAAACTCGCCTCCGATTCTGCCGAACAACCCGAGAACGCCGCATAGTGGTTCAGTCCGTAGTCTTTGCACATATAAAGGAACGGAAACCTGTCCGCGAATACGAGGGTTTTATTCGGCGCGTCATTTGCCATTGCTTTGTATTGTGCGTCTAACGCGGTGAGTTTTAAGTTGTAGTTGGTGGCGTTTGCGTTATACGTCGCGGTGTTATCCGGGTCTAAGTCTGCAATCGCGCTTACAATGACTTTACACAGTTCCTGCGCCATACGCAACGATACCCAGACGTGTTCTTCCTGTGTTAGTTCGTCATCGTCGTGGTCGTCGGTGCATTCATCGTCATCACAGTCATGCTCTACCATGATGATGTTGTCGCCGAGTTCCTCCACCATGTTAATCACCACCATGTCGGGGTTGGTCGCCTGCGCCAACGCATCGTCAACCCATTCATCGGAATGCCCGCCTACGTAAATAAACAAATCCGCCGTAGCGATTTTGGCAATGTCGCTCATGGAGGGGGAGTAGCTGTGCATATCGGCGTTACTTCCAATCAGCCACGTTATGTCAAAGTTGTCGGCTTTATCGCCGAGGATTTGCATTACCCAGTCATACTGCGGAAAAATTGTCACCACTATGCTTTTTTTGTCGGAGTCGTTGGGGTTTTTATCGCACGCCATCATTGTCGTGACGAGCAAAGCTAACACAAGAACAATACTAAGGGCTTTTCTTACTTTCATGACACTTCCTCCTTTAATGGTCGTGGTCGTGTTCGGTATCGTCACACGTTTCTTCGTTGTGGGTATGGTCGTGGTCGTCATCGCTTTCCAAGTCATACACAAACATAACAACGTCATTGAGGATTATCGCGCTCATCATGCCGCCGTCCTCAACAGAGGCGTAGCAGAAAGTCATAAACGTACTTGAGCCTTCTTTAATGGGGAATTCTTCGGTAGAACGCGCGCTCAACGGGTGGGAGTCGTGGAAATGTCCTTTACGGGCGAGCGTGGCGAAATGTTGTGTGAATTGCTTTGCGAACTCTACCGCTTCATCGCTGCCCTCAATGTCTATTTCGCCCTCGTCCATCACGACGCGCCCTTTGATTTTGCCGTCCTCACTCGTGAAACTGAAACTCACCTCGTCAGCCTCGTTATCGGGGTTGCCGCCCGCCGCCTCCAAATCGCCGCCTGCGGCCGAAATGAGCCAGTCAATCTGCGTTTTCTTGGGTGGGATATTGCCTTCGTGAGTGTCGTCGTCGGTGTCTTCGGTGTCGTCAGTGTCGGTTGTATCAGTGGGTTCCTCGATGGTGTCTTCAGTCGCGGTAGTCGTCGGTTGAGCCGTAGTCGGAGTTTGCGTTCCGGTAGTAGTAGGTTCGTCAGTTTCGTTGCAAGCAGTGAACAGTGCCGCCGCAGTAATCAACGCTACGGCTGTTAAAATCATTTTATTTTTCATGGTTTTCTCCTTAAATAATTACACAAAAGTTTAATCTTAGTGCCTGTTTAGTATCTCGCTCGTGGCGAAATTTTGGCGAATTTTGCCCTTTCAAGCGGGCAAAGCCCGCTCTCATTGGGCTTCCCGCCATACTTCGTTGAATTTTCTTGAAAGGCACAAAGCCTACTGCGAAAATTCGTCTCGTCTGACGAAAAATTCGCTTCAAAATTTCACTCACTCGGAGATACTAAACAGGCTCTTAGGGCATAAAAATATAAGGCACACCATGACTATTCACAAACAGGCGGACTGTTTGCATTTAGTATATGGCGTTCCTTATTTTAAGGAGAACACTCTAATTGTTTAGCCGTGTTTTAATTGCGAAAAGGCTGGGTACAGGGGTTCGTTGCGCGTCAATTTTAGCGGTAATGGCGAACATCGCCGCCAAAGTCAGCACCATTGCAATGACCGCGACAACGACAACGCTTGTCAGCGATTTGAGGATTTTTTGCCCACTGACAATCGCCGGGCAAACCGTGCATACCACGTCGGCACAGCCGTGCCCTGCGTGTACGATTGCTAATCCTGCGGCGAACATTGACACGAAAAGAAAGCACATCACAAGGACTACGGCAAGAACGCGCGACTGCCGCTTATGGTAAGTATTCATGCTGTTTGAGTGGTTCAAGCCTAATGCCTCCTTTCGTACAAGTACGGTTATTTTATCACAGTCTGCGGCGTTTGTCAAGACTTTTTGAAAAAAAATATCAAAAATACTTGACAAATATGCCAAAATTTGATAGAGTTATAACGGCTATTTATACATATTCTTAATAGAGTTGTAAAATAGCAGGTGTAAAGTCCTCGTTATATGGGGGATATTTTTATGTTGCGTCGGCGACAGAAAGGTATGGGTTAAAATGCTCGAAACAATTCAAAATATCGACAATTCAGTCCTTACGTTTGTGCATGAAAATATGCACAACGGAGTTTTTGACACTTTGATGATAGTCATAACCAAACTCGGTGACAAAGGCGTCGCTTGGATATTAGCGGCAATCGTGCTGATGATTACCAAGAAATACCGTAAAGTCGGATTCACCATGGCGATTGCGTTGATTCTCAATCTGCTCCTCGGCGAGATTACGCTCAAGCCGCTTTTCTCGCGATTGCGTCCGTTTATCGACAGCGATATAACGCTGTTGATTTCAGAGCCGCACGGGTATTCCTTCCCCTCCTCCCACGCAATGTCCTCATTCGCTGCCGCCACGGCGATTACATGGTATCACAAACGAGTCGGCATTTGTGCGTTGGTGTTGGCAGGGCTGATTGCATTTTCGCGGCTGTATTTATACGTGCACTACCTCAGCGATATTATTGTGGGCTCTGTGTTAGGCGTGGGGTGCGGGATTGCGGCGGTATTCCTGTTCAGATTCATTGAGGGCAAAATTATGGAGAAGATTCGTCAGAAAAAGCTATCATAAAACCTTTGCAATTGGAAATAGTGCAACCAACCCACTTAGCGGTTGCGCGGCGTTCAATCAGAACGTCGTCTGTTTCAATGTAAATCAGCCGCGTGACTTGCCACACTGTATCGTTGCCGCAATCATTGCAGGGTGCTGTAATCGTTGCTCGTGTAACACGAGTAGCGGGTTTTGAGTTAGTGTCGGTGTCGTCAGTATTGTTTTCAGTTTCGTCTTCAGTGTCAGTATCATCAATATCAACATCTGTCAACAACCCTGCTTCGCGTTCGGGTGGCGGGTACGTTCCTGTCGGCATTGTCGTGATTGTCGCGCCGCTGAATGCGTGAATTTGCTGTAGGTTGCGCGACGTTACAGGGTCGATAATCGTGTTCTCGCCCACTAACACCGTCCCTGACCAGATGCCCACAGCGAATACGGGGTGTGAGGGGTTGGCAGGAAACCATGTGGACTCGTCGTCTAAGTAAAATGTGTTACCGTAGACTTGTGTTTTCTGCCCCCAATTGCGCCCGTCTAACGCCACTGCCCAGTTTTCCACCGCCGCACGGACAATGGGGTTTTCGTCACGGTAGAACGTGTTGTAACGAATAATCGTTTCGTCGCCGCGATTCAAAATATGCGAAGTCGCCGAGTTTTGCCCTGCAATCCCTGCGCCGTACATTATGTTATATTCGACGATTGTACCGCTTGAGCCTTCTTTGATGTCCACACAGTCAGCGGCAATGCCCGGTCCCAAGACGTTGTGGGCGATTGTGTTGTTATTGCAGTAGTGGTTGTAAGTCGTGGTGGAGTTTGCGTTACCAACGTAAATTCCCTCGCCGTAGCCTGCGTTAGTCAACCCTGTATCGGTAACGCGATTGTTGATTATGATATTGTCGGAACTTCCGTCACGCAGGTGAATAGCCTCCTGCCCGCACCCGAAAACATGATTGCCGCGAATAATCGAATTAGTCGTATTATCAAAAAGAATGCCCTTTTGCCCGCCCTCGATTTCTAAATCTTGTATAATCCAGTAGTCACCGCCCCAAATGTGCAGGGTTATGCCTGTGTCAACGGTTTTGTTGACGATTCGGGCAGGAGCGGCAGGGTCTTCACTTCGTAAAACGATAGGGTTTGCGGAAGTTCCTGCACGGTCAGTCGCGCGCAGTTGTGCCGCGCGCTGATTCCACTTTGTAGGAAGCGCAGTAACGTCATACGTCCCGCTCTTGACTATGATTTCGTCGCCTGCCAACGCATTGACTATAGCGGCGTCTAACTCGGCGGCTGTGGTTACAATAACAGTACGCAGTATCCCCTGCGTCGGCTGCATACCTGCAATTGCGCCCACAGCGGCGGTCGCCGAAGCAGCTATGGTGAGCATTAGCGCGATAAGCGCGGAAATGTGTTTTTTAGTCATGATGATTCCCCCCACTCTCTATCCTTTAGAGCCTGTTTAGTATCTCGCTCGCGGCGAAAATTTGGCAAATTTCTCGCCATACTTCGTTGAATTTTCTTGAAAGGCACAAAGCCTACTACGAAAATTCGCCTTGTCTGACGAAAAATTCGCTTCAAAATTTCACTCACTCGGAGATACTAAACAGGCTCTTACTATTGTATCAGATTTTTAGAGATATTTCAAGGGGGT
>WRJN01000062.1 GCA_009778605.1 Oscillospiraceae bacterium
TGCGTTCATCGGTCATGTTCATGGGCGCGATTCTCGGGCGGTGCGGACAATGCCGTTGGTATACGCCCGGTGGATGTGACTTAGGGCCGCGTCCCATTGATTATCACTTAGAGGCGTTTAAGCAGATGGGCGTAGAAATTGAGAACATCGGCGGGTTCATGAACTGCACTGCACCTAAAGGCATACGCGGCGCGAAAATATCGTTGCCCTTCCCCTCCGTAGGCGCGACGGAAAACATCATGCTCGCGGCGGCGACTGCGCGCGGCTCAACAGAGTTACACAACGCGGCGCGTGAACCCGAAATCGTTGACTTGGCGAACTTTTTAGTCAAAGCAGGTGCGAAAATCTCGGGGGCAGGCGGCTCGACTATATACATAGAAGGTGTTGAGGAGTTGTCCGGCGCGGAGCATACCGTAATCCCTGACCGCATTGTTGCCGCAACATATATGTGCTGTGCCGCAATCACGCGCGGTGAGCTGTTATTAACTAAAACAAAACCCGACGATATGTCGGCAATTCTGCCGATATTCGAGAAAATGGGCTGTTTAATATACACATACGACAAAGACCGAATCTACATCAACGCGCTTAAACCGTTGAAGTCTCCCGGGAAAATCGTGACTCACGTCCACCCCGGATTCACCACCGACGCACAAGCATTGGTTATGGCGTTGACGGCAGTTCTGCCTGGGACAACAATTTTTGAGGAGAATATCTTCGAGAACCGCTACAAACACGCGGCGGAGTTAGGCAGACTTGGTGCGAAAATCAACGTAAAAGAGCGCGTCGCAGTCGTGCAGGGAGTAGAAAGCTTGTACGGCGCAAGCGTAACCTCAACAGATTTGCGCGGCGGTGCGGCATTAGTCACTGCAGGGTTAGCCGCCCAAGGCAGAACAACTATAGGCGCAATCCAGCATATTGACCGCGGCTACGAAAACATCGAAGAAGTTTTGCGAAGCATTGGCGGTAATGTTAAACGGAAGTAAGGGAACGCCAATAAATAAAACGAACTATAGTTAAATATATTCACAGGAGAATACAAAAATGCCTGAATTTCAATATAATCGTAACCGTAATACGCGAGAGTTAGAAAAGATGTCCTCTCGCGCTGAACGTGACGCGCGCAATGCGCGAAACTCGCGTAATTCGCAAAGCGAACGCAACGCACGCCGTTCACAAAGATTGCAGAAATCGCAACATAACCCGCACGAGGATATACGCCCGAAAGTCCCCAAACGTACACCGCGCAAAGCGGCGATTAAAGCTGCACAAAAGAAACGCGGCTCGGTCAAAAGCAGCGGTATTGGCGCACCGCCCGTCCAACAAACTCGGCGTCTGCGTAAGAGTTACGTTATTCACGTTACTATGGCGGCGATTTTCGCAGTCGTCGTATTCGCCGCGCTCTCGGTGACAGTTTTGTTCAACATTCGTGATGTGGTGGTAGTCGGGAGCGATGAATACAGCGCAGATGAAATCGCGGCGGCGGGCAATGTGGAGTTAGGCACAAATCTCTTGCGTTTTGACACCGTGCGTACAAGTGAAGACATTCAGCGCGCGCTAATCCAAATTGAGAGCGCGACTGTAGTCCGCAGTTTCCCCTCAACGGTGACAATCACGCTGAAACCTGCTGCTTGTGCGTTCAGCATAACGGACAAAAAAGGCACTTACTGGCAAGTGTCTGAGGGTGGGCGAATCATTGACAGCAGTACGAAACGACCGTCGGGATTCGTCGTGTCGGGGTTCTGCCCCGATAACTTGCAGCTCGGCGGCTCCCTCATCACCCCTGACGACGAAGGCGAAATCGACCCCGCGCAGGAGGAATTGGCGGCTTTGGCGTTTCGGTTATCGTCATTGGTTGACGATAAAGGTTTCTCGGCGACACGCGCAGACATAACCGATAAGTTTGATATCAAGTTGTACTACGAAAAGTCGGAGCGTGTCGAGATTCAGGTGGGTACACCTACTAATATAGAGGATAAACTCACTATCGCAGACAAACTTTTGACAACCGAAATTGAGACCAACGAAAACGGCATATTACGAGTGACTTCGCTTAACAAAGCGTATTTCACGCCTGCGTAACATAAAACGAAAACCTTGATTATGACATAAAATGCAATTATAACAATATATGTAGATAAAAAAAACTTTTTTTTCTACAAGGGGTTGCATTCTGCACAAAAAAATGGTATAATGAAGTTTATGATGTGGAAATCTTGGAGGATACAAAATGGCGAACTTACAATTTGCAACGATGGAACTCGAAGAGCCGGACGAATTTGACCTTGAAGGCAGTGACGCGTATGACGTTTCGATTAAAGTCGTCGGCGTAGGCGGCGGCGGCGGCAATGCGTTGGAGTACATGGCGAAAAATTCGATTGATGGCGTAGAATACTTAGCGGTCAATACCGATGTCCCTGCTTTGCGGAGTAAGGACAAGCGTTTGATGAAACGCTTGCAAATCGGCAAAAAGCGCACCAAAGGGCGCGGCGCGGGGGGGAACCCCGAAGTCGGGTGTGAATCTGCTATGGAAGACCGTCAGGCGATTGAAACGGTGTTGGACGGCACATCTATGGTGTTCATATCTGCCGGAATGGGCGGGGGTACTGGTACGGGGGCAGCTCCCGTAATCGCCGAAATATCGAAAAGTATGGGAATCCTCACGATTGGCGTAGTCACCAAACCATTCGATTTTGAGCGTCAACAAAAAATGAACACCGCGCTCAAAGGCATTGTCGAAATGCGTAAACACGTTGACGCGCTGATAATCATTCCTAACCAAAGCCTGCTTAAAATCAATGAGCAAGCCATGAACGCCAAAGCTGCGTTTGAAATGGTAGATGACGTTCTATATAAAGTCGTCAAGAGCATTTCAGAGGTGTTGAACACCACTTCGTACATGAACGTGGACTTTGCTGACTTGGAATCGGTTCTCAAGGACTCCGGCGACGCACATATCGCAATCGGCGAGGGTTCGGGCGACAATAAAGCAGAGGACGCTGTTCAACAGGTCATCAACAGCCCGTTGCTTGAAACGTCCATCAACAACGCAGGTAAAATGCTTGTGCATATCACCATGTCGGAGGACACAATCCTGACTGATGTGGACTCGATTATAGCGAAACTCACCGAGGCGGCGCACCCTGACGTGGAAGTAATCCCCGGTTGCGAAATCGACGCCAACCTTAAAGATACCGTGATTGTCACCGCTGTGGCGACGTCGTTCCGCGACGATGCACACACTCGTGAACGCTCACGCAAATCGCACGGCGAACGCCATAAATCTGAACCGATTGACACAGGCAATACCCAACAACTTAAAGACGCTCAGTCGATTTTTGATACACCGCGCGGTGAGCCGCAGTTGGACAACTACATCACCCAAACGCTCAGCCCCCTTGACGATGATGACCCCTACAAAGACTTAGAGGAAATCTTCCGCAAGTAATTCAAAACATACCGCCCGATTGATTCGGGCGGTGTTTTTGTTATATTCTATCTTCTGCATTCGCCGCCTTGACAGCGTTTGCTCACCGATGTCCTCAACGCGGTAATCAGCGAGAACGGGCAACCCATTGGGTGGCGGCTCGCGTACGACGCAATGAACCGTGCCTGCTTTTTATACAACTCGTGCCACTTTGCCTCGCCGCTGTATTCCCGTAAAACGTCTAACACCATGAACGCAACTGCGTTACCGCTCGGGAGTGCCGCGTCGTAAATCTCTTTAGGTCGGCTAATCAATTGTTCGTCGTCGTCGGCGTAGAAGTAAAACCCGCCTGATTCGCTTGACGCGTCCGACGCGAACGCCGTGAAGTCAAAAAATCGCTGAACCATCACGTCGGCGTAATGCACTGACTTATCTAAATATTCGTGTCTGCCGGTAGCGCGATACAGCGCGGTCAATGCGAGCGCGAACCCTGCATAATCGTCCAACTTGCCGTTACCGAGTACGTCTCCGTCGCACCAGCGGACATACAACCGCCCTGCGAATGACAGACGCTCCGAAACGAACCGTTCGGTCGCCTTAGCTGCTTCGAGGTAAGACGCATCACCCAACACCTCATACGCTTTTACCAACGCCAAAATCATCAGCGCATTCCATGACGTGACGATTTTCGTATCCGTGCGTAACGGTGTGCGCTCACGGCGGTAGTGATACAACTCACGGTTACACTCCTGCACAAACGCGAACTCCTCATCGTCTGCGTGCCGCGGGTTGCGGATTAGATTAGGGACATTCACACCGTTCCCGAGTTGCACGGCGTTGCCTTTCTTAGTTATACCGAAATAGCGGCAATAACGCTCACCGTTTTGTTCGCCCAAAACCCCCGTGATTTCGTCGTAGCGCAACAGGTAATACTTACCCTCCACGCCGTCGGTTGCCGCGTCCTGACCGCAGTAGAATCCGCCGACGTTGCCCGACGCATCATGATAGTGTATTTCTGCGAACGCCCACGAGAAAATCTTTTGCGCGGCAGTCTTGCAAAACTCCGCCGACGCGCCCACACTCGGCTCCCGCGCATACTGCTCATAGGCAGTGAGGTAAGTCAACGCTAACAGCGCGTTGTCGTACAACATTTTTTCAAAGTGTGGAACGAGCCACTTGTCGTCAGTGGCATATCGCGAGAATCCGCCCGCGATATGGTCGAATATTCCTCCGCGATACATAGAGCGAAGCGTCGTCAACGCCATGTCGCGCGCCTGTTCAGAGCCGACAAGCCTGTCATACTCAAGCAAAAACATGAGGTTATGCGGTGACGGGAATTTCGGCGCGCTCCCGAATCCGCCGAATTTCTCATCATAGTGCAGCGCGTAAAACTCTACTGCGCGCAAAACCATGTCACCGTCAAGCGCGTTGAGTTCGCGCGTCGCTCCTGCCAATTCCGCCTCCGGCTCACTTTTGATGTGCTGTTCAATTGCCTCGCTTGACTCAATCAACTCGCCGCGTGAATGCACCCACAAATGCTCCATGCGCGACAAAAGCTGAACCGCATTATCGCGCGAAAGATACGTTCCCGCGAAAAACGGCTTCTTGTCGGGGGTCATGATAATGGTCAGCGGCCACCCGCCTGAACCTGTCAGTGCAGTACATACGGACATATACACCGAGTCTACATCGGGGCGTTCCTCGCGGTCAACCTTGACGGACACGAAATGATTGTTGAGAAGTTCGGCGACTTGGCGGTCACTGAATGACTCCTGCTCCATGACATGACACCAGTGGCAGGTAGAATATCCGATGGACAAAAAAATCGGTTTATCTTCGCGCCGCGCTTTATCGAAAGCCTCCTCCCCCCACGGGAACCAGTCCACGGGATTCGTTGCGTGCTGGTGTAGGTACGGCGATTTTTCATTTATTAAGCGATTGGGACCGCTATTATTAGCTACTGTCATTGATAATACCTTCTATCTATATTTTTTATAGACATATTATTATCTTATTTAAGCAAATTATACGTACGCAAGTAGCGAAACGACAGCGAATCTGTCACTTTCGGGGAACTCATCAGGTCGGTATGTTTCGATTATGTATCGGTTCTTGCCGTCAAAGCAGATTGTGACCGATTTGGAGTAATCCACGTTGCTCTGCTCCTGTTCGTTGATGATTAGGCTTGCGTTATGTTTACGCAGGGTCTCAAACGTCGTTTCAAAGCCGATTCCGCTCCCGCCCGACTCTGCATATGTAGTCACCCGTTCTGCACCGAGGCGCACGAGCGTGTCAACCTCAAACGGAATCCCGCTGTCTAACACGGCGAACTCGTAATGATTGTCTTTAATTCCGATTACCGCCGTAATACTGCGGAAAGTGCCGTCACCGACATTGACTGCTTTTTTCGCGTCGTTGAGGTGATTGACAATCAGCGTTTCTAACTCGCCCTGTTCGACTACGTTTTCGACCATGTACTTGATACTGCCGTTTGTCATGAGGTTGAAAGTTATGTTCTCGTCCTTGAACTGCCTCGCGTAGTAGCCGAACAGATTGTCGATTGCGGGGACGTTCGTTTTTGGCAGAGCGGTCTTTCCCTTGATTTTGTCAAGCGCACTGTCCCAGTCTTTTTGCAATGCCGTTGCCTCTTCCATTGCCTGTAGTCTGTCGGTGAAATTATGAATTACAGATGACTTTGCTTTAAGCAATCCGAGTAACTCCTCATTCTTTGCCTTTTCCTCAAGGTAGAGCTTTTCATAATAGTCTGCTGTATTCTGTCTAACTCTTTTTGCTTGAAACATACTAATCAGCCTCCTTATAAATATATAAATGCCGACACCCGCAGTTATAACACCTGTAACGTACAAAAAAGCAATATAATCGTATTCTTCTGATTTTGCATGATTACTGACCCGTGTAACTAAAATCAATATAGCCCCTGTGAAAAATAAAGCCGCAACAACGGAAAACTTATTGAATATAAACGGAAAGCCTTTTCTGAATCTCCTAATGCGGAAAAGCAAAACCGATAAAGCTATCTGTAACGCAAACGCAATAGTATATATCAGAAGATATATAGGTTGATTAAAGTCAAGCGGTGCGCCTACATAATGATTGCTACTTATAAAAAACACAGAAACAAAACCAACCATAAAAATTGCAACGTAAGACAATGCAAGGCTGATTCCAAACGATAACAGATACGCCGAAACTACTGTTTCTAACTTCTGCCTCGTTAAGAAAAAGACGAAAACAACGGAGGTCAAACACGTAAGCGGTCTGATTAAAGCAATCGGTATTTCAGAAAATAATGAGACGTAAGCATATATAGCCGCCCACAACAAGCACCACGGTATAGAAATAGCTTTATATCTTGCGGTATCGTCGTATTGAATTGATTTTGCGAAAACGTAAAACGAAACAAACATACAACCTGCCATGGCAATCATATGAACGATAAACGAAATAATGTGAATCACCCCCTTTTCGACTATTCTACCATAAAACCGACAAAAAAGCAATAAAAAAAAGACCGGTTTTTTCTACCGGGCTTTTTCTTAACTATTTATAATATCCCAAACAAACGTCCAATCCATTCCCACATAACGCTCAACCTCCTTTAACATCATCATTGTACTTGTTTGATAAGCACATATATATAATACCACACAGAGCAACAAAACCCTGTGTGGCATTATATATATGCTGAATGATGTTGAATGAAGTTGAAAAGTTCCGAAATCAGAATAAATCCCGTCGAATCTTATCGGCGTAATAATGTACGAACTCGGTGGGCATGGGTGTTCCTTTGTCTTTTCGGACAGGAGCGGTGTAGCGTTTGAGCAACTCGTCAATGTCGTCGGTGTTGTCCCACGCGCTGTTAATCGCCGTCTGAATAGCGCGGATTACGTTGTCATAGCTGTTTTTCACGCTTTTTGAAACGTCCTGAAACACCGAATCGCCCTTGTTTGGGTTGGTTACGAGTATGTGTATGGATTCCTCCGCGTACTTGCGTCCTTTCAGCCGCACGGAAATACCGAAAGCGTCCATTTCTGCCTTGATTCTGCTCATAATGCGGTCTTTCAGCTCTTCGGGCGTTTCGATTGTTTTAGCGTCGGAGTCAATGCCGCTCTTTTGAAGGTGATAAAACTCACGGAATCGCAGCAAGTGACGGATTACCATTTCAGGGCAATAACCCTTTTGTAGCTTGTAGAAAATCCAGTTGATGTTATACTTGGCGTGGAGTTGCGTGTGGATTGTATCGTTACGGTTGCGGGTTGTTATAACGATAATCGGGCGAATAGCAAGCTCTGTTTTAGCTAATTCCTCCAAGAAGTCATACCCCGAACCCTCTCCCATATTCAGCTCCAAGTCTACAATGACCGCCTCGGGGAGTTTATTCTTGGCGAGTTCCAAGCCATCTCTGCTCTTGCCCGTCATTCCGACAAAAACGATTTCGGTTGTGGTTCGGGCATAGTCGGCAAAGTCACGACAAGCGGAAACATCGTCTTCAATTAGAACGATTTTCATAGTTTTTTTGCTTTCGGTCATATAAAAATCCTTTCGACTTCATTGAACTTCGTTTGACTTCACTGCTTGACTTCTCGTCGGATAATAGCGTTTCTTGTTATAATAATAGTGCTACCCCAAGATGGCAAGAGTCTACAAAGTCTACATCTATATAATATCTATAATACCAAAAATCTGACTATTTTTCAATAGTT
>WRJN01000063.1 GCA_009778605.1 Oscillospiraceae bacterium
ATCAAGAACATTAAACAAAAGATGATTACTGCCGGTACTCACGCCCAAAGCGGCGGCGAGTGTATATATAACTCTCCGTGGAATATTGCGGCCGCTTTTAAAGTGGATATGTTTTTTAATCCCCGAGAAATTGAAACAATGTTGAGCGATTATGAAAGCGAGCATTCAACAGGCATGAATATGTCTGAAGTCGCCGCAGAGATTTACGACTATACATCAGGCTACCCTTTCTTAGTGTCAAAGCTCTGCAAAATAATTGACGAGGAGTTGGAATCAAACTGGACTGTTGATGGTGTTCAAGATGCGGTTAAGATTATTTTGAGAGAAAGAAACACACTTTTTGACGATTTGTTCAAAAAAATCGAAGATAATCATGAATTGTCCGATTTTATATACGCATTACTGATACTCGGAGAAGACCACATCTTCAAAATTTATAATCCTTTGATAAATCTTGGTGATATGTACGGTTTTTTCAAAGAACAAAATGCAAGGGTTGTTATCGCTAATAAGATTTTTGAGAATCTTATAGCAGAATATTTTATATCACAAGACTTGCAAAAAAGGAACCAAACCAATAAAATAATAAAAGAAGATGTTATTAATGACGGCAGGTTTGATATGGAAACTTGTCTGCGAAAATTCTCTCACCATTATTATGAAATATTCAACGAAACTGACGAAAAATTTCTTGAAAGGCATGGTCGCCTTTTGTTTTTGTCGTATTTGAAACCTCTTATAAACGGTGTAGGGTTTTGCCACATTGAAACCGAAACTCGCAATGCTCGTCGTATGGACATTATCATGGACTATTATAAAGAACAGTTCATTATCGAATTGAAAGTGTGGCACGGCGACAAATATAAAGAGGAAGCTTATGCTCAACTTTTAGATTACATGAAAATTAAATGTGCAGATGTAGGATACTTGCTCACGTTTGATTTCCGTAAAGAGGTCAACAAGGAGCGTAAATCTGAATGGGTTGACTTTGATAATGGCAAGCGTATTTTCGATGTGGTGGTTTAGAGATGAGACCGATAAGAAATGTATTTAGAAGGTTCTGAATTTTCATTAGTGTAATTGTAATATCTCTCCAAAAATTAACCAATACTGCAAATACGGAACGAGGATAGGGCAACGGTGGAGACCGACCCGAGCGCGTGTCCGCGTCAGATAGGTGAAAGCGGTGGGTTGCGTTCGTCAGCGACTCGCCGCCGACCATTTCACCTTCTGACCAAAAGCGATAAACTCAAGCCGCGAATCTGTCGGCGAAAAAGATGATGAACTGGCTGTGAGCCATACCCCAATCCCGAACCGGCATCGTCCATTTTTTCGTGATTTCGCGTGCCGAGAGAAAAATGACTTTTTTTATCGAATCGTCTGTGGGAAAAATCGCTTTGGATTTTGTGAATTTCCGCACCATTCTGTGGTACGCCTCGACCGCATTTGTGGTGTAAATCAAGTGCCGGATTTGCTCGGGATACTCGAAAAACGTAGTCAGTTCCGCCCAGTTGTCGTCCCACGAGCGAAGAATCGCGGGGTATTTTTTGTCCCACTTTTCGCGGAACTCTTCACGCGCAAATTCTGCGTCATCAAGGTTCACCGCGCCGTAGATTTTCTTCAAAATGTTTTTTCAAATCAGAAGCAACTCCTGCCCAGAAACTTGCACCCTCATTTTCGCCAATCCAAACCCCTAAAATATCCTTTTGACCTTCCATGTCGACACCCAAAATCGAGTACACACATTTGTTAATAATTTTCCCGTCTTGCCGCGAATTAAACACGATTCCGTCAAAATAAATCACAGGGTAAATCGCTTCAAGCGGGCGGTTCTGCCACTCGTTGACTTCGGGCAGAATTTTGTCGGTGATTTTGCTGATTAACGTTTGCGGAATCTCTGCACCGTAAATCTCGCGGAGGTTATCTTCAATGTCACGCTGTGACATTCCTTTGGCGTACATCGCAAGGATTTTTTGTTCGATTTCGTCGGTTCGTGTCTGTCCTTTTGTGAGAACCTGTGGCGAAAATTCTCCGTTTCTGTCGCGCGGAATTACGATTTCGCTCTCGCCATAATCGCTTTTAATCGTCTTTTTGTTGTAACCGTTGCGCGAATTTCCAGTGTTGTAACCCTCTGTTGTGTGCTTTTCGTAACCGAGGTGTTCGTCCATTTCTGCTTCAAGCATTTGCTCGATTGTTCCGGCGAAAAGCCGTTTCGAGTTTGCACTGAATGTCGCCTGTGGATTCGCAGTCTGCCATTAAAAGTTGAACTAATTCCATTTCTTTTTCGTTAAAGATGTTTTTTGATGTTCTCATAACATACCTCCATTTTTTACTATGGAGAGTATTGACGATTACACGGTCGAATATTCAGACTCGCAAAAAATAATGTTGTATTTAAACCTTAAAATACATTGAAACCGCTTTCATTGGGAAGGCGGTTTTTTTATAATCCCTTATTTTCCGCTGACTCGGCTGTAGGCGATAACGAAATCATGGGATTCAAAAGCGTTATAAATGAATTTTACGCACGAGAGCAGGGTTTTTCCTTGGGACAATAATACGCAAGCCCCAAATTCCCGCATAACCAAGCCCCTGCCGCCCTTTCGGGAGTGGTGCGGAGAGCCACATCAAGGAGCGTTCTGCCGAATGCCGCAAGCAAATCTCTATTTGACGGTAATCGCGTCGGCGGGCGGCAAATTTCGCTGGCTCAGACTGTACACGAATCAGAAAAAAGGCGTATTTATGGACAGCCACGTTCGCTTTTTCGAGTATATCGGCGGCACGTATTTGGAGGTTGTCTATGACAACCCCGAAAAATGTTGTGAAGAAATTCATCGGCAAAAACGAGAAATAATTAAACCCGGATTTGGTGAAAATGTCGATGTATTACGGCTTGAAAACGGAACGCAACGCCGAATCAAGGAAGCGAAATTCCCGTACAAGAAATATTTGTGCGACTTCGAGCGTGGCAAGTACGGCAACGAATTTGACGACGAGTTTCACGAACTTGAAACCCTTGATTTCATCGGCAAAAATGAGAATATCATTTTATGCGGGCAAAACGCACTACGCAATTGAACTCGGAATTGCGGCTTGTATGTCTGGAAAATCGGTGTTTTTCTCGAATGTTTCCAACCTGATTACTGAGCTGAAAGAGGCGATGAGCAAAAAACCAAATCACCAATTTCAGACGAAAATTTGAACGATTTTCGCTTGTCATTTTGGACGAATTGGGGTATATTTCGTTCGACAAAGCGGGGGCGGAATTGTTGTTTAATCTGATTTCGTCACGCAATGACAAGGGTTCAATTATCGTGACAACGAACCTGACTTTCGACCGCTGGGCGGAGACGTTTCATGACCCGACCCTTACCGCAGCGACCGTTGACAGGCTAACCCACAAAGGGCATATTCTCGACATCTCGCGCGAGGTAGGTGGGAGATTTGAAGAGACTGTGAATTGGATTGAAGAACGCAAGAATCAGCAGAAAACGCAAAAATCACAGGGCATTAAGTAGCGAAAAATAAAATTTGACACGAGGCAGTGGCTGTTTTTTCAAGTATATCGAGTGGCTGGATTTTCACTTGACATTAACAACAGGCAAGTCTTGCACTTTCCGCTCATATCTCGAATGTACTTTGGCAGAAATTGTGACACAATACGGGCACAACGCTGTATCGTTCACCGAACGAGCATAGATGAATAGGTTAGTGTCATCGATTCTGTGTTAAACATATATATCGTACCGCACTTCTTCATCGTTTTCAATACTTTATTGCAAAAATCGTGGTGGAATTCATCACACGCGCGATTGCATTTCTTCGCGAATGACTTCGAGTCTGTCCTCTACCGTTTTGATAAAAAGCGATGACGCGCCGAACGCCTTTTTCAGCGGGTGCAAGAATCGCCGCGCCTCGTCGTAATTCTTCATTTTATAATTGAACTCACCCAATAAAAACGCAATCTGTTGAGACTGTTTATCGTTGGTGCGGCATTTCGTGTAGACGTGGTAATACTCGTCATAAGCACGTTTCATGGCGAATTCGCGCATACGTTCATCACCACAATCCTCATACAATCGGAACAACTTGAGCCACAGCCCCGCCATCGCCAACTCACACTGTTCGTCAATCGCGGCAGGCGCGCACACCAACGCTAAGTAATAACTCGCAAACACGGACTGAATGTCCCGCTCTTTGCCGATTTTGATTTTCGTCCCTTTATAGGGTTCAAGAGCGTCCTGCACGGCTTGTGCGCGTTTCTTGCGTACGTTGGGGAATTCCTCTGTTTCCGCGCTGAACAGGCACTTCGGGCAAGTTGTGATGCCGTAGTGCATAGGCTCGAATTCCTTGTATCGCATACGCAGGTCGGGGTCAACGCCTTTTCGCCTCATTCTCGTTGTGAGTATAAAATGATTGTCAAATTCGTGGTCACACAAGACACACTTCGCCTGAACAATTGTCAACGCGTCGGAATCGTTCGCGGGTTTAATGCTGTATTCTCCGTGACCATCGGGGAAAAGTTTAGTATCTGCCATTTTCAAAACCGCCTTTTTTATGATTACTCCGCACGAATCCCCCCATTCGTGTGAGCTATTATTTCAGTATAACACATTCTCGCGGATTAGTCAAGCAAATTTGGCAGAAAAACCGATTACCAACTACAAATCTTGCAAATCTGCCGCCGTGGTATCGTTCTCGAGGTTATCGCGCGCTAAATCGGTATCGAATTCCTTATGCGCGCCCGAAATCGGCTTGTCAATGCTCCCCTCTATAACTTGGTCGGGGTTGGGTTTCTTGATGTTTTTGGCGTATCCCATGCAGTTATTCTCCTTTTTGCATAATATACCGCATAGTATTCGCATTTTATGCGCGATTATACATACTGTCTACTATTTAATTCGCCGATAACTCTCAACTGCGTTAAACGTCGTGACGAAACGCTCAATATTAAAGTAGCGGTACCACTCAATGACGCAGTTGCTCCACCAGTTACAATCGGTGACAATCCAATACGTCTCGTCGGCAGTGATATGCTCGCGTGACCAGCGGTTATATCCGATAATCTCACCTTTTTTCACCACGCGCATAATGATAATGGAGTGATTATGCCCGGGTTGACGCGAGTACCGCACGTAGTCCCCCTGCCGCACGCTGTTCACGTTCGGGACGTTGTAGCGCGGCGCGTTGCTCCCGAAAACAAGGTCGCTGAGCATATTCGCGAACCCCGCACACTGCCCGTAACACTTACGCGGATTATCGCGGGTGTGGTCACAGGGCGTAACAGACACCGACGGGTAGTCCTTAGACGGTGTGTTCTTGTTCCAGAAATAGCCGTGGGGGTATCTTTTTTGCAAGTCGCTCATTTTCTTCTCTAATTCGGTGATAACTTGCACGTCTGTGAAATACTCCGTGTTACCCACTTTCGCAATAATGCAGGTATAACCCGCTTTTTTGGCGGTAATGTCGCCATTAGCGTTGACCGTTGCAACGCGCGTATTGCTGGACTTCCATGTAACCGCGCGTTTGGTGTCCTCAAGTTTGAGGGAACGCTCAATCTTGCCCTCAACAATCATCATCTCGCTACGGCTCATATGCGGTGATTCGACTGTTACGATAAACGATTTCGTCACCTCGCCTGACTTGACGGTGACAACAACGCTCCCACGTTTTTGCGCGTGAAAAACACCGTCATGATTGATATACCCACAATCATTACTGACGCTGTACTCAATGGGGTCGGCAGAGTTGAACGGCTCTAACGTCACGTCGATTTTGTGTGACTCCCAAACCGAAATATATTCGGGAAAGGGTCGAATATTGATTTCAGTCGTGAACGCAATCACGTTGACGGTATGCAGTACGACAATTTCGCCGTCAAGTTCTTCGAGAATGTAGGCTATGCCGCCGTTACGTACGGCGGTGACAATGAATTCATCGTCCGCATAATCGGACGTTTCAACCGTAGCGACGCTCTCGTTCAGGCTACGAAAAGAAGCTCCTTCATAATTGGGTGTGAGCGTGAGCGATTCGTCTAACTTTAGCGATAAAGGCTCTTGTCTATGCACCGTGTCTAAGTTAGGAACGTCGATTTTGTTGAGTAGTTTCACGATTTTACGAAGGATTTGTAATGCGTCTGCCATAATCGGGTCGCCACCGTTTTCGGGTGAAACGATTCGTGCGGCAATGTATGCATTCTCGTCGTCGTGAATGGGGCTGGACAGTTTGACTAAGTAGCGCAGAACCGCCAACGCATCAGCCATGGACGGAGCGTCACTGCCTGTGACATTGCCCAAACCATACTTACCGCCCTTGAAACCGCATACGTCGCAGTTGTTGCAATCGCAGGGCGGCGGCGGGTTGCATATTTCGCAGTCGTCTTCGCCACAGTAGCCGCAGATTTCGCAACAATCACACTCGTGCGGCTGAGGCGGCGTGTAGTCGCACTTGTCACAGTTGCCGCATATTACGGGTGTGGCGCAACCGCGACACAACTGTCCGCAACGCCAACGCGGGCTGTTCAAACAGTCATTATGTGAGCAGATTTGCGGCACTGCCTCATCAGCCGACACAATCAGCGGCGCGAGCGTTATGCACAACACCAGTGTCAATATGAGCGCGGTCAGTCGTACGCGCCACGCTCTCCACTCTTTTATTTTTCTTTTTTTCATTGTTTTATTCTCCTTAATATACGAATAAATCTCCCTTTTGCGTTCATTATAATATGTAAAAAGGGGGATTGTTATGACCGTTATAAACGTAATCGGCAAAGCGAGCGATAAAGCACTCGGCGAAATAATTCTCTCACAACTCAGCAACTCATACAGGGTTACTTACATCAAAAGTAAAAGCCTTGTACAGGAGGGGAATGGGTACGAGATTGTCGTGGCGGATTTCACTGAACTTAAATCTTTATACGCGCCGGAGTGTTTTATTGTTCTCAAAAACGGCGGTGCAGTCCCGCGCATTCCTCTGCCCGAAAAGACGATTATCGTCGTCAACTCCGAGAACATCGACCAGCTCAACGCGTTACGCGGCGTGGGTTGCACGGTCATCACCTGCGGTGCAAGCGTCAAAGACACGCTGAGCTGTTCAAGTTACGGGTTCGCCGACGACGATAATTCCGTTATGGTTTCGCTTAATCGAGAAGTTACTGCTTTTTCGGGGCGAAAGATTCAGCCGCTTGAAATTCCGCTAAAACTGCCGAAATTGCCCAAAGACGTGTATTACGCCATTGCATTCACGGCGATTCGCTTGATTTTGGACGATTTTAATTCAGAACTCGGCGCGTTAATTTGAGCGAGATATTAAACAGGCTCTATTACCGCTTGTCCATTTGAATGTAAGGGCGGTGTTTACAGACGTTCTTGTACGCGGGGCGGATAATTTTGCCACTGCCAATCAGTTCTTCAATACGGTGAGCGCACCACCCCGATATACGCGAGATGGCGAAAATCGGCGTGAACAGCTCTTCAGGAAGCCCCAACATCTTGTAGACTAACCCACTGTAGAAGTCTACATTCGCGCTGACGCCTTTGTAAATGTGTTTCTTTTCGCCGATTATGGCAGGCGCAAGGCGTTCAACGGTGGAGTACAGCGCGAACTCCTCCTGCATACCCTTATCGTTGGAAAGCCGCTCAACGTATTGCTTGAACAGCGTTGCGCGGGGGTCAGACAAGGAGTATACTGCGTGACCCATACCGTAAATCAACCCGGACTTGTCGAAGCCTTTTTTGTCAAGACAATCCACAAGATACTGTTCAATGGCTTTCTCATCGTTCCAGTTGGTGACTTTTTCTTTGAGGTCATCAAACATCATGGACACCTTGATGTTCGCGCCGCCGTGTTTGGGGCCTTTGAGCGAACCGAGTGCCGCCGCAACTGTGGAATAAGTGTCCGAGCCTGCCGACGTCACCACGCGTGTCGTAAACGTCGAGTTATTACCGCCGCCGTGGTCAGCGTGCAGGACTAACGCAATGTCAAGGATTTTCGCCTCCATTTCGGTGAACGAACTGTCGGAGCGCAGCATATACAAGATGTTTTCCGCAGTGGAAAGTTCAGCTTTAGGGGAGTGTATGAACAAACTTTGTTCCTCGTGATAATGCAGGAACGCCT
>WRJN01000064.1 GCA_009778605.1 Oscillospiraceae bacterium
GCTTTCAGCAGGCGCATCGCCTGAAACCCGTTCATGTCGGGCATATCCACGTCTAACAAGATTAGGTCGGGTGTCTTTTTTTCAAGCATTGCGAACATTCTCTCGGCGGAGGGTAACGCAAATGTCTTGTACAACCCTTCAAGCGCGGTTTTCGCAGTCATGAGGTTGGTTTTGCTGTCATCAACGATAAAAATTGTTTTCATGGCGATTCCCCTTTCTCAGAACACGCTCAGGCTATTGGTACGTGTTCTTATACAAAGAAAAGTCACTGTTTTGAGTGACTTTGTACATCGGGGCGACAGGACTCGAACCTGCGGCATCATGGTCCCAAACCATGCACTCTACCAAACTGAGCTACGCCCCGTACACTATGAAATTATATCATATTATTGTCGATTTGTCTACTCCTTTTCTAATAAATTCCGTGCGTAATTATCGCCAAATATACCATTCGTACCACGGTAAAGTTTGTGAAAAATGACGGTTTGTAGCGAAATAGCCAAAATTTTTCGGAAAATTTGGTCGTTGCTCTTTACAAAACACATGATGTTGTGGTATAATAAACATTGTGACCCCCGAGAAGCCGTTTCGTAATTTGGACAGCTATAGTCGGGCAAAACAGACTATGTCTGTGGTATACTCTATTAGTGTATGTTGAGTTAGGAGGTGGCGAATGAGTTTTAATGAACAGTTCACGGAAATATTGCGCGCTTATCCCGATTCTGTCACCAACCGTAAAAAGTTCGTGGGGCTGTTGAGGGACTTTTTCCCGCGTGAAGCCAAGCGTACGCGTTTGCTCATCAACCTCCACGAAGTCGCGCTGCCTGATGAAATCACCCGCGCGAAAGCTGCGTTAGACGACAAGTTCGCCTACCGCTACGTCAAGCGATTGGTGGAGGAGTACGGCGTGGAGGAACGCAACGCAGTATGGGCGGTGCGGGCATGGTGTGAGTGCTACGGCGGCGGGATTTTGGGGTTGGCTTGCCAAATCAACGTCATTGAAGACTCTTTCGCCTACGCTATTGACTGGTCGGAGGACGACGACTTTTCGGCGAACGACACGGCGGCTTTGCCTGCGGTACGTCCGTCAAACGCGTCGCGGACGTCGCGCACGTCGGGTATTGCCGTCCCCTGCACGTTCGGCGCGGGCAACGGCGACTATGGGTACTGCATCTGCGGAATTATACCCGCCGAACGCTGTAAACATCGCGCGGCAAACGTCTACGCAGTCATCTATAACTATCTGTTACGCAGTACGCGCATAAACGACGATAACCGCCCGACGTATTTCAAGGAGATGAAAACGCTGTTCGCGGTGGATTATGCCAACGTCTTTCGCCTCGTCACAATCATTTTGCAACTCATCAAGAATAACTACATCACCGACACGGACGTGAACTTCCGTTATGACGGTGACGCCGCCGAGTTACGTTGCGCGCTCCTCTTGATTAACAACTACGCGGACATATTCTGCCGCTTGATTGGCGTGTCTGCTTGCGCGCCGTTGCGAATGTCGGCGAAAAATAAAGCAATCGCCATTTCGTTGACTGAACGTGTCGGAGTATATACACAGAGCAATAACGTGTCGAAAATTGACCGTGAGTTGTGGCTCGGGCAACGCATTAACTATCACTTAACCAAAAACAATATTAAGGATTTGGAGTATATATTAAGCGAAATATCCACGTTTCACGCCTTTCGCGAGGGGCAGTTTGACGCGCTTTGCAAGCTGTCCGCGTCGGACGAACACGCGGTTTGTGTCATGCCGTCGGGTAAGGGCAAGTCGGTGATTCTGTGTTTGGCGACGCTCCTGCAACCGGTACCTATCGCGGTAATCGCGCCGGATAACGCGCTGATTCACAATCAGATTGACAATTTGGCGAATGTTCATAATTTTGACAACGCTATGAACATTCGCGCTGAAAACGGCGATTCGGGAGGGTTTACGCACAGCCTGATTTTCATGGTTTATGAGCAATATGAACAATATAGCGCGCAGAACGACGCCAATCACATCTCCTGTATAATGTTAGATGAGACGCACTGCCTGTCTAACTGGCGACAGCCGCTGTCTTACGAGAAAATCGGCGATTTAGCGGCGAGCGACGTTTTGGGCGCGGCGTTAGCCAAGTTAGACTGCCTGAACCGTGCTGACACCTACCTGTATGGGTTCGATTTGGCGGTGTTCCTCTCGCAGTTATGGCGCGATAACGATTTCGACGGTATACGGCTTGACCGCATTATCACCAACACCGCTAAGAAAGACTTCCTGTCGTTATGCACTGCCGTCGCCAAAGTCTACAGCCTTTGCAGTGACGAAATACGGTTAAAAATTCACAGGGGGTTAGGTGAACGGCTTGAACAGTGCGGAATGTCGCCCGCGAACCTGTTCAATCTGATTTACCTGTCTGCGAAAAAAGACCTTGTTTATTACGGCATTCTTGCGGCTAAACTCAACCCGCTATTCAAAAAATAAGCTCTAAGCAGTATCGACAAGAGATGAGTAAAAAAGTTTATGTCACATTGATGGCAGAAAGGTATGGCTGGAAATGCTCAATAATATAGAACAGTTGGAGAAAGAAATCGCCGAGTTTCAGGGCAACCTGTCCTCGTCCAACGAGTTGCTGACGATTATGCGGACGACGGCTAACGCAGTGTCCAAGCATAACAACGCGCTGTCCGAGCAGTTGATTGCTTTGCAGAAGACTGTCACCGACGCGCCCGAGGAGATTCGCGGCGATTATGATGCCATGCGCGCAGGGTTCGGCGAGCTGAAGAGTATGTTTGACTCCTACGTAAAAGTGCTTGATGATGCCGTTTCGGGGATTATGGATTTGCCCGCAAAAGTGGACGAAAATAATACCGAGTTAGCGAAAAAAGCCCTGACAAAAATTGTTGACATTCAAACGATATATGCGGGGGAACTGCGGGAATCGCAGGAAAAATTCGCTACAGATATTTCGGAGTATAAGTCTCATATAGCGGGCATTCACGACACGTTCAAGGCAACGTCGGACGAGTTGGCAGGTATTCTGCGCGCTAATCACGACGACTTTGCTAAATTTGCCGAGTCAGCCGACTTGCAGGACTTGTCGGGTGGTCAATCGTTAGAACGCGTATTAGCCGCGTGCGGCGATATTCAGGCGAAACTGTCCGAATTACAAGCGCGCGCCGATACAGGCGGCAGGCGGCGCAGTGACGACGTGGATACGTCCGTTAAAGTTGATAAATTGCAACTCGAAATTGAGGGTTGGCGTAACTGGGAGACCCAAAGCCGCCAAGGTGAGTTGTCGCGTGTGGAGGCGTTGCGGACGGAGTTGGCGGAATGGCGCGCACAAGTCGGCAACACGCTCTCGACAATCACCGCGAAGTTAGACGCGCTGTCCGCAGTGAGCGAACGGTTGGACGTTCAAAGGGAGGACACGCAGAGCGACACGCCTAAAATCGGCGGCAAACTCGTTCCTGTGTACATCGGCATGGGGCTGATTGCCGCGTTAGTCGTGGTGTTGCATTTTATATAGGAGTATAGACAGCATGGATTCATTGAAACAAGGCGAAGTTTACGGCAGTGAGAGCGGCGGCAGATACGAGGTTGTCTCCAAACTCGGCGCGGGGGGGCAGGGCGAAGTCTATGAAGTGTCGGACAACGGTGCGCGTTACGCGCTCAAGTGGTACTTCAAGCGTTCCGCAACGCCTCGCCAAAAAGATATCATCGAGAACCTAATCCGCATAGGCGCGCCTGACAGTACGTTCCTGTGGCCCCAGGACGTGATTGTCGATACAGATGGCGACACGTTCGGATACGTTATGCCGCTTCGTCCGCCGCATTTTCGCGGAATCGCAGACCTTATGAAACGGCGCGCAGAGCCGACGTTTCGCGCATTGTGCCGTGCGGCGTTCAGCTTGACGCGCGGGTATGAAAAGCTCCACGAGGCAGGGTTAGCCTACGGCGATATATCCTTCGGCAACCTTTTTCTTGACCCCGACAACGGCGACGTACTCATTTGCGATAACGACAATGCCGCTTCAGCGGACGTAGCCCCCACCGTGTACGGAACGCCGCGGTTTATGGCACCCGAAATTGTGACAGGTGTGGCGAAACCCTCCCGCAATACCGATTTATTTTCGCTGTCCGTATTGTTATTTAATATGCTGATGCTACATCACCCGCTCGAGGGCGAACTTGAGAAGAACATCAAGTGTTTGGACGTTCCCGCAATGAACCGCTTGTACGGGACGAATCCTGTGTTTATATATGACCCTGACAATGCCGCGAACCGCCCTGTCGCAGGGGAACACGACAACGCGATTGTGTACTGGGGGGTGTATCCGCCGCGAATCCGCGAGTTGTTTACGCGCGCGTTCACGGCAGGGTTGGATTGTCCCGCTAAACGAGTCACTGAGACAGAGTGGAAGAACGCCCTTGCCAACCTGATGTTTTCGATTGTGGTGTGTGACTGCGGCGCAGAGCTGTTTTGCGGTGACAATCCGCCGACGTGTTGGAGTTGCGGGCGCGTACTCGCAGTCCCCGTGAGCCTTGTGTCGGGGAGGAGCAGGGTTTTGCTACAATCAGGCGCGGTGATTACGTCGCACCACGCCAACGGTGATTATGACATTGATACAGTCGTCGGTACAGTCGTGCAGAACCCTGCTAATCCTGCGTTGTGGGGCATTCGTAATGACAGCCGCACTGACTGGACGTATATTAAACCCGACGGTACGCAGTTGAGCGTTCCGCCGGGCAAGTCGGCAGGGATTGCGAAGGGTTTTCAGGTGGATTTTGGCGAGTTAGTAAGTAAGTTTATATAATAAGGAGTATATCATGGCTGAATTAAAAAGACCGGGCGGCGAGTTGTCCAACAGACCGCTGCACTTTATTTGGGTGGTGGATTGTTCAGGGTCGATGCTCGGCGAGAAAATCGGGACGGTGAATCATGCGATTCAAAACACTATCCCCGAAATGCTTGACGCGGCGAATAATAACCCCTATGCGAAACTGCTTGTTAGGACGCTCAAGTTTTCTACAGGCGCGAAGTGGGTCACGGATAAACCCACCGATATTGATGACTTTTCGTGGAGTGACTTGGACGCAGAGGGCGTGACCGATTTAGGCGCAGCGTTGGAGCTGTTGTCGGGGGAGCTGACCATTCCGCCTATGAGCGACAGGGCGTTGCCGCCTGTGATTGTGTTGTTGTCGGACGGTATGCCCACCGACGACTACAAGAGCGCGCTCGCGAAACTGTTGAGCCTGCCGTGGGGGAAGAAAGCCGTCAAGATTGCCATTGCAATCGGGCGGGACGCGGACACGGATGTTCTGCGGGAATTCACCTGCGATAAGCAGTTAGTGTTAGAGGCGAAGAATCGCGAAATGCTCGTCAAGATGATTAAATGGGCGTCCACTGCGGCGAGTGTCGTGTCCGCGCCTGTGTTAAACGCTGAGAACAGTGCGCCTGATGCCGAATCGGTACCGAGTATCACGCCTGTGTTAGGGTTATCTTCTGAAGGCGATGTCTGGTAAGGCTAAACAAGGGATAAGCCCAAAGGATGGGCTTTGCTCGTCCGACGGGCGAATCCTGACGACGGCAGGACAAGTAATCTGCGCGAGTGTTCAGGGCGCGTCTCACAAGTTTAACAACACCGAATGTCAAGACGCTTACAAAGTCATGATGTTCGGTGACATTGTAATTCTTGCAGTCGCGGACGGTCACGGAAGCGATTCCTGTCCGCACAGCAAGACGGGCGCGAATATTGCCGTGGACGTTTTTTGCAGGATTATGCGTAAGTTTTGCGGCGTGTATGTGAGCGAGGCGGGTGTGTTGGAGGATTACTTGTCGCGTGAGGGCAGCGCGGTTGCGCGCGGGATTGACGCGGCGTGGAAACGCGCTGTGGAGACTCATTCAAGCGATAACAGTTTAAATTCTCCCACCATATGGAAACAGCACGGCACGACGCTCATAGGCGCGGTGATTACTCCGACGTTTTGTTTCGCATTGCAAATCGGGGACGGCGACATACTGCGCGTGGACTCACAACGTGTTCGTGCGGTGATTGCGTGTGAGAAAATCCTCGGTGTGCAGACACATTCGCTGTGTCATGACGGCGCGTGGCGAAACGCAGTCACTGTGGTAGAGCCCTGTCGCGCTCATACCGCGCTGATGATGTCAACGGACGGGTTCGCCAACAGCTATCCTGACGAAACGGCGTTTCACGGAGCTTGCCGCGAGTATTACACCGCAATCACCCAACACGGCGCGGAGTTGGTGCAGGAGAATTTGTCGGGCTGGTTAGACGAGACAAGCGAGAACGGAAGCGGCGACGATATTACTGTGTTGATTGCAATGTGAGCGGAGGGCTAATATGTTAAAATCGGATTTTTGGTATGAGTTACCCGACGAGTTAATCGCGCAGACGCCGATTGAACCGCGTGACGCGTCGCGGCTGATGGTTGTCGAACGCGGTAGCGGCAAAGTCACCCATGATAGTTTTTGCAACATCGCCGACTATTTGAACAGTGGCGATTTACTTATCATGAACGACTCGAAAGTTTTCCCTGCGCGGCTATTCCCAACTAACGTGAATGGCGAAGTTCTACTGTTAGGGCAGCGCGAAACGTACGTGTGGGAGTGTATCGGTAAGGGGTTGAAACGCGGGCGAGTGTTAGAGTTTGCGGGCGGGTTGACCGCACAAATCGTGGACGTTCTGCCCAACGCCAACCGCTTGATTCGCTTTGACTATTCGGGGGATTTTTTTGCATTGTTAGAACAAATCGGGAATATGCCGTTGCCGCCGTATATTACAGCAAAATTGCAAGACAAGTCCCGCTACAATACCGTTTACGCCAAAGAAGACGGCTCGGCGGCGTCGCCGACTGCGGGTTTGCACTTCACCGACCGTGTATTCGCGCGGCTTGACGCGAAAGAAATCGACAGAGCGTTCGTGACGTTGCACGTAGGAATCGGGACGTTTCGCCCCGTCAAAGCCTCGAATATCGCCGACCATCAAATGCACGCCGAGGCGTACAAAGTCCCCTCCGAGACAGCCGCCGCCATAGCCGCGTGTAAGGCACGGGGCGGGCGAATCGTCGCGGTGGGGACTACGTCCTGTCGGACGCTTGAGGCTTGTGGCGGCACGTCTGAACCGTCGGGAAGTACCGACATATTCATCACGCCGGGGTATGACTTCAAGGTGATTGACGCGTTGGTGACGAACTTCCACCTCCCTGAAAGTACACTGATGATGTTAGTCAGCGCGTTTATTGGGCGCGATACGGCACTTGCGGCATATGCGGAGGCGATTCGTGAAAAATACCGCTTTTTTAGCTTCGGAGATAGTATGTTGATTTTGTGAGAACACGTACCAATAACCGTTCGCGGTCAAATTTCGGCGAATTTTGAACCCTAATTCAACTTAAACCGTGCGACTAACCCTTCGAGTATAGCAGACTGACCGCTCATTTCCTCCGCAGTCGCCGCTGATTGCTCAGCAGTCGCCGAGTTTTGCTGAACCACATTCGCGACTTGGTCGATGCCGTTGTTGATTTGCGCGATTCCGTGAGATTGCGCGTCTGACGATGAGGAAATTTTGTTGACGACTAAACTGCTCTCGTTAATCCCCGACACGATTTCCACAAGACTTGCGGCGGTTTCGCCTGCTATTTTTGAACCCAAATCCGCCTTTTGTACAGAGTTAGCAATCAGCTCTTCCGTTTCCTTAGCCGCCTCAGAACTCTTGCCTGCCAAGTTGCGGACTTCCTCGGCAACGACTGCGAATCCTTTGCCGTGCTGACCTGCACGCGCCGCCTCGACTGCGGCGTTCAGCGCGAGAATGTTGGTTTGGAACGCGATGTCGTCAATGACCTTGATAACCTTGCTGATACTCTGGCTTGCCTCGTTAATGTCCTGAACTGCTCTCATCATCTCGTCCATCTGACGGCTGCCGCGTTCGGCGTTAGACTTGATTGTATTGCCCAAATCGGCGGCTTGTTTCGCAAATTCGGCATTTTCCTGCGTATTAGTAGCGATTTGAGAAACGTCTACCGATAACCGCCCTATGACTGATGCTTGTTCAGTCGCGCCTTGGGCGAAGACCTGCGAACTCTC
>WRJN01000065.1 GCA_009778605.1 Oscillospiraceae bacterium
TGCGTCATGATAATCAAAACGATATCTAAATTTTCTGTAATCATAGTTTCCATAGCGTTTTACCTCCATAATAAAAACTCCAATTCATTTGAATCGGAGTTTTGAAAGTTGCCAACAATGGCAACACCGTGTATTTTTTATAAAACTATATGATGTACTCGAAATGAATAAGCTCTGACAATAACCTAATCAAGCCACTTCTATAAAAACCTCAATATCATATCCAAACGGATACCCTTTTGAATTAAGATATTGCTCATGGCTTTTATGGTAGCCTTGACCGACTCCACGCCTGACTACAATCGTTTCATTCATTACCTGAGTTTTATAATTGTCTTTTGCCTGTTGCAATGAACATGGCAGTGACTGCGAAAAACGTAAAGTCTGCCCCTAACTGAATGTCGGCGATTTTTGTTTGAATCATAGTTCATGTATACGCGAGTCGCGGACGTGTTATGCTGTCAAGGGCTATTGAAAAAACGACTATCCCGACACGCCATGCCACAACGGACCACTCCCTTGTCCGAGCGCCAATCCCGCGCTCAATGCGGCAGAGACGTACGATTTAGCGGCGCGGACGCTGTCCACAAGCGTCTGCTCACTCGCTAATCCGCAGGCAATCGCCGACGAAAGCGTACATCCCGTCCCGTGCGTGTTTGGATTGTTGATTCGTTCACTCCTGACCCAAACCGCCTCCCCACAGAACAGCAAATCGTCCGCATTCGCCGACGAATGCCCGCCCTTGACTAACACGCCGCCATTCGTCAACGCCGCAATCTTGCGCGCCGCCGCTACCATATCGTCAGCCGTGGCAATGCTCACTCCCGACAACTTTTCGGCTTCGGGAATGTTGGGCGTGACGACCGTGGCAAGCGGGAACAGTCGAGCCACAAGCGCGTCAACCGCGCCCTCGCTGAGCAGAATACTCCCACTCGTCGCGACTATTACCGGGTCAAGGACAATGTTGGCGACGTTATGAAACGCAAGCCGTTCCGCAATAACCCGCACAATCTCGGCATTACTCACCATGCCGATTTTCACCGCATTCGGGCGAATATCGGCGAATACAGCATCTATTTGCGCCGCCACAAAGTCAGGCGACACGTCCTGCACGCCAGTCACGCCTAACGTGTTCTGCGCGGTGAGCGCGGTAATCACGCTCATGCCATACATTCCATGTGCCGAGAACGTCTTTAAGTCGGCTTGAATCCCCGCTCCGCCGCTACAATCCGAACCTGCTATGGTTAATACTGCTGTCGCGGTCATGACTTACACACCTTGAAATTAGCCTCGACTAATTGCCGGAGTTTACGCGCTGTCGCGCGCGGGTCACTGCTCTTCATAATCGCCGACACGACCGCCATTCCGCTTGCCTTGCTTTCGTACAAAACGTGCATATTCGTCGCGTTCAATCCGCCGATTGCATATGCAGGGATTGACGTTGCCTCCACAATCGCGTTTAATGTTGACACCTCTGTAATATGGGTGACAACCTTAGTCGTCGTCGGGAATATCGCCCCCACCCCAAGATAATCCGCGCCTTCTGATTCAGCCAAAATCGCTTGCTCAACTGTTTTAGCAGTAGCCCCTATGATTTTAGACTCACCGAGAAGCTGCCGCGCAACATATACAGGAATATCGCTCTGCCCGACGTGTACACCGTCCGCGTCAACCGCTAAGGCAATGTCAACCCTGTCGTCGATAATTAACGGAATGCCATATTTATCTGTAATACACTTGACTTCCTCGGCGAGGCGAAAATACTCCAACCCGGTTTTGTCTTTCTCGCGAAGTTGCACGAGCGTAACACCACCGTCGCAGGCTTGTTGAACGACTTCTAAAAAATCATCTTGCGTAAACCCTGTTGAGTCGGTAACGAAATAAAGTTCTGCTTTAGCTTTACTCATATTTCAACTTCCTCGCCGTTCAGAATCTTGTTCATATTTCTGACAGCGCACATTTTCCCGCACATAGTACAAGTGTGTGCGTCTTCTGGCGGGGACGACTCGCGATACTTGCGCGCTTTGTCGGGGTCTATTGCAAGCTCAAGCATTCGCTCCCAGTCTAATGCGGCGCGCGCCTCACTCATTTTCCTGTCCCAGTCCCGCGCACCGGGTATTCCTTTAGCAATATCGGCGGCGTGGGCGGCGATTCGCGCGGCAATCAACCCCTCGCGCATATCCGCCAAATCGGGTAACCGCAGATGTTCCGCAGGCGTGACGTAGCACAGGAAGTCCGCGCCGTTAGCGGCGGCAAGCGTCCCGCCGATAGCACTCGTGATATGGTCGTACCCCGGCGCGATGTCCGTCACCAACGGCCCTAACACGTAGAACGGCGCGTTATGACACAGCCGCTTTTGCAACGTCATATTCGCGGTGATTTCGTTCAGAGCCATATGCCCCGGTCCCTCCACCATGACCTGTACGTTGCGCGCCCACGCACGTTTCGTCAGCTCGCCAAGCGTGATTAGCTCCTCAATCTGCGACGCGTCGGTAGCGTCATCAATGCACCCCGGGCGGCAAGCGTCGCCGAGACTGAGCGTCACGTCATACTTTTCGGCAATGTCCAAAATTCGGTCAAAATGTTCAAAGAACGGATTCTCCTGCCCTGTCATTTCCATCCAGCAAAACAGCAGTGAACCGCCTCGCGAAACGATGTTGGTGACGCGTTTCGTGCGCTTGAACCGTTCGGCGGTTTGTCGGTTGATTCCCGAATGTACCGTCATGAAGTCAACACCGTCCTGTGCGTGCGCCTCAAACACGTCGATGAATTTATCCGACGGAATGTTCGCCAACGCCATGTCCAAATGCCCGATTGCGTCATACATGGGCACTGTACCTAACATGACGGGGATTTCTTCCACTAACCGCCGCCGAAACTCCCGCGTTTTGCCCGAACAGCTCAAGTCCATAATCGCGTCGGCTTTTAGCTCCACCGACAATTTCGCTTTAACGAGTTCAAGCTCGGTGTCGGCACAATCTTTACTAATCCCGAGGTTGACGTTGACTTTCGTTGTCATACCACGCCCCACTGCCGCCGCTCGCAAGTTACGATGATTCTTGTTCGCACAAAGTGCGATTTCCCCCGAGGCGATTCGTTCCAAAAGTTCGTTGCGGCTAATCGACTCATTCTGCAGGACTTGCTCCATCTGCGGTGTAAGAATGCCTTTACGCGCCGCGTCCATTTGAGTAGTGTAGTTCATAAGTAACCCCTTGCTTTCTCGTTAAGTAATCAAGGCGATTTTTTTACAAATCGCCTTGACATTTTCTTTTTAAGCCTCGTTTTGCGGAGGTTGCACGTTGTTACGTTTGTTTTCTACATCAAGCTCTCCGCCCATGAGTTTCGCGAAATCCTCACCCGTGATTTTTTCAAACTCCATTAGATAATCGGCGACTTCGTTGAGTTTATCCATATTCACCGTAATAATCTCTTTGGCTTTCTCGTACCCCACATCAATAATTCTGCGAATTTCGCCGTCAATTTCGGCGGCAATATCGTCGGAATAATTGCGCCCCTGCGAATAATCACGCCCTAAGAACACTTCGGGGTTCTCGTGTCCGTACACAATCGGGCCTAACTTCTCGGAGAAACCGTACCGCGTAACCATGTTCCGCGCAATATTCGTCGCGCGGCTGATGTCGTTAGACGCGCCGGTGGAAATATCATCAAGTACCAACTTCTCCGCCACGCGTCCGCCTAAGAGAACGACAATATCCTCCTCAAACTCGCGCTTGCTGACGTAGTTTTTGTCCTGCTCAGGCAACGACATAGTGAACCCACCCGCCGTTCCGCGCGGAATAATCGTAACCATGTGAACTTTGTCTTGCGATTCGCAGTAATACGTGCAGATTGCGTGCCCTGCCTCGTGGAACGCCGTGAGCTTGCGCTCTTTTTCGGTAACAACGCGGGACTTCTTCTCGGGCCCTGCCACGACTTTAATGGTCGCCTCCTCAATGTCTTTTTCGGTAATCGCTTTCTTATTCGCGCGCGCCGCCAACAATGCCGCCTCGTTGACTAAGTTTTCCAAGTCAGCACCCGTGAACCCTGCCGTTGACTTCGCCACCGTAGACAGTGACACGTCAGGCCCTAAGTTTTTGTTGCGGGTATGCACGTTGAGGATTTCCTCCCTGCCCTTGATGTCGGGGTAATTCACGACAATCTGCCTATCAAACCGCCCGGGGCGCAACAGCGCAGGGTCAAGTATATCGCGCCTGTTTGTCGCTGCGATGATGATGATTCCCTCATTCTGTGCGAATCCATCCATCTCGACTAACAGTTGGTTGAGCGTTTGTTCGCGCTCGTCATGACCGCCTCCGAGACCTGCACCTCTGTGCCGCCCCACTGCGTCAATCTCGTCAATGAAGATAATCGACGGCGTGTGCTTTTTCGCCTGCTCAAACAAGTCCCTCACGCGCGACGCACCGACGCCCACAAACATCTCCACAAAGTCCGAGCCGCTAATGGAGAAAAACGGCACGCTCGCTTCCCCGGCGACTGCTTTGGCAAGCAGTGTTTTACCCGTACCCGGAGGGCCGACTAACAACACGCCTTTGGGGATTCTCGCGCCGATTTCCTCATACTTCTTGGGATTCTTGAGGAAGTCAACGATTTCGGCAAGCTCTTCTTTTTCTTCGTCCGCGCCTGCAACGTCAACAAAGGTGACTTTTTTGCCGCTCGCGGGCTGATGCCGCGTATTCGCGCGAGAAAACGTGGACATACGCCCGCCGCCCGATGTCTGGCGCATGATGATGAACGTGAACACCACCATGAACGCGACAATTAACAAGAACGGCAATACCTGCATCAAAAACGTATTGTCTTTGAGTGGCACAAAGTCTTGCGTAATGGGCTCATCATCGGGGAGTTTGCCTTCTGCTAACAACGCGTTATAATCCTGACGATATTTCTGCGTATGGTCAATAAACAGCATTTGGTACGGAACGACGTACACACGCGGCTCATCTTCAGGAGAATCATCTCTCAAACGATATTCCAACTTCGCATTGTTGAGATTGTAGTTATACCACACCACTTCAAAATTATCGAAGTACATCATGACGTCTGAAAAAGATTCATGTTCTTCCTCGCCGTTACTTGCGCCCGACAACTGTGTAACCGCTAAATACATCAGTATCGCAAGCCCTGTAAAGGCTAAAATATATACGATAAAACCTTTTGCACCTCTTTGCATCTAAAACTTCTCCTGTCGTTAGTCTTTTAATACACCTAAGTATGGCAGATTCCTGTACCGTTCGGCGTAGTCTAATCCATACCCGATTACGAATGAATCCTCTTCCAAAGTGAAACAGTGATAATCGGCATAAAACTGGATTTTGCGGTTGAATTCCTTATCAAGGAACGCACAAACTTTCAGGGAGGCGGGATTACGTGAACGTAATACCTCACAGACGCTTGACAGCGTGTTCCCCGTCTCGAGAATGTCCTCCACCACGATAACGTGTCGCCCCTCAATGACTTCTTCAACATCGTTCACAATACGCACAAACCCTGAACTAACCGTGTTTTCGCCGTAGGATTTAGCCGTAATAAAGTCAACTCTGCTGGGGAGGTCAACCGCGCGAATTAAATCCGCCATAAACACAAACGAACCTTTCAGCACGCCTACGAACAGCGGTTCTAACCCCTCGTAATCGCGAGTAATCTCCTCCCCCAAACGCTTGACCGCCTCGGCGATTTGCGATTGGCTGTACAAAACCTCAATTTCGCGCTTTTGCTTATTTGCTGTATTACTCATTTTTCATTCCCTCAAACGGTACATTCACCACACAATTGAATACAGTATAGCACAAAAAAAACGACTTGTCAACGATAATCTTGCTCAATTGTTTTAATTTTTAAGATTCCGCTGTCAATTATTGCAAATTTGTGCTTTGCTAAGTTGATTTTTCCGCGACCCAATGCTAAAATTTCGCATATCTGTGACACTCGCAAGTATGACGGTGATATATTATTGTCGGCTAACAACCCTATGATTATGCGCGTCAACAGCGGCTTTCGTAGTTTTCGCAGACTATTCACGCTGTAATCGTCACAATTCGCCAATGCGTCAAGAAACTCACTGTCTTCTCTTAATGTTTCACACATTTTGGCGAGATTGCCGTCAAAAGAGGGGTTAATTTCACGAATAAGCGGAATGAGCGACAGCCGAACGCGATTGCGCGTAAAATCAAGATTGGCATTAGTTGAGTCGGTAACATGACGCAACCCCTGTTCGCGGCAATATTCCTCCACCTCGGTGCGTTCGCACAGAATCAGCGGGCGCACAAAGCGTTCACGCACAGGCGGAATGCCGCACAATCCTTTCAGCCCCGTCCCGCGTATCATATTCAACAGAACCGTCTCGGCGTTATCGGTCGCCGTATGCGCCGTGGCTACTTTGCCGAATGACTCGGGGAGCGCGTCAAACACGGCGTATCGCGCCTCCCGCGCCGCCTCCTCCACGCTTTGATGTTTGCGTCGCAATGACTGCACATCCACCGCGTAACACGCACAAACATCACCGCAAAACTCACGCACGAACACATCGTCGGCGTCGCTTTCTGCCCCTCGAAGTTGGTGATTAACGTGACAAGCGCGAATCACATCAATGCCTAACTCTGTTCGCATAGCCGATAACGCGTGAAATAATGCTACACTGTCCGCGCCTCCGCTGACTGCCACAGTCACGCAGTCACCCACTTGAATCATGTCATACTGCGTAATCGCCGCTTTGATTTTAGTCAACATTACCCTTGCTAACCCTCGCTTTCATAGCGATAATCCAACGTGCTGAACTTAGTGTATCTGCCGTCCCAATGCAGTTTGACCGTCCCTGTTTCGCCTTGGCGGTTTTTGGAGATGATACACTCGCTCTCATAGGGTTTGTCAAACTCCTTGTTATAATACGCCTCGCGATACATAAACATAACTATGTCCGCATCCTGCTCAATCGAACCCGACTCCCGCAAATCCGACAGCATAGGGCGTTTATCACTGCGCGATTCCACTCCGCGCGCAAGCTGTGACAACACTATGACAGGTACGTTGAGGTCTTTCGCCATGAGTTTGAGGTTACGCGTAATTTCGCTGATTTCGGCGACGCGGTTTCCGTCAGCGCGCCCAGTTGACATAAGCTGGAGATAGTCGATGACGATTAACCCCAAATTCTTGAGCCGTCGCAGTTTTGCTTTCATTTCACCTATGGACACGTTCGCGCCGTCGTCAATGTAGATTTTCAGCGGCGTCAACACGGCAATGCTATCGTTAATGCTCGCCCAACCGTCATTGTCGATTTGTCCGTTACGCATTTGGTCAGTGGTAATGTGGCTCTCGGTGGAAATAATGCGTGACACAAGCTGTTCGCGAGACATCTCGAGTGAGAATATAACCACATCTTTGTCGGGGTTATGCTTGGCTGAACCCACTGCCATATTTATGGCGAATGAAGTTTTGCCCATGCTCGGCCTGCCCGCTATGATGATTAAATCGGACGGGTTCAACCCGAATATATACCTGTCTAAATCGGTGAACGAACTGGTCATAACACCCTCGTTGCGAGACTCGGGGTTGGCGCAGACTTCTTTAAGCTCGTCAATCTTTTCTTTGATTACGGTGGTTATGTGAACCAATCCGCCTAATTCGCGCGAATCCCGCAAATCAAAGATTTTCTGCTCTGCAATGTCCATGAGTTGTTTAGGCGGTTGTGTTCCTGCCGCCGCCAAGTCGAATATATCGCGGCAGGCGTACATCAGCGCGCGTACGGTGTGTTTTTCGGCGATAATGTTAGCATAGGAAACAATACCCGACGGGTTGACGACAGATTCGGCGAGTTTGAGCAGGTACGCCCGCGCCTCGTCTTGATTCTCAAAGACTTTCTCCTGCACAGTGTTCTCAATCAGCGTGACAAGGTCGATAGGCACGCTGGTGATGAACATACCGTACATGACGTTAAAAAGCTGATTATGCAACCCTACGTGAAAATGTTCGGGGCGCAAAAAGTTAGCGACTTGTGTAATGGATGACGAGTCGATAATGATTGTGCCAAGTACCGTCTGTT
>WRJN01000066.1 GCA_009778605.1 Oscillospiraceae bacterium
ACTGGCAGAAACCCAGTAATATTAACAATGTCGAGACGTTTGCCAACATTCCGTGGATTATGCAAAACGGCGGCGAAGCGTTCGCGAAACTCGGGACTGCCGACTCAAAAGGCACGAAAGTGTTCGCTCTCACAGGGAAAATCGCGCGGGGTGGCTTGGCAGAAGTGCCGATGGGCGTGAGCGTCCGTGACGTTGTGTATAAATGCGGTGACGGTGTGGCGAACGGCAAGAACCTTAAAGCCGTACAGCTTGGCGGTCCGTCGGGCGGTTGTATTCCTCATGATTTGTTGGACACTGTAATCGACTATAAAGCATTGTCCGCAACAGGGGCAATCATGGGTTCGGGCGGTATGGTTGTAATGGACGATACCACTTGTATGGTGGATATGGCGCGGTATTTCCTTGACTTTACCTGCAAGGAAAGCTGCGGCAAATGCACACACTGTCGCGTGGGTAATAAGCGAATGCTCGAAATATTAGAGCGAATTTGCGCGGGTGAGGGTAAGCAGGGCGATATTGAGCTTTTAGAAGAGCTCAGCAACGGAATCAAGTCAGGTTCGTTGTGTCAGTTGGGTATGACCGCGCCGAATCCTGTTTTAACAACACTGAAATATTTCCGTAACGAGTATGAAGACCACATCAACGGCAAGTGTACGGCGGGGCAGTGCAGGGGGCTTTTATCGTACAGCATTGACGCGGACAAGTGCGTGGGTTGTACGGTGTGCGCGAAAAAGTGCCCGAGTGGGGCAATCGGCGGCGCGTTGAAACAAGCCCACATCATTGACGGCAGTAAGTGTACGAAATGCGGCGTCTGTCTTGACGCTTGTAAGTTTAAGGCGGTGACAGTGAGATGATAAAAGTAACGATAAACGGAAAAGAATACACGGCAGAGCAGGGAAAGTCGATTTTGCAAATCGCGAGCGACAACGGCGTGGACGTGCCGTCGCTATGTCATGATGAACGGCTGAACGTGTACGGCTCGTGCGGAATCTGCACGGTTGAAATCGAGGGTAATCCGCGCTTGATTCGCGCTTGCTCGACGATTGCGGCGGATGGTATGGCAATCATCACCGAGAGCGAACGCATTTCCGCGAACCGCCGACTTGTTTTGGAGTTGCTCCTGTCTGACCACAAGGGCGATTGTAAAGCACCGTGCAGTGCGGCTTGCCCGGCGGGTACAGACTGTATGGGGTACGTTCGCGAGATCAAAGACGGTGATTATGCGGCTGCGTGGGCGCGTATTCGCGAGAACATACCCTTTCCGTCGTCAATTGGGCGGGTATGCCCGCGACCGTGTGAGGACGCTTGCCGCCGTCAGTTGGTGGAAGAGCCAATCGCCATTGCAGAACTCAAGCAGTTTGTGGGCGACCGTGCGGCGGAGACTAACGTATCACAGCAGAATGTCGCTGAATCGACAGGCAAGTCTGCGGCAGTCATCGGAGGCGGGCCTGCTGGATTATCGGCGGCGTACTACCTGCGATTGCGCGGGCATGACATGACAGTGTACGAAGCAATGCCCGAATTAGGCGGAATGCTCCGCTACGGAATCCCCGAATATCGCTTGCCTAAAGCGATTTTACAACGCGAGATTGACTTGATATCCGACACAGGCGTGACGTTTAAGACAGGCGCGAAAGTCAGTCTCAGCGACGTTCGAGGCAAGTATGACGCGGTGATTGTCGCCGTCGGCGCGTGGACATCGTCGGGAATGCGATGTAGCGGCGAGGAACTGCGCGGTGTAATCGGCGGGATTGACTTCCTGCGCGAGCCATTCAGCTTGTCGGGCAAGTCAGTTGCTGTAGTAGGAGGCGGTAACACCGCCATGGACGCCTGCAGAACGGCAGTGCGTATGGGAGCGGACAACGTATACTGCTTATATCGCCGTACTCGCGCCGAAATGCCCGCGCAAGACATTGAAATCAGCGAGGCGATTGAGGAAGGCGTTGAGTTCAAGTTTTTGACGAATCCCAAAGCGATTCTCGGAGACGAGTCGGTGGAGGGTGTGCGCTTAGCCGTTATGGAACTCGGCGAACCCGACGCATCAGGGCGGCGCGCGCCTGTCGAGACGGACAGGGAAGAGCAGATAGAAGTGGATTATGTAATTGCGGCAATCGGGCAGAAGCCTCAATTAGACGGATTCGAGGAGCTTGAGTTGACGAAGTGGGGTACGATTATCGCCGACGAGGTGACGTTCCGCACAAACGCGGTCAATACGTTCTCAGTGGGGGACGTGACTAACAAAGGCGCGGATATAGCAGTCACTGCGATAGGCGAGGCGCGCCGTTGCGCCGACGTGGTTGACGCGTTTCTGCGCGGTGAGGCGACTGCGCCGTTGCAATACGTCGTCAAAGACGAAAAGACTGCTGACGATTTTGCCGACTGTGAAAAACAACCGCGCGCTCATGTCAATCACCGCGCGCCGTCTGAGCGCGCACGAGATTTCGGCGAAGTTTACACGCTGTTCAGCGAAGAATCGGCTCAGCGTGAGGCGGCGCGTTGTCTGTCATGCGGGTGCGGCGCGTATCGCGACAGCGACTGCAAGCTGATTGAATACGCCAACCGTTACGGCGCGGTTCACGCTGAGAAGTACGCAGGATTCACGCATAAGTACAGCGTTTCGGAGGACGACCATGAACGGATTGTACGCAATCCCGAAAAGTGTATATTTTGCGGATTGTGTGTGCGTGTGTGCGACGAAGTGGAGGGGTTGACTGCGTTGGGATTTCACGGACGCGGATTCGACACGACGGTTAAACCCGCACTCGGGCGGCATTTGAAGGACTCGGAATGTAACGCTTGCGGCAAGTGCGTGGAAATATGCCCGACAGGGGCTATGACGAAAGTATAGGGTGAAAATATGGATTCGATAAAAAAAATAAATCACTGCTATGAGAGCGTGAAAAGCAAAATAGGCGATTTTGTCCCTAAAATCGCGCTGATTCTCGGTTCGGGGTTAGGGGCGTTGGCAGACGAAATCGACGTTGTGGCAACGGTCGACTACGGCGATATTGACGGCTTTCCACAGTCAACCGTAGTCGGTCATAAAGGGCGGTTTGTGTTCGGGTGGGTATCACCCACGGGCATGACCGCCTCCGGCGGTGATGTGGCTGAACTCCGAGTTCCTGTTGTAATCATGCAGGGGCGTGTGCATTATTACGAGGGGTATTCCATGCATGATACGGTGTTGCCTGTGCGTCTTATGAAGAAACTCGGGGCGCAAATCCTGTTTTTGACTAACGCATCGGGGGGAATCAGCTTCGGGGCAGGGGAGTTCATGCTCATTACCGACCAAATCAGCACGTTTGTGCCCAGCCCGTTAATCGGAGCAAACATGGACGAGTTGGGGGTACGATTCCCTGACATGAGCGCGATTTACGATAAAAGTTTATGTGCCATTATACGCACTGCCGCTAAGTCGGTGGAGGTTGACTTGAAGGAGGGGATATACGTTCAGTCCAGCGGCCCTAACTTTGAATCACCCGCAGAAGTCAAGATGTTCAGGTTACTCGGAGCGGACGCGGTGGGCATGAGTACCTGTTGCGAGGCAATCGCCGCGAATCATGCAGGAATGCGTATTTGCGGTATTTCATGCGTGGCGAATCTTGCTTGCGGATTGTCCGACAATCCGCTGACTCACGATGAAGTAATGCAGGCGGCTGATGCGTCTGCGCCTATGTTTAAGAAGTTAATTAAAGCGGCGATTGGTGCAATGGCTGATGAGTGAATTAGTTAATGTGCGGTTATCCGACAATGAAGAAAGCGTAATTATACTTGACCAGCGAAAATTGCCCAACAAAATAGAATATGTCGAGTGCCGTACGTTAGAGGATATGTATGACGCGATTTTTGAACTGAAAGTTCGCGGCGCGCCCGCAATCGGGATTTTTACAGCGTACGCTATGTACGTGTTGGGGTGCAGATTGACGTATCACCCGGTAGAAATAGCGGAGAAACTCAAGGCGGCGCGTCCCACTGCGGTGAACTTGCAATGGGCTGTTGACCGAATGTTGGCGGCGAATTGCTCTCGTGAAGAATGCCGTGCAATTCACGCGGAGGACGTTGCCATGTGTACAGCAATTGCGGAGCAGGGCTTGTCGCTGATTGAGTATGGCAGTACCGTTTTGACGCATTGTAACGCCGGTCCGTTGGCGACTTCGCGGTACGGAACGGGGTTAGGCGCGTTGATTCTCGGGGCGGAGCGCGGCTTTACACTCAAGGCGTATGTCTGCGAGACACGTCCGCTGTTGCAGGGGGCACGTATTACTGCGTTTGAACTGATGAACGCAGGGATTGACACGACTTTGGTATGTGATAATATGGCGAGTTCGCTCATGCAGTCCGGCAAGATTGACGCAGTGTTCGTGGGGTGTGACCGTGTCGCCGCGAACGGCGATATTGCAAACAAAATCGGGACATCGGGTTTGGCAGTTCTTGCCAAACATTACGGTGTGCCATTTTACGTTTTCGCACCGTCCTCAACGATTGATTCGTCCTGTAAATGTGGCGCGGATATTGTTATTGAGGAGCGCGACGGTGGCGAAATCACCGACTTGTACTTCGCAGAATCCATTGCACCATCGGGTGTGAAGTGCTTTAATCCGTCATTTGACGTGACACCTGCCGCGTTGATTACCGCAATCGTAACCGAAAAAGGCACGTTTGTTCCGAATGGAGCAGGTATATGAACATTCAAGTCGCCGTTATAGGCGGCGGCGCGTCGGGATTGGCGGCTGCGGCACTGCTTGCGCGAGCAGGGGTGCGGACTGTTGTTTTAGAACGCGAGGTGCGCGTGGGCAAGAAGCTGTTGGTCACGGGAAACGGGCGGTGCAACCTCGGCAACACGTCGATTGACTTAGCCAAGTATCACGGTGAAGTAGAGTTAGCGCGGCAAGTGTTCACGAATTGGCAGGGGAGCGAACGATTCTTCAACGAGTTAGGTTTAGTGTGCCGTAGCGACTCTGAGGGGTGGCTGTATCCTTACTCCAACACAGCTAATTCGGTATTGGACACATTGCGCGCAAAACATGAACATTTGACGTTCATGACAGACACTCCTTGTGTCAGCCTAACGCGAAGCGATGACGTGTTCGTGATTAACGGAGATATTCGTGCCGAGCGAGTCATTTGGGCGTGCGGTAATGCTCCCCTAACTCTCTTACAGCGACTCGGGCATACAGTGGTTGAGCTGTTTCCTGCGCTTTGCCCCATCATGACTGACGCGAAGCGAACGCGCCCACTAAAGGGTTTGCGGGTTCGTTCACGCGCCCGCGCAATTGTGAACGAAACGGTATTAAGTGAGGAGCAGGGCGAAGTACAGTTCGGCGAAAACTCGCTGTCAGGAATTTGCATTATGAATTTATCGCGGTGGGTGCGCGAATACGGAGATTCTATGCAGGTTTCGTTGGACATCGCGCCTGAGTTTTCGATTGTGCAACTGCGTGAGTGGGGGTTGAATGGGTTGTTTCACAGCAGAATCGTGTCGGTATTAGAGCGCGAACCCATCGAAACGGTGAAAGACTGGCGGTTTCCCGTAGTCGGGGTCGCTCCGCGAAATAAAGCGCAGATTATATCAGGAGGGATTCCTGCACGAGAATTGCAAAGCGACTTAGAGTCTCGAGTGTGCGCGGGCTTGTACGTGATTGGCGAGGCGGTCAACATCGACGGCGACTGCGGAGGCTATAACCTCGAGTGGGCGTGGGCATCGTCGTCTTGTGCAGTGCACGCAATTCTAATAAAAAAATTGACATAGATTTTACGACAAGGCTTGACAAAGCTGTAAATCTATGGTATACTAATATTTGGTGACATAACAACATTCCAACATTTGGGGTGACATAACAATATTTGGAGGTAAAGAAAAGTGAACATGAATATGTCCGATTTTAATTTTGTCCCTGTGAAACTGCGTTCATTGCCAGTTGATGTGCATTTGGATTGCAAGGTTTATTTTGAGAAACCTTTGGAAAATGTCGAGCAGGGTGAACCTGACAGCGAATTGATTTTACTATGTGAAAATCAAACAATCACTCAGGAGTTGACAACGCGATTAAAGCGGGCTATTTTTCCTAAAAATAAAGTTTATATTACGCACGATTATGTGGTAAATAATCTTTTTGATAAAGGTCACTTCTTGGGGTATTCTGAACAGGAAGTGGCAGATATTCGTGCGGGTAAGAAACCGTGGGAAAGTAATGAGCCTAAAGCGGCGTTGCCTAAGAAAAAAATCGCTAAGGTGAAAAAACTTTCCGGAATCGAAGTCTATAAAGATAAGATTTATGAGCTTGAGAAGGTTATCGACAGGTATGACAAGGTTAAGTCAGGGGCTGCGGATATGCTCAGCAAAGTGGCAGAGTCGGGTAAAATCGACAAAGAACAAAGCGAGCTTATTTCTAAGGATATACAAACTCAACTCGTTCAAGAAGATTCGTCTTTGATTCTTTATGCGTTGAATCAAATCCGCACTGAAGATGAGTATTTACACACGCACAGCCTTAATGTGGCGTATCTCAACGGATTGGTGGGTAAGTGGTTGAAGTTGTCTGCCGAGCAGCAGAGCGAGTTGGTGGAAATCGGATTGTTCCACGATTTGGGTAAGTTGAAGATTGACCCGAAAGTCCTGAATAAGCCCGGAAAACTCACTGAAGATGAGTTTGAAGAAATTAAACGCCACCCCGTTATTTCGTTGGAGTTGTTGATGAAATCGGGCGTTCGCAACAAAGTTATCTTAGAAGGTGTCATTCAGCATCACGAGAAAGTCAACGGCTTGGGGTATCCTAAGGGGTTGGGTTCAAAAAGTATTAGCGATTTCGCTAAGATAACTTCTATTTCCGATATTTATGACGCTATGGTGACTAAGCGAGTTTATAAGGAACCGGTGTCTCCTTTTGTTATATTGAATGAGTTCATGAAAACGGGTTATTCCGAGCTTGATATAAAATATATCAACATCTTTGTGAATTGTATGATTGACGAGCTTAAAGGCAAAGTCATCATCATGAATGACGGCACGGAGGCGACTATTCGGTTGGTTAATCCGCGTAAAGTGCTTTATCCCATTGTCGAGATTGACGGCGATGTGGTCACCACTGATGATAATTTGTTTTGTTCTAAGATGAAGAATTTATTAGAGTGAGCAGAGAAAACACTAAATCCCGCTGATTATTCAGCGGGATTTATAAGTACAAAATATACCATTTCTATTTGCGAATGTTTTTGGACATACTAAGTCAAACCGCTATAAGCAAAGGAATGTATGATTATGTCATCAGTAAAAATAAAAAAATCCAATTTCAAGTCAGAAGTGCTTAATGAGAAAAAGCCTGTGCTTGTAGACTTTTTCGCAAGCTGGTGCGGACCGTGCCGTATTCTTATGCCTGTCATTGATGAAATCTCTGATGAAAGAAACGATATAAAAGTAGTTAAAGTTGATATAGATGATTGCCCGAAAATCGCTGAGTCGTATGATGTAACGTGCGTACCTACGTTGATGTTGTTTAAGGATTCCAAGCCGTTGAGCAAAATTGTGGGGGCGTTTCCCAAGCCCGGTATCCTAAAATTCATTGAGGAAATTGCATTTAGGGATTGTTAATAATCTCACGAGATAAGAATGAGCCTGTGAATTTTCACAGGCTTTAATGCCCCCGGTCGGAATCGAACCAACGACACGTAGATTTTCAGTCTACTGCTCTACCGACTGAGCTACAGGGGCTTGAATAAGCGGTTTCGGACATAATTACTATTATATTATACACGAAATATTACCGCTTGTCAACCCTTTTTTGAAAATTTTTGAGAATTTTAATAGTGACCCCCATGCTCTCGTGGGGCAAAACTTATAGTCGATTAAACCCAAAATAGGCTTGTTATTGCAGTATATTTTCCGCCATACTGCGTTGAAAAATTCTTAAATATAAACGTATATTCGCGAATTTTTCGCCTTGTCTGTCAAAAAATATTCGCGCAACTCCAAGCCCATTTTGAATTTAACCGACTATATAAAAAGAGGATTATTTAACCAACTTGA
>WRJN01000067.1 GCA_009778605.1 Oscillospiraceae bacterium
TATTTGGGACAGACTTAACTGCTCCTACCTATATATATCAGAGGTGCAAGCATTTGTTACATTGTTTACACTAACAACGCAATAAAACACCTGCAATGGAATAATTTAATCTTCTTTCTGCCGTATATCCCATTTCAAGACTTCGCTTGCAAATAGTTGAATCGCTTTATACTGCTCTTTTGTCGTATTTTCGGGCAGTCTCAATTCTGTAGTGCTGCTTAACGGATAGGGTAAATCTGAAAGGCACAGCAGATAATCCGTTGAAACATCAAAGTGTTTTGCGATACTTTTTAACGCTTCTATACTCGGGGCGATGTCGCCTCTTTCATAAGACGAAATCGTGGAATTGCTGATATGCAACTGTTTTGCCATCTCAATTTGACTGAGTTTATTGTCATTTCTCAGCTTTTTAAGCCGTTCTTGAAAGCTCATATTCACAAACACCTCAATTGCCTTTATTTTATCATACTCTCTAAGAACACGTACCATTAGCCGTTCGCGGTCAAATTCCGGCGAATTTTGCACCCTGCTTCGTTAAAATTTTCCGCAAGGCACAAAGCATTACAAAAAATTTTGCCTTGCATGGCACAAAATTCACTCGAAATTTGCCACACTCAGGCTATTGGTACGTGTTCTAAGGAAAAATCAACGAAGTATGGCGGAATTTTTCAACCGGCGAGTGCCAGAAGAGGTTTTCGGAGGTTGCCTATATATATTATGGGAAAAATACATGGTAAATATTATGGGTATATTATATTTTTTTTTGGTAATGCTATCATTACTATAAAATATGAGGAGCCGCCAAGGAAGTTTGGCTTTGCCAAACTCTGCGGAGGGCAGGGAGCGAAGCAACCTATGCCCGGAGTTTAAGCAATGAATATGATTGTGTGCAATGAAAAATGCCGTCATCAAGAGGACGGCTACTGTATTCTCAACGGAATGGCGCAAATTACCAACGCGTTGGCGTCGCCTTGTTGTTACTTTGAGTCGGCAACGTCAAAATCGCCGCCTGTCAACAGCTCAAACACTGTGCCCAAAGGCGGTATAATATAAGGTTATGATTAAAATATGTGAGCTGAACAAAACGTATCGCATGGGCGACAATACTGTCAAAGCGTTGGACAACGTAAACTTTACCGTCGAAAAAGGCGAGTTCGCGGCAATAGTCGGGACGTCGGGTTCGGGCAAGACCACGCTTATGAATATCATAGGCTGTCTCGACACGCATTATACCGCCGGCAAGTATCACTTAGACGGGCAGGACGTGTCAAAACTGTCGGGGCGCGCGCTCAGCCTGATTCGCAACCGCCGAATCGGGTTTATCTTTCAGGGGTTCAACTTAGTCCCGACGCTGACAGCACTCGAGAACGTGGAACTACCGCTCATCTATCGCAAGACGCCGCCACGCGAAGTACGAACGTGCGCGTTAGAGGCGTTGGCGGCGGTAGGGCTGTCCGAGCGCGCCGGTCATAAACCGTCGCAGTTGTCGGGCGGTCAGCAACAGCGCGTGGCGATTGCGCGGGCAATCGCCGCCGAGCCGGACATCATCTTGGCGGACGAACCTTGCGGAAACTTAGACAGCCAATCAGGGGGGCAGGTCATGGACACGTTGATTAAACTCAACCGATTGGGGCGTACTATTGTGTTGATTACGCATGACGAGTCAGCAGCGCGCGAGGCAATGCGCGTTATTCGATTGGCGGACGGGCGCGTGATGGTGTAATCGCTCACTCGTCAACACTCGTCATTGCGGTAATCGACATTGCAATATCCGCAGTAGAACAGCCCTGTGCCCTCGTTGTGAACCAACTCCGAGCCGCAACTCCGACACTGACGTTTGCCTACGCATTGAGTACAACGTGCGTAGGTCTGCGTAACGTAGTCAAACGCTAACTCACGCCCGCAAGTCGGGCAGCGTTGCGTTGCGTACCCCTGAAACTGGTCTTTCATGTACGCGCTTTCGTCAGGCTTTTTCATGCCGGGTGTTAGTACGAACCCGACAATCACAAGGATTACTCCTATGACAATCAGGGCTAAGTAAAGCCGATACAGACCGTAAATCAACAAAAGCATTCCGATAAAAAAGAGAACGCCGCCCGGTCCCATTTGCTTGAGGTTACGCTTGTAATAATCGCGGTCGTGGTATATATTTAATGACATTCTTCTTCTCATATGTAAACCTCCTTGTGGCAGTACGGGCAGTTGTGCTTGTTTTCGATTTCGTCGTAAACGGTGACGGAGTTACAGTCAGGACAGCGCGGTATGTTCGCCGTACGAATCTGCGCGTCAGCCGCATCACCGTACATCGCCTCAATCACGCGTACGTCATCGCTCATGGCGTGGCGCAGTTCCCACGGAATGTCATGCACACTCTTGACCGGGCGTTCTCTGCCCGTGAAAAATCTGTAAAAGTAGTTTTTGAGTTCGCTAAAGTCCATAACAAAATCCCCCTTATGTAGTGATACATTCTAAATGTCAAGATTCGCCTTTTGGGGCTTATCTCTTCTTTAACAAGTATACACTACACAGGGGGATTTGTCAATACGTTGTTCTACATATCAACTACAATATCATTAGTGTCTTTGAGTGCAGACGTTTCAATCAACAGTCCGTCGATTTTCGCGCCGTTTACGGTGACTGTCGCATTGTTACCGTTTTGCGCGCCGTTCGGGTTGTTGACTTTGATGTTCAAGACTTTGCCGCGGAAGTTCTTCTTCATCTCGAACGCTTTCCAGTCAGCGGGAATGGACGGATTGATGACTAATCCGTTTAGTTCGGGGCGCAGACCCAAAATCCCCTCAACGCTGCCCACCATAACCGTTGACGCCGTACCTGTCAGCCAGTGAACGTGTGCGCGCCCTGCGAACGGCGAGTCTTTCCCTTCCACGAATTGCCCGTGAACGTAAGGTTCAAGTATCCGTAAATCGGAATCGTGCGTGGACGGTGCCGCCTCTTTCCAGTATTGATACGCTTTATCGCCGCGCCCTAACATTGACTCGGCAAGAATTACCCAACCTTGCGGTTGCGAGAATATGCCCGCGTTTTCTTTGACGCACGCAGGGAAACAGTGCATAAGCGTCGTGCCGTGAATACCGTCTTTGACGTAAGCGGGGTACATAACCATGACGCCGTAGGGTGTGTTCAGTTCGCGATTAACCGAGTCCATAGAGGCAGTAGCCTGTTCGTCGGTAGACAGCCCCGAAATAACCCCCCACGATTGCGGATTAAGCCACATAGACGCCTCGTTGTCGCCTTTTTGCCCGATGACTTTGCCCTCCTGAGTGAATCCGCGAATCCAACGGTCGCCGTTCCAGCAGTCTTTGTTGAAAGTTTTCGCCAACTTGTCGGACAAGTCATTGAGGTACGCCAAATACTCGCTGTCGTTACGCGCTTGTGCATACCGTTTCATGTTGTTCACCGCGTAGTATAACTGGAACGCCACAAAAGTAGACTCGCCTTTTTTGCCGAGGCGCAAGCAGTCGTTCCAGTCGGCGTGTAACCCTGCGGGCATTCCGTGACCGCCTAAGTTATTCATGGAGAAGTCAATCGCGCGTTTGAGGTGTTCGTACACACTGCCCGATTCGCCGCCGTCCGCGAAGAAAATGTCCTCATCTAAGAATGCGGTGTTGCCTGTTTCGGTGATGTATTTGTAAATCGTCGGGAACAGCCACAGCGCGTCGTCCGCGCGGTAGGAGTCATGCTTGGTTTCGGTATCGTAAGACGCCATACCCGGTTTGTCCTCATTCGGCGGATTGTGCGTGTATTTCACGAGCGGCAACCCTGCCCCTTCGGTGACTTGCGCGGTCAGCATAAAGCGAATTTGCTCTGCAGCCATTTCGGGGTCGAGGTGGATAATCCCCTGAATGTCTTGCACGGTATCACGGTACCCGAATCCGTTACGCAGTCCGCAGTATTGGAACGACGCGGCGCGTGACCAGATAAACGTGATGAAACATTGATACGCGTTCCATGTGTTGAGCATAGCATTGAAGTTTTCGTCGGGGGTTTTGACCTGCAGGTTGCCGAGTTTGCCGTGCCAGAACGATTTCAGCACTTCTAACTCTTTTTCGCACACGCTTACGTCCGCGTATCCCGCGATGATTTTCGCCGCGTCTGCCTCGGGTTTTTCGCCGACGATGTACACAAAAGTCTTTGTTTCGCCCGGTTGCAAAACAATGTCAGACTGTAACGCGCCGCAGGAGTTTCCGCAGTAGTTGAGGTCGCCGTTCAAACCGTTTTCGATTCCTTTGGGGTTTTGATAGCCGCGCCATGAACCTACAAACTTGTCACGGTCACCGCAGAATTTGTCTATCTTTTGCCCTGCGAGCCCGAAGAAACGCTCTTTATTCGGGTCATTGAAGTTAGGGTTGTAGACTTGTTTGATAAACGTGTCTTTGAAATACGTCCTCGATATAAACAAGGAGTATTGCAAGTTCACTTGGTCTTGTTCATAGTTAGGGTCGTTGGTGAACTCGACATAGCCCGTCACCGACAGTTTACGTTCTTTCGCGCCGCTGTTGGTCACTTTAACGCGCCATACTTCATAAGTAGCGTCTTGCGGAACGTAGTAAAGCGAGTCAGTCTTAATGCCTTTATACTCCGACGTAATCGTAGTATACGCCGTACCGTGACGACATTCTGTCTTGTAATCGTCAAGGCACTTGCCCACAGGCATCCACGACGAACCCCAAAAATCGCCCGTTTCTTTGTCTTTTAAGTAGACATAACGCCCGGGCTGGTCATTCGTCACCGAGTTAAATCGGTAGCGGATTACACGCCCGTTCGCGCCGGATTTCACAAAGCTGTAACCCCCTGCGTTGTTGGAGATAATCGCACCGTATTCGGGTGAGCCTAAGTAGTTCGCCCATGCCGACGGCGTGTCGGGGCGCGTGATGACGTACTCTTTGTTGTTTTCATCAAAATAACCGTAGTTTGCTTTGCTCATTTTTCAAACCTGACCCTTCCACCTCATGTATTTGAGGCATAAAATTACTTTTGAAGCCTGTTTGCGAATTGTTTCTATACTCTATTGTAACATGATTTTTGACATTGTACAAGGGCGGTAATTTGCACAAAGTTTTTGCTTAAAATTAGGGCTTTATTGTGGAAAATGACGGAATATCCCGGTTGTCATGTGCTGAATAACCGACTATATATTCTACACTTCTGCGGTTTCTTCAACTATCGTGACCGACTTCTTGATGACGGCTCCTGCAACAATCCGCGCCGCTATCATGACTGCGCCGACGGACAACGTAATCGCGCCTGCGAGCATAATCGAATGTGCTACGCTGTCGAACGCTTGTTCTAATGCGAGGTTGACGGCGGGCATATCGGTGATGTCTGCCCGTTCAATCACCATGTCCGAGATTGTCCCGGTGAACAATCCGCTCAACAACACCGCCGCGCCCGAAACGGCGCAAGGAATGCCGATATAGAACAGCAGATTCATCACGCGGCGGGAATTCAGCGCGACTAACGCGGCGGTCAGCGAAACAATCAGCACAATCGTCACGATCAACGCGGCGAACGAGTATTGATTGAACAGGCTGAACCCGTCTTGAATTTCGCGGACTTGCTCATTGGCAACGTCCCCCCACCGATAGTTGTCAAGTTCGCTCTTGCGGAGCGTTTCGGCAAGGATTCGGCGATACTCGTCGTTGTTATTAAAATTAAAGTTATAGTTTTCAAACGCGCCGTCAATCAGCGCGGCGTGTTCCGCAATCAGCGCGACAATATCATCGGTGTTGACAATCTTGTCGCCCTTATGCTCATTAGTCATGATATACTCAATGCCATTGTCGGCGATTTGCAAGATGAACTCGTTGAATTCGGGATTGTTGAGAACTTCGCGCACGTCTTCTTCGCTGATGTCAAACGTCTCGACGTAATAATCGTGTAACGAGTTGTAAATCACTTCGGATAATACCGCCGACGAATCAATATTACGCCGTCCGAAATCGGGGACGTTTATGCCTAACTCATCAATCATGCCGCCGACAGGCAAATCCGCAATGTTCATGTCGTCAATAACCGTGCGCGCCATGACCTGCACCGTGGCGGGGTTTACCGTTTCGCGCGCCACTGATACCGCCTGTAACACCGTCACCGCCGCAAGCATAATCACCGACATAACCACCGACAATATTGCAAACGCGACTCGCTTGCCCGTAGACACAGGCGCGCGCGGCGGCTTTTCATCCAAAGCGTCCGATTGTTCAATTACGGCTACTGCGTCGGAGGTGATAATCGTTTCACCCTCTTGCGGCGGTTGCGTTGCGTCCGCCGTGTCTGCTACTTCTGCAAGTGATACCGTGTCGGTGAATTTCACGAGCTGTGTTTGAAAGATATCAGGTTCGGCGAACTCAGCCGTCTGCGGATAAACTGCACCACAGGCGGCACACGTCGATGTGCCGTCGGGGAATTTCGTACCGCATTTTCCGCAAAAAAGATTCATGATTATACATACTCCTTAGAAAGATTTTTAATTCCTCACATTTTTTTACCCAATTCATCTTTGAGCATATATCGTGCGTCCCAGATGTATTGCGCGCCCGAATAAATGTTTAACCCTGCACAGATGTACATAAATACATTGCCGAGGGGTACGAGCAACAACCGAGGCGAGTTGATTTTAACGTCTACGTTGCCGTAGATTGTTTCGCTCTCCACGCTAATCAAGCCGTAGTCATTCAACCCCCACATAAACAGGATTGCGCCAATGCTGACCATGGTAATCACAGTCTTGACTTTGCCAGACGCCCGCGCCGGTATAATCAGCTTTTCTTCGCTCTGCACGGCGACTAACCTCACCGCGCTGACGATAAAATCGCGCCCGAGAATAACCGCGACGACCCACCCGCTAATCCACTGATTCCCCGCGAACAACACCAACGCCGACATGACTAAGATTTTATCGGCAATGGGGTCAAGAAACTGCCCGAACGGCGTAATCATCATGCGCGTACGCGCGATATGCCCGTCTAACCAGTCGGTAACTGACGCAAGCGCGAATATGAACAGCGCAATCATGATATGGTGAGGAATAGTGCTGACCGCCAAAAACAACATGAAAACAGGCACGAGCAGAATCCGCGCAATGGTGAGTTTATTAGCTAAGTTAATCGCCAAAACGCCCTTGACCGCACTCTTTACTCTGTCAATCGGCTTTTTCGGCTTTTGCGGAATTTTCTTGCCTGTTTGTATTTTCTTCCTTCCTTGGGCGGATTTTCCGCGTTTCGCGGCGTTTCTGTTAGACTTAGACACTTTCAATCACCCCCAACAAATTGTTATCAATTACTTCGGTGATTTTCACGTTGACAAAATCGCCTAACGATAGTGATTGTCCCGTTTTTTCAGATTTGAAATACACCATGCCGTCGATTTCGGGGGCGTGCATATACGTGCGCCCAAAGAACATCTCCGCGAATTTGTCGTATCCCTCCACCACTGTTTCATACACCTCACCCACGCGCGCCTCCGCCCACTCTGCCACGCGGATTTCCTGCTGTTCGGTGATGATTTCGCACCGCCGCAAGCGTTCGTTCTCGTCGATTTGGTCAGGCATTTCGGCGGCGGGCGTCCCCTCTTCCTGTGAATACGCGAAACACCCCAAATGCGTGAACCGCATCTCGTGCGCGAATTCGGCAAGCTCGGTAAACTGTTCCTCGGTTTCCCCCGGGAACCCGACCAGCAGGGTGGTCCGCAAAACAATTTCGGGAATGTTGCCGCGAAGCTTGGCGATTAAATCCGACAGGGTTTTCCCCGAACCCGAACGGTTCATTTTTTTCAGAATTTCACCGTTACAGTGCTGTACAGGCATATCAATATACTTAACGATTTTTTCCTCGGTTTTGATGACCTCGATTAATTCGTCGGTAATCCGTTCGGGATAGCAGTACAGTAACCTCACCCATTTTAAT
>WRJN01000068.1 GCA_009778605.1 Oscillospiraceae bacterium
TTCGTGCGCGGGCGGTACAGGCGCGTTCATTGACCAGATGGCGGCTCTCCTCAACACCGATATTACGGGTCTCGAAAAACTCGCGGGGGACTACGAGACCATTTACCCCATAGCGTCGCGATGTGGTGTATTCGCCAAAAGCGACATTCAGCCGCTGTTGAATGACGGTGCGAAAAAGTCCGACATTGCCGCGTCAATTTATCAATCGGTTGTCAATCAGACGATTAGCGGACTCGCTTGCGGCAAGCCTATTCGCGGAAAGATTGCGTTTTTGGGTGGCCCATTGCACTATCTGCCCAATCTGCGTCAACGGTTTATCGAAACGCTTGAACTAAAAGACGAGGACATTATCTTCCCTGACAATGCGAATCTTTTTGTAGCAATGGGCTGTGCGCTCACCCATAACGACAAGAATGAGGCGGTAAGTTTGGACGCGCTGTCCAAAAAAATCGCAAAACTGTCGGGGGTTCAGGTACAGGAAATCGAACGGCTAAAGCCGCTGTTCGCCAACGAGAAAGAGCGCAAGGAGTTCACGGAACGACACAAACGCGGAACGATTCCCGAAGCGGATTTGTCTAAACATTCGGGCAAGTGTTACTTGGGTGTGGACATGGGCAGTACCACCACTAAAGCCACGTTGATTAACAACAAAGCCGAAATTTTATACACGCACTATGACAACAACATGGGTGACCCGCTGAAATCGGTCATTGACATTCTTAAAGATATATACGCCAAACTGCCATCAGACGCTCACATCGCCAAAGCGACGGCTACGGGCTACGGCGAACATTTAGTCATCTCTGCGTTGGGGATTGACTACGGCGAAATCGAGACTATGGCGCATTATAAAGCCGCTGAAAAAGTCCTCCCCGGGGTAGAGTTTATCTTAGACATTGGCGGACAGGACATGAAGTGCATGAGGATTCGTCCGCGCGCTGACGGCGAGTCGGAGGAGGCGGGTTCGGGCGAAATCGAGTCGATTTTGCTCAATGAGGCTTGTTCGTCGGGTTGTGGCTCGTTTATCGAAAATTTCGCTAATGCATTGGGTAAGAAAGCCGCCGAATTCGCCGAAGAAGGCTTGACGGCTACCAACCCCGTTGACCTTGGTTCACGTTGCACGGTCTTTATGAACAGCCGTGTGAAACAGGCGCAAAAAGAGGGCGCAAGCGTTGCGGATATTTCCGCAGGATTGAGCTATTCCGTTGTCAAGAACGCACTTTTCAAGGTCATTAAAGTCCGCGAACCTGAGGCAATGGGCAAGAAAATCATTGTTCAGGGCGGGACGTTTTTGAACAATTCCGTACTACGCGCGTTTGAGTTGACGTGCGGGCGGGACGTCACGCGCCCGGACAAAGCAGGGCTTATGGGGGCATACGGCGGCGCGTTAATCGCGTTGGAACGCGACGACGATGCAGGCTCAACCATTGCGACTGCGGACAGGCTCGAGAATTTTACTATCAAGAAGTCCACGGCGCGTTGCGGCAAATGCCCCAACAACTGCCTTTTGACAATCAGCAAGTTTGACGACGGCAAGCGGTTCATCACCAACAATCGTTGTGAACTCGGCGTGGGGGAAACAAAAAACAAAGACTCTCTGCTCCCCAATCTCTACGAATACAAGTACAACCGCGTGTTTGACTATTACAAGTCACTCCCCGAGAGCGATGCTAAACGCGGTGTAATCGGCATTCCGCGCATTATGGGATTCTACGAGAACTATCCGTTCTGGCATACGTTTTTTACTAAATTAGGCTACTGTGTGAAACTGTCTCCCAAAAGCTCACGCGAAATCTACGACCGCGGAATCGAGACTATGCCCAGTGAGTCGGTGTGTTACCCCGCGAAATTGGCGCACGGTCACGTTATGTCGCTCATTGACGACGGAGTGAAAGTCATCTTCATGCCCTGTATCACCTATGAAATGGACGAAGGACACGGCGGCGACAATCACTACAACTGCCCTGTCGTTGCCACTTACAGCGAAGTCATCAAGAATTCCGTGCCGGAATTGCGCGAACATGAAGTGGAGTTTCTCAATCCGTTCCTGCCAATCTATCACCATGAACGAATGGCTGAACGATTAGTCGAGGAGTTTATGCCCCTCGGCATTAGCGGAGACGAAATCGGGCGGGCGTTGGCGTATGCGTATGAGGAAGATAAACACTTTAAGTTAGACATACGGCAAAAAGGCGAGGAAGTCTTGCGTATGCTTGCTAAAACAGGTCAAAAAGGAATCGTTATTGCCGGGCGTCCCTACCACGTTGACCCTGAAATTCACCACGGAATCCCCGAAATGGTGAACGGATTCGGGTTCGCGGTTTTCACGGAAGATTCGGTGGCGCACTTAGCAAAAGTCGTGCGCCCTATGCGTAGCGTTGACCAGTGGACTTATCACACGCGTCTGTATGCGGCGGCTACTTTAGTGTCGAAAATGCCTAATCTTGAGTTGGTTCAGCTTAACTCGTTCGGTTGCGGATTGGACGCCGTTGCCACCGACCAAGTACAGGAAATGCTTGAAGATTGCGGCAAGCTGTTCACGTTGCTTAAAATTGACGAGGTGAATAACTTAGGTGCGGCGCGTATTCGTCTGCGGTCATTGTTCTCGGTCATGAAAGAACGTGAACGAAAAGGCTATATTGCCTCGGGCGAAATCAAGCCGTTTGAGCGTCACCCGCTGTTCACTAAGAAGATGAAGAAGGAACACACGCTCATCGCGCCGCAGTTGGCACCCATTCACTTTGAGTTGCTTGAACACGCATTCAAAGCGACAGGATACAACCTTGTTGTACTCAAGGACTACTCCGCAGATATGGTGAACGAAGGGCTCAAATACGTCAACAATGATGCTTGTTATCCCGCGATTTTAGTAGTCGGTCAGCTCATGCACGCGCTGTTGAGCGGCGAGTATGACCTTGACAACACCTCGGTCATGATAACACAGACAGGCGGAGCGTGCCGCGCGACGAATTATATCGCCATGCTCAAGAAAGGTATGAAAGAGGCAGGGTTGAGCCATATTCCGCTTGTTTCGCTCAACATTGTCGGTTTAGAAAAAAATCCCGGGTTCAGCCTGTCGCCCGTACTGCTGTTGCGCGCGGCGAATTCGCTCATATACGGCGATTTACTCAGCCGTTGCTTGTACAAAGTCCGTCCTTATGAGCTAAAAGAGGGCAGTGCCAACGCGCTGTACGAGAAGTGGAACGAGTTCCTCAAAGGAGAAATGGGTTCGCTCAGCCGCAGTCGGTTCACTACTAATGTGCAGAACATTGTCGCAGAATTTGGCGCGTTGCCTGTGCATGACATTGAGAAACCGCGCGTCGGGATTGTCGGCGAAGTTTTGGTGAAATTCCACCCTGTTGCGAATAATTTCGTGGTGGATTTAGTGGAGTCAGAGGGCGCGGAGGCTGTCGTGCCGCCATTCCTCGGGTTTATGTCATTCATGTGTGACCACGCCAACTCCCGTCGTGAGTTCCTGACGGCTACGTGGAAGCGGTGGTTCGTGTCCAACAAAGTCATTGACTTGTTTGAGTATATGCAAAAGCCTGTCGCCGACGCTATTGCAGGCACGAAATTCGGCAAGCACATTCGTTTCCGTGACCTACGCAAAGTCGTGGACGGAATCGTGTCAACGGGCAATATAGCGGGCGAGGGGTGGTACCTGACTGCGGAAATGATTGAGCTGATGTCCACAGGCGTGACCAACATCATTTGTATGCAGCCGTTTGCGTGTCTGCCCAACCATATTGTCGGTAAGGGTATACTCGGCGAGTTGAAACGCCTCAATCCGCAGGCGAACATTGTCCCGATTGACTATGACCCCGGCGCAAGCGAAGTAAACCAGTTGAATCGGATTCGTCTGATGCTGTCGCAGGCGGTCAAGAACATGGAGGATAATCGCGACGAGTCGGACTCGGGCAGCGACAGTGACGGTAAAGTTGATGTTAAAATCAAAGTGAGCAATAAGTACGAGAAAGTCAGTGAGTGAGTTATGTATTACAAAAGCGAAACTAAAATTAACAGTTTGGGGGAGTTTATTGAAGAAACGCTCAAACTGAAAGGTGCGGGGGCTGATGTTGCGCCCTATCAATGGTATCGCGGTCACGCAGACAGTACGTGGGCATTAGTCCCTAAAGTTCAACGAGGTTTTATCGGAAGTGATGAGGAGTTATTTCGCCTTGAGCGCAAGTATACAAATACGTTTCAGTCAAAGGCAGGGACTCTCCCCATTCCGAAACCGCGAATGGACGAATATGCCGACTGGTTGACAATCATGCAACATTATAACTTGCCTACACGGCTTTTGGACTGGTCACGTTCGCCGTTGGTTTCTCTTTATTTTGCCGTATCTAACGAGAAATTTCGCGAACACGACGCCTGTGTTTGGGTATTGTCTCCAAGTGAGTTGAACGAACACGAGAAGTTAGAAAAGCCTACGATTACCGATGACGGCGACAAATACGCGAATTCTTTCGTCTATAATATGTCGCACAAAACAATTTCTCGAATGATATTTACGGCTTTTCGGAGGTGGGAGTTGAGCGGTAACGTCAACGCGCGAACGCCCGACGATTATAAGTTTGACCACCTTTTTAATGCAGTCAAGGGTAAAGTTGCCGCGTGTTATCCCGTAATCGCAGACAGCAGAGTTTATAATCAGCTCGCGGCGTTCACGGTTCACAATACAAAGCGAAAACTTGAGGACTTTTGCGATGAATCCATGTTGAAGCGCATTATAATCCCTCACGGCGCGAAAGCGAAACTTCTGCATGAATTGTCCGTTTGCGGAATTACTTTGGAGTACATTTTCCCTGATTTCGACCATTTGGCGAATTCAATCTCACAAGTGTGACATTTTCATTAAAAATCTATTAGAAATTTCTTATAAAATGTTACCATAGATTATATGCAACCTTTCTAATATAATATATATTAGAAAGGTTGTTATGATTATGGATTGGAAGTTAAACAAGACGCAGAATAAAGTTCCGCATTGTAATAAATCAATTTACATCGCCGAGCATTTAGTCGAGAAAATCGAGAGAATCGCGGGTGAAAATAACACGTCGGTCAACAACGTCATTGTTTCGATGATTGAGTCGTGTCTAAAAGAAGAAGAAAATGACGGCGTATAACCTCAAACGCTTCCTGCTTGACGCGCTCTACCCCAATCGTTGCCCGTTTTGCGGTGAGCTGATTATTCACCATGCCGCCTACTGCCCCGAATGTTTGGACGCGCTTAGTGAGTCGGTGATTACCGCACCGCTTGAGCCGCCCGATGGTGTCAGCGGGCTAATCGCGGTGTTCCGCTACGGCGAGTTCGGCGAGGGAGTGTCGCGGTTTGTGTACAGCCTCAAGGATTCCGCAGACGGGTACGCCATTACTGCTGCCGCGCGTTTGTTGAGTGACGCTTTGCACGAATTGCCGCAACCCGAAGTCATCACTTGCGTCCCGACCGATGCGATGCGTCTGCGTGAACGCGGTTATAATCCGCCCGCGCTGATTGCGCGTGAAATGTCGGTGATTAGCGGGTTGCCGTGTGATACGAAACTGTTGCGTAAGGTTCGCGAGACGGAGGTGCAGAAAAGCCTGTCGGCGGCGGGGCGGCGCGAGAATCTGCGCGGCGCGTTCGCGTTGAATAAACGCGCGTGTCCGCCCGAAACTGTCCTGATTATTGACGACGTGTGTACCACAGGCGCAACATTGACGGAGGCGGCGTGTGTGTTGACGGATGCGGGCGTGTCAGCGGTGTACGCGGCTGTTGTCGCAGTTGTCGGACGTGGTTCATGAGGGGCGTGTGAGCGTGTACCAACAGCTGTTCGTGGTTAAATTCCGGGAATTTACCACGCTCAGGCTATTGGTACACGCTCTATAGCAGTTCCACTTGACATTTACATTTTCTACTTGCAAGTTTTGCGTTATACTGCGTTGAAAATTTCTTAAATATAAGCGTATATTCGCGAAATTTTCGCCTTGTATAACACAAAATTTATCTGCGAATAAAACGCAAATGTCAAGCGGAACTGCTATAAGAGTCGCGAAAACATTTTTTGAAAAGTTTTAAAAACGCTTGACAAGTCTGATTTTATGTGATATACTTATGTGTATTGTTTGTAGTTGCTTCTATGGCGCAGTCGGTAGCGCGCGTCCTTGGTAAGGACGAGGTCATCGGTTCAAATCCGATTAGAAGCTTTCGCTCTCGGGGCGGTTTTATCGGTGTTGTTGGTCATAATTGCTGTCAAACGACAGCAATTTTTATTGTACATATTTACTGATTTCGTAGAGTTTTTGCGACTCGGAAAGGAATATTCATAATCATGAAGATTAAGAAAACCTTATCAATAATAATCGCGTGGGTGCTGAACCTCGCAATGGTGCTTGTGCTAATCCCCGCACTCCCGCTAACAGCAAACGCAAATATCGCAAGCGGCACAGACTGGACGCTTGACAATGACGGTCTGCTGACCATTGAAAGTAACGCGGGCATGACCGACTGGACTTTAAATAAAGCTACATATAATTCTTATGTGATTGAGGCTGTCATCCAAAACGGCGTTACAAGTATAGGTGATTATGCGTTTCAAGCTTACCTTAACCTAACATCGGTCGTAATTACCGACAGCGTTGCGAGTATAGGCATTTATGCTTTCAGTGCTTGCATTGACCTTACATCGGTGACATTTACGGGAACAACGCCGCCGACATTTGGCTCTAATGTTTTCAACGGTGCCTCCTCCTTAACCGAAATAACCGTCCCTTGCGGGAGTCTTTCGGTGTATGAATCGGCGTTAGGGGCTGCTAATTTAAGCGGCAGAACATTCGCGACAAGCGTAAGCACATTCGCGGAATTGCAAAACTTATTCACAACCCAAAACGCGGGCAGACATTACCCCGCGGTGATTAAAATTACCGCACCTATTACAATTGAAAGTAGTATCTCGATAGTCGGCGGAGCGGATGTCACGCTCACGGGCGAAAAGCTGACCCGCGGTACGGGTGCAAACAGCAACCTTTTTGTTGTGCTGGGTAGTTTGTATGGTATCAGTAAGCTCACACTTGAAAACATCGTCATTGACGGTGCTAATATCCCGACTGCCGGTGCACTTGTGAATATCAACAGCAGCGACGGCATCGGCGGCAGTTTCGTGATGAACGACGGTGCTGTTCTGCAAAATGGTGATAACAGTAGTAACGGCGGCGGCGTGCGTGTAGACAGTGGAACATTTACCATGAACGGCGGCGAGATTAAGGGGAATTCCGCTTTTAGCGGCGGCGGCGTGTATAACAACGGCGGTACATTCGCCATGCACGGCGGTGAGATTAAGGGAAATTCCGCTTTAAACGGCGGCGGTGTAGCTATCAGTGGCTTAATTACAAGCACAATCACCCTCGGCGGCACGGCGGTCGTTACGGGGAACGAAAATGGAAGCGGTGCAGTAAACAACGTCCAACTCGCGAACGCAAAATACATCACCCTCGGCACAGGTGCGAACGCCCCAAAGGCAGGTATGAGCGTGGGTATTACAACAGATACCTTTAACGGTATCTTTGTGCAGAGCGGAGCGACAGCCGGGGACGAAGAGTATTTCACGGCGGATGCGGACGGGAAAGCTGTGTTTTTCAACAGCGGGAAGCTGGGAATAAACTTTTTTGGGGGAGAAGGCACTGCGTCATCCCCCTACCTTATCCAAACCGCCGCCGACCTTGCGAAATTGGCGGAACTTGTGAACGCGGGGAACAACGATTACAAAGGTCAACACTATACCCTCACAGACGACATAGACCTGTCGGGCTACGGCAAAATCTGGAACGGCGGCAAGGGCTGGGAACCCATCGGGAATAATACC
>WRJN01000069.1 GCA_009778605.1 Oscillospiraceae bacterium
TTATATTTTGAAAAAATTGAAAATTTATCTTGATACAAGCGCCATAGGGTATTTAGATGAAAATGAGGAAAAATGTATTAAAGACAAAGAAGCTATGCTTGCGCTTTGGAACAGGATAAAAAACAACGAATTTGAAGGTGTGTTCTTCTCCTGCTTTTATGTCGTTACAAACAAAGAATCCGCTTGTATGATGAATCTCTATTTGTCTGCCATTAGAGTCCTTCCGATAGATTTCAACTTTTGTGGAATTTGACGGGACTGTAAATTTCGCCTCAACTCCGTTCTCTGTTGACTTATAGGAAAAGTTCTTGATATTTTGCAAAAACCTTATATTTGCGACTATTGGTTGCGATGAACGACCGTTCGTTGTAGTGAATACAGCATAATAAACAACACGCCCTGGCTCTGGGTTGCTGTCAACGCAACTTAATACCGATATTTCTTTTGCGATTAAAACACCGTTACTGTCATCAACGCTTACTGGTGCTGAATCAGCTTTTCGCACAACCGTATATTTGGCATTAGGCTCGTTTCTCGCAGAATCCCACTTAATGCTAATTGTATTCTGTGTATAATCAATATCAAGCGGCGAAATGCTTTGCGGTTTATTCAATGGGATTTTCGCAAATTCATCCTTAGCTTGTTGATAATCCGCACAACTGTTAAATAATGAGGTTAGTTTGGTTTTTCTACCTTCGGTATCACTATCAGGAAGCTTTTTTATAATTTCTAAAGCTTTTTCGGCAGTAGCGATTTCAGAATTTATTATATCGTAAAAAGGCAATTCTGCGACTTTAACCCACGAAAATTTAGACTTAATACTTTGGAGTTTTACTCGCGCCTCAAAGAATTTTCTTTTGTCTACTAATCCTTTTAATTCGCTAATAGTAGAATCATAATTCTTCTTTTCTGCTTGTATTTGAGTATAAACCCAAGACAATTCATTTGATTTTGCAGAATTGGCGGTCACAGCATTATAGTATGCTGATTCAGCAACAGGAATATTTTTTAATTGTATTGCTTCTTTTGCAATTTTGGCGTAACCATCATATTCAGATGAAATTTTCAAATTTCTACTACAGTCAACGCAATACATAACGTGTGCTGAATTCGGCTTGCCGCAGTTCGCACATAGAACAAAAAGGGGACTTTTACATTGAGCGTTTTCGCATTTTTCTGATATATTAATTTTTTCAAAAAAGTGCATTTGACCGCATTTATTGCAAGCGACCACGATTTCGTTTGAAAGCGGAGCATATTTTACGGTTGTTCTAAAGCTGTATATCTTACAAGCTGTACTATAATCATAATTACCGTCTTTCATTAAACGTCGAATGGTACGCTCGGCGATTGATATATTACCCCATTTGCCCGTAAAACCGCCTTTTTCAAAAAATGATGCTTTTTCACGGTAACGCAGAAACTCTCTGTACTTACTTACATTTTCATAATTCCCGTTACTTGTCGGTGAATATATTTTCAACGCTTCATTACATAGCTTAAGAAATAATTGACTTCTGTCATTGTTGGCACCTTTGCTACACGTATATTGGGCAGAGTTAAGTGCGGGTATTATTTCTTTTTTGATAAAGGTTTCATCTTCAAGATTCGCCTCGTTAATAGAATCAATGTTGCGTTCAATTTTAGAGCGTGTATTCATAACCGTTCACGGCGGTATTTTGGCGAATTATTCGCCATACTTCGTTGAAATTTCTAAAAAGGCACAAAGCCTACTGCGGAATTTCACCTTGTCTGACAAAGAATTCGTTACAAAATTCCACTCGTTCAGGCTATGAACACACGCTCTAAAATGAGGATTTATGACACATACCAACAATAATAATAACTCGAAAGCCGTTTCTTCCGCCACTGCCGCAAATGCAACCCCAATCGTGAGGAAACCGGTCAACAAACGCGCGCCTCAAAAGCGTACCGTTCCCGTGAAAATTATTCCGTTAGGCGGCATGAACGAAATAGGCAAGAACCTCTTTGTGATGGAATGTTCCAACGATATGTTTATCATAGACTGTGGGTTGGCGTTCCCCGACGCTGATATGTTAGGGGTTGACATTGTCATACCCGATTTCACATATCTTGAGGAAAATAAAGAACGGTTCAGGGGTGTAATCCTGACCCACGGACACGAAGACCACATCGGCGCGTTGGCGTATTTGCTCAAGAACATCAATGTCCCTGTATTCGGGACACGGCTGACAATCGGGTTAATCGAGGGTAAGCTCAAAGAACACGGCATACTGCAACAATGCTCGCTCAACGTCGTACAACCGCGCCAAACGGTCAGCATGGGGTGCATGGGTGTGGAGTTTATCCGCGTCAATCACTCCATTCCCGACGCTTGCGCGTTGGCAATTCACACACCTGCGGGCGTGATTGTTCATACGGGAGACTTCAAGGTTGACTATACGCCAATCGGCAACGAGGGGATTATTGACCTTGCGCGATTCGGCGAACTCGGCAACAAAGGCGTACTCGCGCTGTTGTCGGAGAGTACAAACGCGGAACGGCCCGGTTATGCCACGTCTGAACGGACAGTGGGCGAGAGTTTTCGTAATATATTCACGGCGGCGGAGGACAGGCGTGTGATTGTCGCGACATTTTCAAGCAACGTCCACCGTGTACAGCAAATCGTTGACACAGCCGCCTCTACAGGGCGATACGTTGCGGTGTCGGGGCGCAGTATGCTCAACGTGATGAGTAAAGCCATCGAATTAGGGTATATTAAAGTTTCGCCTAAGATGATTATTGACATTGAAGCGGTAAATAACTACCCGCCCGGTAAAGTCGTGATTGTCACTACGGGTAGCCAAGGTGAGCCGCTCAGCGCGTTGTCGCGTATGGCGACGAATGAACACAGGCAGGTGAAAATCACACCGCATGACGTGATTATCATTTCGGCGACACCCATTCCCGGTAACGAGAAGTTGGTGGGGCGTGTCGTCAATCAGCTCATGCGTTCGGGGGCGGAGGTCGTGTACGAAAAGATGTACGATGTTCACGTTTCGGGTCACGCCTGCCAAGATGAACTCAAGATGATGATTTCGCTGACCAAACCTAAGTTTTTCGTGCCCATTCACGGCGAGTATAAGCATCTTATGAAGCACGCACATATTGCTAAAACCATGGGTATTCCCGAATCGAACATTTTGATTGTGGAGTCGGGCGATGTTATCGAGACGGACAGCGTTGACATGAAAATCACAGGTAAGGTTCAGGCGGGAGCAGTCCTCGTAGACGGTTCTGGCGTGGGTGACGTAGGCGCAGTGGTTTTGCGTGACCGCAAGAAACTGGCTGAAGACGGGTTGATTACCATTGTCGCGGCGATTGAACGCGAAACAGGACAAGTCTTGTCAGGCCCCGACATTGTGTCGCGCGGGTTTGTGTATGTGCGCGAATCAGAGGAGTTGTTGAGCGAGTCTCGCGCGTTAATGCGCGGCGTGTTGGATAATTGTTCGGCTAAGAACACGCGAGAGTGGGGTGTAGTCAAGAATACGATGAAAGAGAAGTTGTCGGACTTGATTTATAATCGGACAAAGCGTTCGCCTATGATACTGCCGATTCTTTTAATGATTGAGTGAGAGTAAAAAAGCGTTCCTGACAAGCAGGAACGCTTTTTCGCCGAAACACTACGCGCGAACGTCCAACCGCCCGCCTAACTCATCGAGAGCGGGTGGCGGAGGCGGAAGTATTTCGAGCAACTGTGACATTTGTTCCTCAGCTTGATTCAGCGAGTTTTTGATTAAACTCGTCCCAATCCGCATACCGACTTCGTAGCCACTCATGCCGGTGCTTGCTGAAATTCCTGCTTGTGCCATAATAAGCTCCTCCTTTCGTGTTATTTCCCTGTGTATTTGTCAAGCATTTTTTAAATTCCTTTACGCTTGAATTGAACCAACAAGTTATCGTCGTCGTCAATTTTAAGCTCAAGCGATTTAACGTATTTGTCGCAAAACCGCTTACGCTCCAAGTCGGACATTTCGATACGCGTCTGGAAGAACGCGTGTTCCATCATCTCACGCACGTTCAGGCTTACCCGTGCATTGATGTAGTTTTGCGCCGCTTTAAGCAGCATGGGGATTTTCATATCGTCACTGTCGCCGGTGTAAAACTTGTCTAAATAACAGTAAAAAATATTCTCATCCTGCAAGACTTGCTTGAGCGTGGGGCTGGTTTTTTCATATTCAATCATGACAAGGAAGTTGGCGTCGTCAAGAGACGTAATCAAACTCCAGTAATCCGAGTCACTCGATGCCAAAATGAAAGAGTCGGTTTTGTTTTGATAGAACTCCTTGCTCACGCCGAGAGCCAATTTCATATCAATCTGCGATTTGTTGACTTTGAGCCGTTCAACCTGAATGTACTCCACCGGAATGTTCACAAACCCCTCGAGTGACTGCCATGTTGCAATGGTGTTTACATCGTCATACAAAATAATTTTGGATATTTTGTGAAGATATTCGTTATCAAGCGCGCGAAACGCCGCAAAAAGTTTGTAGGGGTCAGAATTTTCACAGTCAACCACGAACACGGTGTTGGTGCTGCGTTCAATGAACTCGTAAATCGCGTCCTTTGTACGTCCGCTGATGTCGGTGACTTTGCTGATATCAGTGAAATCGTCCGAATTCAACCTGTACAACAGCTCAACGAATTTACGGTCGGTGTAGAAAATGTTACCCGAATTGGTAGGTTTCCAGTTAATGTAGATTTGGTACGGATAGAATTGAAACCCTTGATAATAAACGTCCCCCGCCTGTTTAATCCCTGCCTCGGTGTAGCCGTTGGGCATGATAAATAAGTCTTTGAGATACTCCCAATTCAGCCACGACGGAAACATATCTTTACAATTGTTGATTTTATCGGCGATGATTTTATTGATTTCGATAACACATAAGGTTAGTTTGAGTGAGGTTTTAAGGTTGATTCCGTCATCGGAAAGTTTCGATATACATTCAACGGGGATATACTCATTGACCGCGCACCAATTCTTATGTTCCTCTTTCATCACGCGCACAATTTTACCGAAACTGCGTTCAATGGCTGTGCGAAGTGTGCATAAATTTCTGATGATTCGGGCATTTTTATTGAATTCGTGTTTTTGATAAACTTCTATTTTCGGCGGCTCGCTGTCGTTTTCAAATATACGCTTGGGTACGCCTGTCAAATACGCGACCGCCGACACTATTGCAAACGTGTTCCCTGTATTCAGTAGCGGCGAAGGCCCCGCTTGTGAGATTATCGGCTCATTCGGGAGCGGCACACTATCAGTGGTATACGCAATCTTGCGCTCGTGTGTTGCTGTAAACATTTTAAACCATACCTTTCTGCCACCAACGTGACATTGAAATATTCTCCTCCGATAAAGAGGGTCTAATTTAACCTTGTTAGACCATACCTTTCTGCCACCAACGTGACATTAGAATATTTTCCTCCGATAAAGAGGATTTGACAGTTCCTTAGACCTCCTATAAATCAAATATTTCGCGTAGAGTCTCATCCAGCGCGTTAATACAGCTCTTGTGAATCAAGAGCGATATTTCGTCAATCCCCGTCGTGACTAACATAGGCACACAATCGACTTGTTTGAGCGCGATAAACACCTTGGATGCGAACCCCGTTCCACTCACCATATCGGGGGACTTGACCGTTAGCTTGACGTTGCCGCAGTTGACCAACGGCGCGGTATCGGGCACGACAGATTTGCTAATCGCGAGGAGTTTCGTCATGTCGTCGTCGGCAAACGTGAACCCAAAGCTGATTTTATCTGACGTTGCGGGGGATTGTGCAATCATGTCAATGTTAATGCCCGCCGCCGCCGATTGCGTCAAGACTTCTGCGATAAACGAACGCTCATAACAAGCGGTGACGTTGTTGAACGTCGCGATTGACTGGTTTTCCGTAACTATAATCTGCATAAAAACCTCCTTACACTGCCCTTAATAAGTCCGACATATCGTATAATCCTTGGGGTTGATTTTTTAGGAAAATCGCGGCGTTAATCGCGCCAACGGCAAAGACTTCCTTGGACAACGCCGAATGCGACAACCGAATCACTTCCTCATGCCCTGCAAAGATGATTTCATGTTCGCCCACAATCGTTCCGCCGCGAACGGCGTGTATGCCTATTTCAGACGGCTCACGCTGTTTCAATACGCTGTGCCTGTCGTAGACGTAGCGTTTGTTGTTACCGTACTCGCTGTTGACGGAGTCAGCAAGCATGAGTGCAGTTCCCGACGGTGCGTCTTTCTTTAAGTTGTGGTGTTTTTCAATGATTTCAACGTCAAACTGCGTCCCGAGCACTCGAACAGCGCGCCGCGCCAAGTCCTGCAACAAATTTATACCTAATGACATATTCCCGGTGAAGAACACCGGAATCTGAGCCGCCGCGTTCTTGATTTCGCTGACTTCGTCAGCATTGTACCCCGTAGTCGCCACCACAATCGGGACGTTTTTGGTTTTGCAATACGTGAGCAAGTCAGGCAAGGCACAGGGGTGCGAAAAGTCGATGATTACATCAGGTGCGCGTTGCAAATCGCCGACATTTCGGCAAAGCGGGAACGCGGCATAGTCGTGATGGTCCGTGAATGAAACATCTATTCCTGCCATAATGTCACAGTCACTCCGCGCCGCCACCAACGCCGTGATAACGCCGCCCATTTTGCCGAGCGCGCCCGATAATGCGATATTTGTCATTACATAATTCCCGAGTTTTCTAAAGATTTTTTGAGTTTGCCCGATTCAACCTCGCCCATAGCATACAGCGGCATACGAAACCCGCCTGCATTCTTGCCTAAAATGTTCATAGCAGTTTTAATCGGCACGGGATTCACGTCTAACTTGAGCAGGTCACGGAACAAATTTTGATACCGCAGTTGCAGCTTCCCTGCCGCCGCAAAGTCATTATCAATACACAGCTTGCATATGTCGTGCATGACTTTCGGGGCAATGTTCGCCGCAACGGACACAACGCCTTTCGCTCCGACCGCCATTGCAGGGACGGTCAATGCGTCGTCACCCACATAAAAGTCTAACATATCGCCGCAAGCTGCAATTGACCGCGCGGTATAATCAATATCGCCCACAGAATCTTTCACGGCAACAATGTTGCGGTGTTTGCCTAACTCCGCAAAAGTTTCAATCTCGATATTAATGCACGTTCGCCCGGGAATGTTGTACAGCATAATCGGAATGTTCACCGCGTCGGCAACCGCCGTGAAACTCGCGATTAGTCCGCGTTGTGACGCTTTGTTATAGTAGGGCGTCATGAGTAAAAGCGCGTCCGCACCTGCTTTCTCGGCGTTCTTTGAAAGCTGAATCATGTATGCGGTGTCGTTACTGCCCGCGCCCGCGATGACAGGAATACGCCCTGCGGCTTTTTCCACCGCGAATTTGATACAGTCAACGTGTTCGTCGTCACCGAGCGTTGACGCTTCGCCTGTCGTTCCGCTGACAATCAAAGCCGCCGTGCCGCCGACAATCTGCTCTTCAATGAGCGTCGCGAACACGTCGTAATTAACGCTCAAGTCGTCGTTCATGGGCGTGACGATTGCCGCGCCGCATCCGTTAAATATTGGTTTAGTCATGTATTGTTCTCCTTCAGTTTGATGTTGTATAATAGACCTCTTGCGAAATTAAAATGCGGTGTCTTTGCGGTCAATTTTTCGCCATACTGCGTTGAAAATACTCG
>WRJN01000070.1 GCA_009778605.1 Oscillospiraceae bacterium
CCAGTAACCTTTCTGTGCAGGAAAAGGCGGTTTGAGCCTCGGCATACCCCGCTCCCCCTCAAGTGAGGCGATAAGTGCCGTTTCCTCTCCGCAAACGAACGCACCCGCGCCCGCTTTGATTCGCAAAGTGAAACCGTTGCCGAGGTATCCGCGCGCCGTCGCTTGGTCAATCGCCTTTTGCAAGCGCGTAATCGCAAGCGGATACTCCGCGCGCACGTAGACAATTCCTTTGCTCGCGCCGATTGCACGCGCACCAATCATCATGCCTTCTATGACGGAATGAGGGTCACCCTCAATAATGGCTCTGTCCATAAACGCCCCGGGGTCTCCCTCGTCGGCATTGCAAATTATATACTTCTGACCTGACCCCTCAACATCACCGACGGAGTCGGTTTTGCCGGCGGAGGCTCTCCGCGCCGCGTCCCACTTGAACCACGTCGGGAACCCTGCGCCGCCTCGTCCGCCGATTCCTGCAGTTTTGACCGTTTCGATAATCTGTTCAGGGGTCATATTCAACTCGGTGTACCCTCCGCGCGCGATGTATTCGTCGATGTTTTCGGGGTTAATATGCCCGCAGTTACGCAGAGCAATCCGCAGTTCAATAGAATCGGCATTATTGTCAGCGTAAACCTGTGCTGTACCCCCGAGAATCGCGTCAACGTCCTGCGCGGACACTTTAGTGTAAACTTTGTCGTCCACTGTCACAATCGGTTCAAGATAACACGCTCCGTTACACCCCACAATAGTAGGGTTCGCGCCTTTTTGAATGAGTGACTCGAAAACAGCGTCAGCACCTGCGGCAATCCCGCAAGAACCCATCCCCACAGTTATTTTACGCATGATTCTCCCCCTTAATCCGTTCCAAAACTTCCACGGCTGATTTACCCGTCAACTTGCCATACGCTTTGCCGTCAATCATCATAACAGGCGACAGACTGCAACACCCCAAACACGCGACGTTGTTGTACGTAAACAGTCCGTCGGGCGTTATTTCGCCCTCCTCCACGTTGAGATACTCTCGCACTGCGCGTTCGATTTCGGCAGACCCGTTGACGTGACAAGCAGTGCCTTGGCACAGCAAAATCAAATGCTTGCCCACGGGCTTGTCCCTGAACTGGGCGTAAAACGTCGCCACTCCCATGACTTTCGCGGGCGGAATACCCGTTTCCCGGGCAACGTACGCCAACAATTCGGGCGATAACCAACCGTACAGCTCCTGCGCCTCTTGCAAAATCGCAATCAGCGTACCGGGTGTCTTGGCATACTTTTCAAGACAAGGCTTGAGTTTAGAAAAATCCATATTTTTTATCCCTTCTCTGCTCTGATTAGTCCCATAAAGGGTTTATTTCGCTCGAGTGCCACCTTAAACAGCGGCACGCCGATTGCCGTGATGACGACAAACTGCCCGATTCCCACGAACACCATGTTCTGCCACAGCGGCAACGGAACGCCCACAAAGTAAGTCAGCATAACGCCAACTAAAACCGCATTCGTGACGACAGGCAACAGCGATGACACCCACATATTCTTGATTCTGCTCATAGGGAATACCGCAAGCGCGGTTCCCGCTGTGCCGAGGATTACGTCAATCCACCCGAACGGGCTTGCGATGAAATTAGCGATTAAACAGCCAATAATCATGGGGATACAGAATCGCCGATTGTAGAAACAAAACAACACGAGGATTTCCGAAAAGCGGAACTGCACCTCACCGAATGACAGCGGGTTAATCAGCGTAATCGCAACGTACACCGCCGCTAACACCGCCCCGAATGCGATTTCACGCGTCGTGATTTTGCCTGTTGGTTGATTGGTGTTCATGGTAAATGAACCTCCTTGTTTTAATTATACAGTGGTTATCAAGAAACACTGTTTTATATATTATCTGTATGTTACACAGTTAATACTTATTTGTTGAAACTCATATTTGTTTGTATTGGGATATTTTTCATATACCTTTTTCAAAAAGAGTTCGATTTTATCAGGGTGATTTTGTAAAAACCAGTTTATATGATTGATAATATATTCTTGACGTATTTTTTCATCATTCAAATCGTTCGGAATTCTCTCCATGCGTTCATCAATACTGTCAAACCCATAAAACGGCTCTATCAATCGCTGTTTGGTCATTTGAACATAATCATCGTTTATTTCAATCCCTATGCCGTTTCTTGACGTTTGTTGACACACTCGCAAAGAAGTACCCGAACCGCAAAACGGGTCTAATACTAAACTGTTTTCATTAGTCGATGCAAGAATCATTCGTTCAAAGAGTGCTTCGGGTTTTTGCGTAGGATGATTTTGACGATTTGCTTGACAATAGTGTATATGCGAAAACTCCCAAACATTCCCCGGATTAGCCCCTCGCATATTATTCACACTCCTGTAATATTTTTGCGGGACACGCACATTGTCTAAATAGAAATTAAAATCTTTACTTTTAGTAAACATTAGAATATCATCGTGCCGCGGACTAAATCCCCTTGTTTTACCTATTCCTTGTGTGTAACACCATGAAATCCAAGAATTAAAAACCATATCCAACTCTTGTTCAAGAATTTCATAAATATAAGAAATATACCGAACCCCCATAAAAAGGTAGAGTGTACCTGTAGGTTTTAATATTCGTTTTGCTTCTGCTAACCATCGTCGTGAAAAATCTATATATTCTTTTCGAGTGCGTTTATCACTATCATTTCCATAATCTTTTGAAAGATTATATGGCGGGTCTGTTACAATTAAATCAACTGTTTCCGTTTCTATACCTTTCATAATTTCAACGCAATCACCTTGAATGACCTTTATACTTTTATCCATTTATTCTTAACCGCCTCTCTATACCAGTCTTCAATTGTTCGTCTTGACGTGTTTAAGTATTTTTTATCTAACAATTGGCAGAATTCCCAAGTTGAACGACTTTGATAATCAACATAATGAATATCTTTTATTTGTATTTGACCGGTTCCGAGAGCTGAATTATAGTTTATATCTGTTTCGGAAATAAACTTCAAATCATAAGCATTATATTTGACAATTTCCATAATACCATCCATAAGTAAAGTATTTGCATTACGTTCTGAATAAACTTTATGTTTTATGGAAAGTATTATAAACATAAAATCAGGGTCTTCAACATAGGCAGAACGTATACGACTAAACGAGGTAATATTAGGTCCCTTTCCCGAACTTTCAATATCTTCTGCCGTTGCCTTTGAATCAACATTTGCCGTGATTACAGTATTTCCCTTTTTGAATTGTAATAAAACATCAGCCATGTCAAGCCTTGGGCGGCTTTCGACATTAACTAATCGGTAAGCGTTATTCATATCTTCACTTACAGCAAGAAAAGTTTCAAATGCCCATGCCTCAATAATTGGAGCTGCTATTTTATTGATATTTTCCATAGGTAAACCAAACCTAAGATTTGTGTTAAGAATAATTTTGTTGTTTCCGCGCTCAATGGCTGATTTAATAATATTTTCAATCGTCGAAACAATAAAAGCAGAATCAGCCTCATATGTTGTGCTTTCTTGCGGTATCTTAAAAGACATTTTTTGGTATTCCATTATTACAGACCCTTATCCTCAATATACTCAGCTAATATCCGCTACTTCCAAATACTGCGCGCCGTACTCGCTGATAAAGTCCTTACGCCCCTGCAAATTATCGCCAAGCAACAAATCGAACATCTCTTTTGTGCGCTCCACATCAGTGGGGTTGACTTTAATCAACCGCCGCGTTTCGGGGTTCATAGTGGTCAGCGACATCATGTCGGGCTCGTTCTCCCCCAACCCCTTTGACCTCTGTATGGTATATTTTCGCCCTTTTGCCGCATTAAGCTCATTCATAATCCGCGACTTCTCTTTTTCGGTATACGCGAAGAACGTCTCTTCCCCACCCTTGCTCCCCTTAGATGCGGCGGCGTTAATCTCATACAACGGAGATTCGGCAATGTAAACGTACCCCTGCGTAATCAACTGCGGTGTCAAACAGTACAGCATGGTTAAAATCAGCGTACGAATCTGGAATCCGTCAACGTCGGCATCAGTACAAATGACGACTTTGCTCCAGCGCAAGTTATCTATGTTGAAACTCGAAAGGTCTTTTGAGCGGGATTTAACTTCCACACCGCACCCGAGGACTTTGATAATATCTGTAATAATCTCATTCTTGAAGATTTTATCATAACCGCTTTTCAAACAGTTGAGAATCTTTCCGCGTACGGGAATCACCGCCTGATACTCCGCGTCTCGCGCCAACTTAACCGCGCCGAGTGCCGAATCCCCCTCCACAATATACAACTCGCGCTGTGCGAGGTCTTTACTGCGGCAATCCACGAACTTATGTACGCGATTGGCAATGTCCACACCTCCTGACAGCTTTTTCTTGAGGCTGAGCCGCGTTTTCTCGGCATTCTCACGGCTGCGCTTGTTGACGATAATCTGACCTGCGATTTTTTCGGCATCGTCTTTATTTTCAAGGAAATAAACTTCTAAATTCGTCTTGAGCCACTCTGTCATTGTTTCGTATATAAACTTGTTAGAAATCGCTTTTTTAGTCTGATTTTCATAGCTTGTCTGTGTCGAAAAATTCGACGAGATGAACGCTAAACAATCCTCAACATCAGAAAAGTTTATTTTGCTTTCGCCCTTGTTATACTTGCCCGTACTCTTCAAATAGGCATCAATCTGTGACACGAACGCCTGCCGCAACGCTTTATCGGGGCTTCCGCCGTACTCTAACCAAGACGAGTTGTGGTAATGCTCCACCGTGCGCGCACCGTTGGTGAACGCAAACGCGACTTTCAGGCGCACTTTATAGTCGGGCTTATCGTCACGGTCACGCCCCTGACGCTCGGTCACGCCCCATGACTGAGGTGCGGTAATGCCGTCTAAGCCGACAATTTCTTGCAAATAATCGTCAATGCCGTTCTTGTAACAGAATACGCTCTCCGTAAACTCCCCCTCAGCTTGTTCGGAACGGTATAAAAACTCCACCCCGTCGTTGACTATCGACTGTCTCCGCAAAACGTCGCTGAAATACTCGTCGTCTACGTCAATATCAGTGAAAACCTCGGTATCGGGTCGCCATTTAATGCGCGTACCCCTCTGCCCTGTTGACTTTGACTTTACAAACCCACGTTCGGGGGTTGAGTCGGCGTTTGAGGGTTCGCGTTTCGGGGCGAACAATGTTCCTTGTCCGTCGTTGGACGATAAAAGCCGACAGTCTTCGGTTACGTTGTAGCCCTTCTCAAAGCGCAGTTTGTAATTCCACGTTCCGTTGTCCGATTCTACTTCCATGTATTCGGCGGCGTACTGTGTCGAACACAGCCCCAAACCGTTCAAGCCTAATGCGAAGGTATAATCACCCTCGGCGTTGTTGTCATACTTACCGCCTGCGTACAGCGTGCAAAACGCCAAGTGCCAGTTATACTTGTCCTCATTCTTGTTAAAGTCAATGGGTATGCCGCGCCCATTGTCGATAATCTCGATAGACTTATCGGCGTATTTGGTAATAACGATACGTTTACCGTACCCCTCACGCGCCTCGTCAATGGAGTTGGACAGTATTTCAAAGACAGAGTGTTTGCACCCGTCAATCCCGTCCGAGCCGAAAATGACAGCCGGGCGTTTACGGACGCGGTCAGGCCCTTTGAGGGATTTCAAACTATTATCACCGTATTCATTTTTGGTTTTTTTTGCTATTGCGGGCATTACGTACTCCTTACTCAATTCAATCACACACCAAAACATTGTATCATAAAAATATTGACTTGTCAACCGTTTTATGATACACTTCGAGTATAAAAATTTTTCGGGGGGGTTACTATGTTTAACCGATTTTCACGGACGGAGTTGTTGTTGGGTACAAGCAATATGCATAAGCTGTATGGCGCGAAAGTGGCGGTTTTCGGTATTGGCGGAGTGGGTGGGCACGCCGCCGAAGCGTTGGCACGGAGCGGAATCGGCTGTTTAGACTTGTTTGACCATGATAAAGTTTGCGAATCCAACATCAATCGACAGATTTACGCTACTTATAAGACAATTGGTTTGTTCAAGGTTGACGTTGCTTATAAACGAATCCGCGAAATAAACCCCGATGCGACAGTTGGCGCGCACAAGATGTTCTACCTGCCCCAAACCGCTTCGCAAGTGGATTTGCGGCAGTATGACTACGTGATTGACGCGATTGATACTGTTTCTGGCAAGCTCGAACTCGCCACACGTTGCCATGCCGACGGTGTCCCACTCATTAGCGCGATGGGGGCTGGAAACAAGCGCGACGCATCTTTGTTCATGGTGTCCGACATTTATGAAACTTCCGTCTGCCCCCTCGCACGAGTCATGCGCCGTGAATGCCGCAAGCGCGGTCTCCCACACTTAAAGGTGGTATATTCACGCGAAACGCCATTTGTTCACATTTGCAAAAATCCGGAACGCTTGGGCGTGAAACGTCCTCCGGGCAGCACTGCGTTTGTACCCGCTGTCGCAGGGTTGATTATCGCAGGCGAAGTGGTGAATGATTTAACAGGATTATAGGTAGCCTCCGAAAACCTCTTGCTAAACTATGTCGGTAATTCGCCCGATTCCAATACTTCTTTAGCGATGTACAACGTACCGTCTTTGCGCGTTTCGATACCCCACTTCACTAATGAAATAACGCCGCCGACAATCTCGATTGCCGTGATACAGCGCGGGTGAACACAGCTCCCCGTGTTATAGTAGTTGCAATAGTCGGGGTTAGATTTGTCAGGAGTCGGGAAATGTGGGCGGTGCGTATGACCCGCAATCATAATCTCGCCGCTCTGCTTTGCCCACAGTGCCAATCGACGTTCAATGATGTTTTGTTTTGCGCGATTCTCGGCGGTACTGCGCGGGTCTTTCAACCCGATAAGTTCAAGAGGTCGCCACACGTTGCGTACTAAGAATCGCCCCAACCACCACAATCGGTCACATAATAAATCCCCCTGATTGCCGTGCAACAGGTACAATTTGCGCCCCGATTGGGTTTGCAAAATGAGCCCCTGCGTGATGTCAATGTCGCCGAACAACGGGACATTACCGCGCACTTTGTCGCTGTAGCACACGGATAAGTTCTTTTTGCGCCATTTAGGGTACTTTTTCACCATGTCGTGATTGCCGTATATAATATGTAGGCGTTCTTCATGTTGAAATTGTCTCAACAACCTGAATATGTGGCTGTTCTGGTCGGAAATCATCGAAAATTTGCGATTCTCCCATAATTCGTCACCGTCACCAAGTTCGATATATGTATACCCCATGTGAAAATAATTCCGCAAAGCAGTGAAATAAATGTTCTCATTGTTAGCGAAATTGTCATTTAAGTCCCCCGTACTGCGGTGGCAATCACTCATCAGTATAATCTTAGACGTTTCGTCTAACCGAATGCAAGGCGCGCCCTCGAACGTTTGCGATATACGTTTATCCATACATACCTCCCCAATATTTAGTCATTTCTACATTATATGATTTTGCTTGACATTTTGTGCAGAGTGTGTTAAAATGTCTGTTATACCGCTTAACTCTTAAATTTGGCAGTGGATTGTGTGGATTTTTATTGTCAAACAAGGCAATTTTCGCGCGAATATCCGCTGATATTTAATCGAAAATTAACGCAGTATGGTGGTAAAA
>WRJN01000071.1 GCA_009778605.1 Oscillospiraceae bacterium
CTTATGCTGTATCGCCCGAAAAAGTGTCCTCTTGTCATACTGAACTGCCTCCCAATTCTCATACACCAACCCTTCGGGCAATCCCCACTCACCCAACCCGGCGACTTTGTAGCGTTTGGGGTTCTCGCGCTGCATACGCTCAAAAAGCTGTATGTCTGATTCATCTAAGTATTCGTTACCCTTATAATTCGTCGTAATCGCCAACGTGTCCGCATCGCTGAACCGCTCGTTTTTGCCCTTGAAGAACCTGTCTTTGAGCCAGTGCCGCTCACTCCACGGGTTAAACGTCAACGTGAGTTGCTTGAACAACGCACCGTCCACACGCCCGCGAATGCCCTCGTCTATGAGGTTGAAATCGTCCTCTCTCGCCAACTCGAACGCTTCCTCAATCCACACCCAACAAAGTTTCCCGCGTTCAGCGGCAAGGCTGGTCAGCCGCATGGCGTCGCCTAACCCGCGGAAGAAAATCTTGCCGCCTTTGTTATAGCTCATTTCAAGAGGTGCAAGTTTAGTATGCCACTCCTTCTCGGCATCAAGCCTGTTAATTGCCCACTTCAACTCGGCGTAACAAGAATTCTTGAGCGAGTTGTAAGTCTTACGCACTACCAACAAATTCGCATCAGGATGCTCCATCATATTATGAATGAACCACAACGCCGCAGTTTTGGATTTTTTGGAGGCGCGTCCACCCTTCACAACCCGATACCGCCCCTTGAAACTCGTAAACTCATCATACCCCTGCCCGACTAAACTGCTATAAGTTACCACCTCGGGTGCTTTCGTTATGATTGCTTTTTTCGCTTTGTCTGCTTTGTTCAATTTGCCCGCGTCTTCATTCCGATTGTTCATATCGTCGTTTTTTATGAACGGACTAAAATCTAACATACTGACTATATCTCCTCTCCAAACTATATATAGACAGTATAACATAGGTGAACATTGTCACAGTCCCAAGTTTCGTTGCATTTGCAGCGTAGAAAAAAGCTGTAAAGGCAGGTTTTTCCTGCATTTACAGCCTTTGTGTATATTTATTTTTCGTTAATCAAAACTCGATTGTGACTTCCGTCCCGACACCCGGCTCGCTAACCATCGACACCCGCCAGTCATTCAGCACGCACAAATGCTTAACAATCGCTAAACCTAACCCCGTACCACCACCTATCGAATTACGTGTACGGCTCTTTTCAACCCGATAAAACCGCTCAAATACGTGCAATTGGTCGGTTTTAGGTATCCCGATTCCGTTATCAGCCACACTTAGTTTAGTCGAATCATCCGTCTGAGTGATGGTGACAGTAACCTCGCCGTCTTCCCCCGTATACCGCACTGCATTTTCCACCAAATTCTTGACTACATCGTAGACGTGGCGCGGGTCTGCGGTCACAACGCCGTTACCGACTACCAAAAACGAAATGGACTTTTCGCCGATAATGGTAGTCATGGTATCGCGAATATCGTATATCAAAGCGGTAAGCGGAACGGGCACAGAGTTGCTGATTGCCGTAGTTTTCTCGGTATTTTCGATTTCAGAAAGTTTGAGCATCTCGTCCACAAGAACCGTCATCCGCTCGGTTTCCCGCGAAATAGCCGACGCAAATTTGCGCGTTTTTTCGTCCTTAACCACGCTGTTGGTGTTGCTCAATTCAATCAGCTCGTTGAACCCTTTTATGGCTGTGAGAGGCGTTTTCAGCTCATGAGACGCATAGGTAAAGAAGTCCTCGCGGCGGCGTTTTTCGTTGCCGAGTTCCAATGCAATATCCTCAATTTCCTGCACAATTCGATTGATTTCCTCATAACGGCTTTTAATCGGCGCGGCGATATAATTCCCCTGCGAAAGTGACCGTAACTTACGCTCAATCTCGCCAAAAGGCGCGAGAGTATAGTCAGTAATTCGCCGAATAATTACGAAACACAACACCGCCACAATCACGAGTACGAACATTAACAACGGCAATGAACGCAGGAAATACGTGTTAATAGACGCTACGGGAATCGCCGCGCGCACAAAGACATAACTGTCGCCGCTGTCGACTTTGAGGGCATAATAAATGAAGTCCAACCCTAACGTGTCGGAGCGTCGCATGAATGACTCGGGCGCACCGTTCAAAGCCGCCTTAATCTCGGGGCGTTCAAGGTGGCTGTCAATGGTTGCCATTCCGAATCGGCTGACGCCGCTGTCCGCTAACACGGTACCGTCCGCGTCAATGACCGTAATGCGCGTATCGGAGCCTATATGAACAAATTCCTCAATGTCAATTTCTTCATTATACAAAGCGGCGCAAATCTGCGTAACCTCTACGACGGTGTCCTTGGCGGCATTGATGTTGTTTGTGGACGTGATGTATACCGAAAGCGCGAAAAAAGAAATCAACCCGATGAATACAACTGCTGTAGTATAGATAAATAATCGTTTTTTCATGCAAATCCCCCCGCTACACCAACATATAGCCCACGCCGCGAACGGTCTGAATTACCGCTTCGCTCTCGGCTTCGGCTAATTTCTTGCGGAGTTCTTTTATATGAATATCCAATGTACGTGTTTCGCCTAAGAAACCGTCGCCCCACACCTCAAGGAAAATATCGTCACGTTTCTGTACTTTCTCGGCATTCTCGCACAACATACAAAGGAGGTTATACTCTTTGAGCGTCGTTTTAATGGGCGTTTTGGCGACTGAAATAACGTGTTTGAGCAAGTCAACCCGTATGTCTTTGTATATGACGTTTTCGGTAGCAGACGCCTTGAGGTTGCGCCGCAGATTCGCCTTAACCCGCGCCACAAACTCCATGACCCCGAACGGCTTCGCCACATAATCGTCCGCACCCATGTTCAACCCACGCACCTTAGACGTTTCGTCGCCTTTTGCCGAAATCATGATGACAGGGACGTGGGCGGTGTTCTTGTCTTTTTTGAGTTTTTCAAGAATCGAAAAGCCGTCAAACTCACCGGGGAGCATGACGTCAAGTATGACTAAATCGGGTTTCGCGTCCTCGAGTGCGGCGAAAAATTCGCCTCCGTGGTCAAAGATTTTGCTCTCGAACTCGCCGTCTAAAGAGTATTCATACAACTCCTGAAGCGCACCATCGTCCTCTACTATGTAAATCAACGGTTTCATATTTTGCACCTCGCATAAATAGTTTATTGTAACCAGTATAACATATAACGGCGCGATTGAACAGTGTTTTTACGTAATGTTTTCGTAAGTTTTGCGTAAAGTGTTGAATTTTTTACAATTTTCATAAAAACTATTGATTTTTGCGTGATTTTCTGTTAGAATAATAAGTAACTATACTTGTACGCGCCCATAACGACTGAGAACTTATACCAATAGCCGTTCGCAGTCAAATTTTGGCGAATTTTGCACCCTGCATCGTTAAATTTTTCCGCAAGGCACAAAGCATTACGAAAAAATTTGCCTTGCATGGTACAAAATTCACTCTAAAATTTGTCACGCTCAGGCTATTGGCACAAGTTCTGAAGCAAGTCGTCGGGAGAGCATCGCAAGATGAAAATTAACGGGGAGGCATAAGATTATGTCCAACAGATTGTTTCAAAACGCGGTAATACAAATGCGCGAAGCCATTGAGAGGGATTTCGGTGTAATTGACGAGAACGGCGGTGTAATCGCGTCGAGCGCGCCGGAAAAAGTCGGCAGCAAACGCAACAATTTCTCAATTGAATTCGGCGAGTTTGAGTCACAGGCGGCATTCACAAACGAAGGGTTTACATATAAACCGTTCGGGAGCCACGGCTCATCGCGCCCTGAATACGCTGTATGGGTAGAAGGGAAAGACGACGTTGCCGCCAATCACGCACTGATGATTTCCATATCGTTAGGCTTGATTAAACAGTATTACGACGAAAAGTATGACCGCAGTAACTTCATCAAGAACATCATTCTTGACAACGTGTTACCGGGCGACGTGGGCATCAAATCGCGCGAGCTTCACTTTAATACAGATGCCAGCCGCGTTGTATTCTTAGTAAATATCATCACGGCGACGGACATATCGGCGTTTGAAATAATCCAAAACCTATTCCCTGATAAAAGCAAAGACTTTGTGTTCAGTATAACTGAACGTGATATAGTATTAGTAAAAGAACTGCGCGCAAATACACAAACGAAAGACTTAGAAAAACTCGCGCGGTCAATTTCCGACACGTTATCGGGAGAATTTTTCACCCGCGTCAACGTAGGAATCGGCGCGCCAATCGTCGGCATACGCGATTTAGCGCGTTCGTTCAAGGAAGCGCAAATGGCAATCGAGGTGGGTAAGGTGTTTGACACGGACAAAAACATCGTCAGCTATTCCAACCTCGGAATTGCGCGATTGATTTACCACCTCCCCACCACGCTTTGTGATACGTTCATTGCAGAGGTATTTAAGCGCGGCTCGATTGAATCGTTAGACCATGAAACGCTGTTCACGATTCAAAAGTTTTTCGAGAACAACCTCAACGTGTCCGAGACGTCACGGCGGTTGTTCGTACACCGCAACACATTAGTGTATCGGTTAGACAAAATCAAGAAACTCACAGGGCTTGACCTGCGCGAGTTTGAACACGCGATTGTGTTTAAGATTGCGCTGATGGTGAAGAAATACCTGTCTACCGACCCGAAAATTTTGTAGAGCTATTGCATGGGAGTAATATGGTTGAACTAAAAAACGTAGATGTCTTTTATAAAGAGAGCGGGGTTGACGCGCTCCGTGACGTCAATATCCGCATAAACGACGGCGAATTCGTCTTTATAGTCGGAGACTCGGGGGCGGGCAAAAGCACGTTGCTGAAGCTACTCACCAACGAACTCCCCCCCACTAACGGGCGGGTTTTTGTCAACGGATACAACCTGTCTAAGCTCAAGAAGAACAAAATCCCTAAGTTTCGTCGCTCAATCGGCATGGTGTTCCAGGACTTTCGGCTAATCCCCGGCATGACGGTGTTCGAGAACGTGGCGTTTGTCCTGCGCGTCATTGACAAACCTAAGCGGTTTATACGCCAGCGCGTGCCCTACGTGTTGAATTTAGTCAAACTTGCTGACCGCGCCAAGTCTTACCCGTCACAATTATCGGGGGGCGAACGTCAGCGTGTGGGGATTGCCCGCGCATTCGCCACCGACCCAGGGCTGATTATCGCGGACGAGCCTACGGGCAACATTGACCCGCGCCTTTCGTACGAGATTGTGGAACTGCTCTTGGACATCAACAAATGCGGCGCAACAGTCATCATGGTAACGCATGAGCATGATTTAGTACAGTATTTCGGCGGGCGAATCATCAACCTAAAAAACGGACAAGTCGCTTTTGACGATTTTATCGCCGGCAAAACTAACGCGGCGGACGACGAAAGCTACGAATACGGAGGTGACTCCGAATGAAATGGCATAACTTTACTTTTTTGGTCAAACAAGGCATACACTCGGTATGGCACAACCGCATGATGTCTTTCGCGAGTTTCTGTGTGCTGTTGGTATCGTTGCTCATGGTGGGGTTAGTGTTATTAGCCGCGCTGAATATCAACGTCGTCCTCGGTTACATCGAGAATCAAAACGAAATTATCGCCTTTTCATACGGCGACGAAAAAGAATCCAACGCAATCATGTTATCGCTCAATGACAGCGAATATTCCGGCAAAGTCGAATTCCGCCACAAAGACGTGACGTGGGCAATGCACATACATCAAGACCCCGAAAACGCCGACCTCTACGAACGAATGGACGATAACCCTATGCCCCACACCTACTTCATCACTGTGTCGGACTTGACGAAGATGAACGCGGCGGCAGAAGAGTTTCGGCAAATCGAAGGCGTGACGCGTGTCAACGTCCCGCATGATTTTGCCGAACTGCTCATCAGCGCGCGCACAACGCTGACGCTTGTAGGCGGTGCGGTCATTCTCGCGCTAATCGCCGTGTGCCTGATTATCATTAACAACTCGGCACGGGCAAGCGTGTTCTCACGCCGCCAGGAAATCAACATCATGAAATACGTGGGCGCGACAAACGCATTCGTACGCATTCCTTTTTTCATTGAGGGAATGTTCATAGGGTTACTCGCAGGGGTGGCGTCGTGGATATTGACGCGATTCTCATACGATTCGGTCATCACCATGTTCGGTGACGACGTAACGCTGTGGGCGGCTTTGGGGCTGACTGAGCTAATCAAGTTTGAAAGCATATCATGGATTGTCTTGGCGGTCAACTGCGTAATCGGCACGGCACTCTCGGCGACGGGAATTATCATGAGCATGGGCAAACATTTGAAAGTGTAGTCGTTTTGTATAACCGCAAGTTTTTATACCACACATTTTTTGTGCAACTTTTACAAAAAGCAAAAACTTTCCGAAAAGCTGACAGGTTTTGCCGACCTCAAACGTGTTATAAGTATAAGAACGGCTATTAGTACACGTTCTAAACGTAAGTAACGGAAAGGTAAGGTTAATTATGAAAAGACTACTCTCACTAATCCTCTCTGCTGTCATGGCTGTATCGTTGACGACTGCCGTAACTGCGGAAGAAACGCTCCCCCCCCCGACTGTGTACGCAGGAATGGACGTCGCGTTAGAAATTCTGCGTGAATGCGTCAAGCTCTCCAACAATGCCACAGTCGAAACGCATGACTACAACGAGAACGACAAGATTGACATGGGCGACGCGCTGTTAGTGTTGCGCGGCATAGTAGGTCTCGGCGAAAAGATGATTGTCGTCACGGTTGATGATGTTGAGCCGCCTATTCGCCTCGACCCGCAACCATGTTGCGAGCCTAATTGCACGCTCAAACATAACTGCGATTGTGACGCTCACGTAAACCCCGACTTAGCCAAATGCGGCACGCCCGACTGCGTGTTCAGACACATTGTCCCCTGCTACGACCCCGACTTAAACAAATGCGGCACGCCCGATTGCAAACTCGACCACTTTGTCCCCTGTTGGACGGCAACTAATCCGCCAATCAAGGAAGTGTGCAACTGGTGCGGGAATGACCCCAAAATCTGCAACTACGGCTGGTTCTGCGTGTCCTGTACTGATTTCTGCAACATCTGCGGCGAACACGTCACTTCCTGCCCGACTCGCGGCAACTGCGTACCTGTAGTAGACCCCGACTTACTCAAATGCGGCACGCCCGAATGTGTTTTAATCCACGAAATGCCCTGTTGGGCACTCGATGAAGAAAAACTTTGCGGTACGCCATACTGCGTGTTCAAACACGTTGTTCCTTGCTGGACGCCCGTATCTCCCCCTATCGGCGACGATTGGTTCGTCACGCGCAACACGAAGTATTTCAACGAAGGTTTGAACGTATTAAAGAGCTATGACGAATTAGAAAGCGTTTTAAGCAACTATATCTGTGACTGCCTTTGCGAAACTTCCATGACCGCGAGCAAACTCACGCAATTGTACGATAAAGCGTTTTTCGCTAACAATTACTTGGTTGTATGGGAAACACACGGCAGCGGCAGTAACCGCTACACAGTCACCAACGTGTCGGCTGACGGCATGATTACAGTGAAAACGAACGTAGGTCTGACGCTTAATGACGCTTTTTATAGCGTTTACGTCACACTGCC
>WRJN01000072.1 GCA_009778605.1 Oscillospiraceae bacterium
GATTTCACTCGGCGTTGCAAAAATCAACGTAAACACCGAATGTCAGTGGTCTTTCCAAGCGGCGACGCGTAAATACATCGAAGAGGGCAAAGACCAAACAGGCAAAGGGTTCGACCCTCGCAAACTCCTTGAACCGGGTACGCTTGCAATTAAAGCGACTGTCAAGGAAAAAATGGAGCTGTTCGGCTCTGCAGGTAAAGCGTAGTGAAGCGCGTTTTAGTCATGTTTTTAGCGTGCGTAATGGTGTCGGCGTTCTCGTCTTCTGTTTCTGTTTCTGTCGCACCTGTTTCAAACTTAACTGTGACGTTCACGGAGCTAATCGAGTGGGACGGTATTGTTCCGCTCGACTCCGGGCGTACATATGTGGTGTCACAGCAACTTAAAATCACGGGGGCGCACACCGTCCCTGCTACAACGTCCCTTGAAATTCTGCAAGGAGGCGAGCTTTTGCTTGCGCGTAGTGCGCGTCTGAATGTTCAGGGGGGGCTACATATTATGAACGGCGGGCGTATTATTAACAGCGGCGTCGTTACTCTCGAACATAAATCCGTACATGAACGGCTTGTTCCTGTTGCTAATGCGTTTGTGAATACCCGCAACGGCGAATTAAACGACAATTCCAAAACGCATGACCTTTTTTTGTTCACTGCCGAGGCGATTTCCAATCAACCGCTTGTATATACGCGTGGGATTGACGCGTCATTCCACCAAGGCGATATTGATTGGAGCAGCGTTGCGGCAACGGGCATTGATTTTGCTATGCTGCGAATCGGCGCGGGGGCGGTCACGCAGGATAACGGAAACTTCCTGCCTGACAGAATGGACGAGAGGTTCCGTGAGTACATATTTGGCGCGCAGAACTACGGAATCGACGTGGGGGTGTACTGGTTCAGCTATGCACGGACAGTAGAGGAAATTGAGCGGGAGGCGCGTTTCATGGTTCGAATGTTAGGCGAGTTTGACATTCCTTACCCCGTAGTGCTTGACATGGAGATGAACATCATGAAATACCCCGACTGGTACATTGACGATGCGTCGGACATGGCGGAGGCGTTTTTGCAAATCGTCGCCGATGCAGGATACTACCCTATGCTGTATTCCTTTCGTTCGTGGCTGACTGAACTGATTGAAACGCGCATTTTGGACAAATACGCGGTGTGGGTCGCGCACTGGAACCCCAACGGTACCGACTATCCGCGCAATCACTATATGTGGCAGTACAGCAGCACAGGGCGCGTTTCAGGTATCACAGGCAACAACGGCGAAGTTGACCTCAACATAGGCTATCGCGATTTTGGCGCGTACATTCGCACAAACGGATTGAACGGGTTCTGATTGTCAATACTAAAGTAAAAATTGTATTATAAGGAAGCATAAATGGAGCATACACAATCTGCACAGGAAGTCTTGACTCGTTTCAACAGTGACGCGCAACGCGGGCTGACGCCCGTACAAGTCACCGCAAATGCCGAAATGTTCGGGCGTAACGAACTCACACGCGATAAACCTGTATCATTGTTACGACGAATCGGCGCGGCAATGCGTGACCCAATGCTCATTATGCTCGCCATTGCAGGGTTAATCGCGTTAGGCGTGAATATTACGCTGTACGTCACAGGAGGCGAGGCAGACTTTTTGGAGTGTGCGGGCATTCTCATAGCAATCGGCTTTTGCGTGGGCATTACTGTGTTCATGGAGGGAAAGAGCGCGAAAGCATTCGAGGCTTTGGCGAAAATCAATGACGATATTGACGTGAAAGTCATTCGCGACGGCAAGCCGCAACTGCTGAATCGGCGTGAGCTTGTCGCGGGGGATATTGTGTCCGTCGAAACAGGCGTGCGCGTTCCCGCGGACGGGCGGTTAATTGAGAGCGTGAGCCTTCAAGCGGACGAATCGTCACTGACAGGCGAGAGCGCGGCAGTCAAGAAAGACTCCGAGGCGGTTTTTCCCGACAACACCCCCGTGGCAGAGCGCGCGAATATGCTGTACTGCGGAAGTTTCGTCACGAACGGCAACGGGCTCATGGCAGTCACTGCTGTGGGCGGTCATACCGAGTTCGGCAAGATTGCGGCGGAGTTGGCGACGGTACACGCCGAGAATACGCCGCTACAGGCTAAGTTAGCTAAGTTGGGCAAGACAATCGCAGCAATCGGGATTGGCGCGGCGGTGCTTGCGTTCATCATTCAGATTGTGTTATTCCTGATAAACGGCACTGCGACGTTCGCAAACATCGCCGACGCATTTATCACAAGCGTAGTGCTGATTGTTGCGGCTGTCCCCGAAGGAATGCCCGCGCTGATTGCTGTGTCACTCGCGATAAGCGTGATTAAAATGTCTAAGCAAAACGCGTTAGTCAAGAAGATGGTTGCCTGTGAAACAGTCGGGTGTATTGACGTCGTATGCTCTGACAAAACAGGGACGCTGACCGAAAACCGCATGACTGTGGTAAACGAAATCAACGGTGAACGCATGATTCGCAACATCTGTATCAACTCCACTGCGGATATTGACCCCTGCGCCGCGCCTGACGCTCAACGAATCGGCAACCCGACTGAGTGTGCATTGCTTACGAAATGCGGCGACTATGCGGCAATTCGCCGAGACGCTGATGTGGTGAGCGTTGTGCCGTTTTCGTCTGATAACAAGTATATGGCGACTACGGTTCGCGAGGGCGACAGTATAGTGACTTACGTCAAGGGCAGCCCCGAAAAAATCATGGATATGTGCCGATTAGGTGAGGGAAATTCCGCACAAGCTGCCATTACTGCGTATCAGGAAAAAGCCTGCCGAATCATCGCGTTCGCACATAAAGTAAACGACGGCGAATACGTTTGGGATAACTTCGCGGCGATTACCGACCCTGTACGCGCCGACGTGTACACTGCCGTCGAGGATTGCCGCAGTGCGGGAATCGCACTCAAAATCTTGACGGGCGACAATATTTTAACAGCGACTGCTATCGGGCAAGAATTAGGGATACTACAAAATGGGGCTACGCCCCAAACCCCCTCGTCTGCGGCGGGAGACCCGCCTTGTCCCGCTAAATTCAACGGTGCGTATGAGGCAAGTCAACTCGAAAACTTAACCGACGAGGAGCTGTCCGCGCTACTTCCCGACATTCGTATTATTGCGCGCAGTACGCCGACAATCAAAATGCGTGTCGTGAAACTGCTCAAAGCTGCCGGTCACGTCGTAGCGGTGACGGGCGACGGAATCAACGACGCGCCTGCGATTAAAAATGCAGACGTGGGAATAGCCATGGGAGTTACCGGGACGGAGGTGTCCAAAGCCGCCGCCGACATTGTACTGTTGGACGATTCATTCGCGACAATCGCCAAAGCCGTCAAGTGGGGGCGCGGCATTTACGAGAACTTTCAGCGTTTCATCACGTTTCAGCTCACTGTTAACGTGTCAACCATGGCAATCGTGCTAATCGCCGTTGCGTTGGGTTTGGGCAGTCCTTTCACGGCACTGCAGCTATTATTTATCAATATCATTATGGATGGGCCGCCTGCGATTGCATTAGGGCTTGAGCCCATTCGCAGTGACCTCATGAAACACCGCCCTGTAAAAAGAAACGCCCCCATTATTTCGGGAGCAATGCTTGTGCGGATTGTCGTCATGTCGGTGTTTATCGTAGGCGTGTCGCTGTCGCAGAATCTGTTAGACTTTATGGGCGCGGGTGACTTGGCTTTCGCAAACAAAACCGACTATACGGCACACGCAATCATGAATCATTTAGAAGAAACAAAATCTGAATACCGCCACACGGTATTCTTCGCGCTATTCGTGATGTTCAAGCTGTTCAACGCGCTCAACTGTCGCGAAATCGGTATGCGGAGCGTGTTCGCGCACTTCTTTGCCAATCGAGCGTTCTTCGCCGCAGTCATCGGCGCGTTCGTCGCGGCAGTCCTGTGCATTCAATACGGCGGTGACTTTTTCCACACCGTTCCGCTGACGTGGCAGATGTGGCTCAAAATCGTAGCCGTAGCTGCAAGTGCAGTCGCCGTGTCAGAGTTGCTGCGGATTGTTGGGATATTCCACAAGAAATTTAATGGCGCAAGCGTATCCCTCGAACCCTAAGCCCGCACACGCATAAACACACGCCATGCCCGCATATGACTCTCGGCGGAAATCATCGCGTTCCCACGGATTCGATATATGCACTTCTGCGGCGGGCAGATTCACGGCTTTGAGCGCGTCAAGAATCGCGATACTCGTGTGGGTATACGCGGCAGGGTTGATGACAATGCCGTCATACTTGCCTAACGCGCCTTGAATCGCCTCCACAATCACACCCTCATGGTTGGATTGTACACAGTCCACTTCCACACTCACATCTGCGCCGACTTGCTTGACAAATTCAACCAAGTCGGCGTAAGTTTGTTTGCCGTATATGTCGGGTTCGCGAATGCCGAGCATATTAAGGTTCGGGCCGTTTATAACAAGGATTTTATTCATGATTATAATTATTCTCCCCTCACAACGTCATAAACGGCAATCGCCGCCGCCGCTTCCACGCAGACCGCCGCGCGCGGAACGATGCAGGGGTCATGCCGTCCGCGAACACTAAGAGCCGTGTTCTCACCGCGCGACAGGCTGACGCTGCGTTGCTCTTTCGCGATTGACGGCGTAGGCTTGACCGCCACGCGAAACACAATAGGCAGACCGCTTGTAATGCCGCCGAGAATGCCGCCTGCGTTGTTAGTCGCCGTGGTGACAATGCCGTTCTGCATGATGAATTCGTCATTGTTCTGTGAACCGCGCAAACTCGCACAGGCGAATCCGTTGCCGAATTCGATTCCTTTAATGGCAGGAATCCCGAATATCGCCGCCGCAATTCTGTTCTCCATGCCCTCAAACATGGGCTCACCGAGCCCTGCGCGTACGCCGTTCACGGTACATTCGATAATACCGCCCACCGAATCGCCGTCCGCTTTTGCAGCGAGTATTTCAGCGCGGAATCGTTCAGGGTCAGTCGTCGTACCGATTTGCACAATCTCACTGCGAACCGTCACGCCATGTGTCCGCAGAATCTGCACGCACACACCACCCGCCGCACACAGCGGTGCAGTCAGCCGCCCCGAAAAGTGACCTCCCCCTGCGATGTCGTGCGCCGTGCCATACTTGACGTAAGCGGCGTAGTCGGCGTGGGACGGACGAGGCACGTCCCGCAACTCAGCGTAATCGCCCGAGCGCGTGTTGGTATTGCGAATCACCATTGCAAGCGGCGCACCACACGCGCTTGCGTGTTTTACATCACAGGTACACGCCTGTTCTGCTCCTCCTTCACCGGGTACAACTCCCGACAGTATTTCGATTTCATCAGCCTCTTTACGCGGTGTCGCTGTGTCCGATTGCCCGGGCGCGCGGCGTTTCATGAACGCGCGAAGCTCGTCTAAGTCAATGAGCGTTCCTGCAGGCAAGCCGTCCATGACTACGCCGATTGCCGCTGAGTGTGACTGCCCGAAGATTTGCACTTTGAGTGACTTCCCAAACATTGACGCCATTTTCAAGCCTCCACTTCCGCCAACCCGCCAAGACTGCGAAAATCTTCCCAAAACGTAGGGTAAGACTTATCAACGCAGTCCGCGTCCTTGATTGTCACGGCATTCTCGCACATAGTCGCGGCAATCGCCGCCGCCATAGCAATTCGATGGTCGTTACACGCCGACACGTTGCAACCGCCTTTCAGCGGACTGCCTCCGTGAATCGTCAACCCGTCCTCGTTCTCGGACACGTCCGCGCCCATTGCGTTCAGCATTGCCGTAATCGCCGCGAGCCTGTCCGACTCTTTGAGCCGCAGACGTTCCGCGTTGAAAATCGTCGTCGTGCGGTTATAGCGCGTCGCCGCGACTGCGAGAATCGGTACAAGGTCGGGAATGTCCGCCGCGTCCACGGCGATTTCTTCAACTTTGTCGGAAGTGTTCATAAAAGAGTCGAGTATATGAACAATCGCCCTGTCGCCCTGCGCCGACTCGTCATTTAGACCTGTGACTAAAACCCCTGCCGCCAACCAAAACGCCGCATTTGACCAGTCACCCTCGTTCAAAGCGGACACGTTTTCGGGCAGGACGTACGTTTGCTTAGGCGGAATGATAAAACACGCTTCGTCGTAATGCACTTTTATGCCGAATCGCGCCAACATCTGCAAAGTCATGTCCACGTATGCCGCTGATTCGGTTTTGCCGTACAAGCGAATCGAGCTGGCTTCAGGCGCGTCGAGCAACGGCAACGCAAACAATAATCCGCTGATGAATTGCGACGATATGCCCGCATCAATAAAAAAATGCCCTCCGTGCAGTTTACCCTTGACTTTAAGCGGATTGCTACCCTGCGGCGACAGCGTTAAGCCGTTTTTGACTAACTCTTCGTATAAAGGCGTGAGCGGGCGTTCGGGGAGTCTCCCTTCCATACGCATTTCCGCACCGCAACCCAACGCGCCGACTATGGGCAGTAAAAACCGCAATAAACTGCCGCTTTCGCCACAGTGCAGCGTCTTGCCGAGTAGCCCCGGTTTGCCGTTGCCGAGCGATTTTAAGCAGTCAATCGTCGCGTCAATATCGCGGCACAACCCTAACATTTCAGGTGGCGGCTCAAACTTCCCTCCGCCTTGAATCGCCGCGAGTGCCGCGCAAATTAACGCACGGTGCGCTACGGATTTGGAGGGAATCGCCGCGACTGTCCCCGATAACTTACATGGTGAAATAGTAATATTCATTCATCTTCTCCAACTCAATGGTTTCTAATCTGCATTCGCCGATTTGTGTAAGGGCGACTACGGTGATTTTACCCCCTGCGCGTTTCTTGTCCGCTGACGCCGCGCTGACTAACTGCGCGCGCGTAAACTCTGTACGAGTGGGCAATCCGTAGCGTTGCAACAGCGCGGTAATGCGCGCGCGGCACTCACCGCGGCTCTCAATTACCATTCCCGCTGCCACAGCTTTTCCGTGAGAAACACTGTAGCCGCTGTGTTTCTCGATTCCGTGGGCGATTGTGTGCCCGAAGTTGAGGATTTGCCTCAACCCCGTGTCCCTCTCGTCCACTGCGATGACATCACGTTTAATGGTGACGTTTCGGGCAATCACTGCCTCAAGATTGTCATACAACGATTGACTTTCCAACAACGCGAACAGCTCCGCGTCGCGGATTGCCGCGTGTTTGATTATTTCAGCCACTCCTTCATTGAACGTGTCCTCGGGCAGTGTCGTGAGCGTGTCATAATCACAGATGACTAAATCGGGTTGATAGAACGCCCCCACTTGATTCTTACCGCCGCCGGTGTCACTGTCGCCTCCTCCGCAGGCAAACAAAGCGAATGCCATGCAGAGAACCAGGAGAATCGCTACTAGCTTTTTCATTTTATCCCTCTTTCTTCATAAGATTTTTTATAGACAACCCCTTTATGCAAGGAGTAGCCATACATAATGTAATGCACCCGCATCCTAATCCCTAAATCCTAAATCCTAATCCCTAAATCCTAAATCCTAAACCCTAAATCCTAAATCCTAAACTACCTCGACATACCGGGC
>WRJN01000073.1 GCA_009778605.1 Oscillospiraceae bacterium
GCATATCGCGGTATGCTCGACCCGTTCAACATATTTCGCAGTTACGAACGTGTCAACGCAAGCGAAGAGGACGGTATCACGTTGGCTTGTGAGTTAGCCAAAAGCGTTTTATCTGAATTATTCGGCTTGAATACAGAGAAAAAGCAACGTGCTGTACTCGACGAAATTATCAGCGAAATCAAATTAGGCGGCTACGAGGCGGCAAAACCGCCGTCAATGATGAGAATAGTCGAAATGCTCGAGGCGTTCGACAAATCAGACCCGCTGTATGACGACGCATATATGCTTGCGCGACAGCTCAAACCGTTACGCAATGCGGGAATGGCGCAGTTATTTATCGGCAACGGCACTGAAAAAGCAATCCGCATTGACAATCGGCTTAACATATTGCAAATTCAAAACCTTAAAATGCCGTCACACACCACGTCCAAAGAGGATTACACCGAGGAAGAGCGTGTTTCAGGCGTACTGATGATGGTGATTGCGGCGTTTACGCGGCGGTTCGTACACAGTCACCGAAATCGTTTCAAAGTCGTGCTGTTTGACGAATCGTGGATGCTCGGACGGACAGCAGAGGGGGAGAAACTCATGTCCTACGTTGCGCGTATGTCGCGCAGTCTGTACGCCTCATTGATTTTGAACGGACACAGCGTCACCGACCTGCCAAATGAGGGCATACGCAACACAATCACGTACAAATTCTGTTTTAAGACAGGCAGTATCGACGAGGCAAAACGTATGCTTGACTTTCTAAAAATGGAATGTACAAAAAACAACATCGACATGATTATGGGGTTAGGCAACGGCGAATGCCTGTTTCAGGATTTAGCAGGGCGCGTCGGGAAGTTGCAGTTTGACGCTGTTTTCGCTGATATAATCGACATTTTCAGCACAACGCCCGTTGACACAAGTGAGCTACAGCCAACGGCTGATGAAGAACAGTCAGTAGAAGAATTGGAGGAACTGAATGTATAAGAAAATCGCGAAAATCCTTGTGTTAATCACGTTTAGCGCGTTGTTGACGCTGACTGTATCAGCAAGCGGATTCCCCGAGTTTGAGGAAGTCGGCGGGTACAAGTTGCGCGTTGAAAACATCAGTATGCTTGCATTCGGCGACGCTCTTTGGGCTAATACAGCGGATTCACTAATGCTTATTATTGCAAACATAGGTTGGGTTGTAATCCAAATTTTTTCGTGGGCAATGAATGCAAATCTTGCCGAAACACTCGGTGGGAGCATTGACAGATTAGTCAAAACCATGCACGAAGACATTTTTATGACTTTGTTTATTTTGGGTGCGGCAATGTCGTCAATCTTGATTATACGTCAGCTTGCGGCACGTAACTTTCAAGCCGTGGGTATGACGTTTGTCAAGATATTCGCTGTTTACGTTTTATCATTCTTTGTCGTTGCTAACGCCTCATCTGTATTGATTGCCGCAACCAATACGTCAATTGGAATCGGTTTGTCGATTATGGACGTAGACGACACAGGCACTTACACCGACGACATCGCTGATGAGCTGTGGGACGACTTGGTGTACGACTTTTGGAAACAGCTACAGTTCATGAAAAGTGCGAGCGCGTCAGACAACGTCGAAGACAGCGTAGCAGAGGCGTTTTTGGCACGTCAGCGGTACGAGTTAGTGAACACCGCCGGAATCGTGCCGTCGGTTGATGATATTGTTGACGACGCAGTTGAAGACGCGATTGACAAACTCGGTGACAGCCCGTATGAACTTGCAATGAAAGGGCTGATTGAGAAGTTTTTACCAGACGGCAAAACAGAGGGAAAAGCCACGGTTGACGCGTATATCGCCGACAACGAACACGCATTCAATCCTGCGTTTACAACCCCGAGAATCGGCTATTTGTTGGTGTATTTACCCGCTTTTACGGGAAAATGTTTCGTTTTTTTGACAATTGCATTGTTGTTGGTGGTGTTTCAGGTAGTTTCGATTTTCTTTGTAATTATCGCGCCGCTAATTCTAATCTGTTCGCTATTTCCTACGTTGGGTGGGGTTGAAGTGCTGAATAAATGGTTCAGAAGTCTACTCGAAACGCAAGTTATGATAATCCTAATTATGTTTTTACTGTACTTTATTCGCTTGACAGGTGATATTTTTTCGCTCGGCAACGACAACATAGGGTTGAGCATAGCAACGACGTATCTACAGGCGATTGTTGCGATTCTGCTGTTATTCAAACACAAGAAAGTATTGAAATTTTTTGGAGCAGACAGTAAAGTGGCGGGGCTCGGTGCAGGTTCGGCAAAATGGGCATTGGGGAGCGCGGCGGCTGTTGCTACAATTTTTCCCCGAAACGCAATAGGAGCTTTTCGCGGAGGCGTAAAAGGAACGGCAAGCGGCGCAGGAACAGGTGCGTCTGTGGGCGGCGCAATCGGTACTGTTGCACCTGTTGTCGGTAACGTCGTAGGAGCGGTTGCAGGTGGCGTAATCGGCGCAGACATTGGCAGTAAAGCAGGAGCTGTCACCGGAGTGGCGAAATCAGCGTCAGGCTCGGCAAAAGAGGTGACAAGCAGTGCAAAAAGGCTTGTTTCAACGACAAACGCCGCCAAGGCACAATCGGGAGCAGGGGAGGGAGGCGGCTTTAAGTCAACGCCGCCGCCCGCGCGTCAACGCCCAGTGTCTACGTCATATGCGAGTGACAGAGCCGAAGTAAGCGAGTTTTTGAATAAAGCGGAGGTTGCAACATGACTGCACTTGAAAAATACGTCCGCGAGTTTTGCGGCATTGTTAAGGCACTCAAAAAGGACGAAAACGGCATTATTAAAGGGAATTTCCTGTTTGTGAGTAAAGACGTATTGACAGCATTGTTGAACAAACACGCTTACGATACAGCGGACAACAAGCTGAAAATGTGGCGTGATGTGAGTTGGATTATCGCCGACGACGGACACTTGACGACCTATACCCGAGTTAAGGGAACTCGTACAAGATTAGTCAAAATTAACTTGAAAGCTCATGAGTGTTTCGACAAAATTCTACCCAAACATGATAAAAAACCGTCCCCGCAAGTGTCGCTGTCCACAAATACTGATATAGACAGCATTTCGGCAGAGCCTAAACAAGAAATGTCGCCGTTAATTATCGGTGAATCAAGCACAGGAAAAGAATTCACCGTACAGTCGCCGATTGTGTCGCCGCCCACAAACACTGATATTGACAGCGTTTCGGCAGAATCTAAACAAGAAATATCACCGCTTGAAACAACGATTGCAGAGAGTCAACCTCAGCAAGAAAAACCATGGAAATTAACCATAAAAAAAGCTAACTAAAAAGCACTGTCGCCGATTGTGTCGCCTCTTTTGAATACTGATTATACCATAGTTTTAGCGATATGTCAATACCTTTTGTCGCCGCCTGTTTATGGTGTCGCCGTTTGTGTCGCCGTCTGTAAACGCTATATAATCAGCGTTTTAATAGAATTTCGACAAGAAGTGTCGCCGCCAAATCACATAGAATTCAAATGACAGTATAATGCGGTTTTACAAGCGGCGACATACTTGAAAACACTTTGATTATTGTCGCCGTATAATGTCGCCGCCTCCAAACGCTGACAGAATCAAATAATATTCAGAGCCTAAACAGTAAATGTCACCGTGTTCATAATAGGCTAATTCATATATATGAATTAGCTTGAATAAGGGTGTGACAGAATTGAAGTGAAGTATGAGCGGAAATTCGTAGGCGGTGTGCGGAACGTACGACAGGCGATAGGAGTATCGGGGGAGCATAGCGAGCAGTAGGGGTAGTAATGTTGTGAGTGATGAGCGAGTAACGACGGTGTGAGCAGTAGCGAACAGCAGGGAGAACGCGGACAGCGGACGACACCATTCGCGAGGGCGCGATACCATTCGCGGGGGACGCGAGAATGAGAGAAAGGAGGGCAAGGCGAGTGTTTGAGAGCAGTACGAGAGTAGAAATAGCGGACGTGAACAGTCTACAGTCGAGGCTGATGACGAAAGGCGTTATGTGTGACGGTTACGGAATCGCGCCGAAATATATGTTGGTTGACTTCGAGCTGTCAACAGACGCGAAAGAGTTGTTGCTTGCAGTCTGTGCGTTTGCCGATTCAAAGACACATCAGACGTTCGTCAAGTCAAAAACACTTGCTAAAGCCCTGCAAATCTCCATGAACACGTTCTACAAAACGCGAAAAGAATTGATTGAACAGGGTTACATTACAATCGAAAAAGAAAGCGGATTCGGCGGCAAAACCGTCACCACCGTCGCGGACAAGCCGTCGAAATTCTACCGAGAACCGCCCACGCCAAAACTTGCGAAAAAGTACGAGTTAATCAGGAAATACGGCATTTTCTCAAAGCAACTCGGCTATGGTTTTATTCCGCGTTCCATAATTCTCGACACACGCGCCCACCGTTATTCCAAGCTGATTTACGGCTTTCACGGCGTATTCGCGGGCAACGGAACGGGATTTTTTGCCGACATGGGGCGTGTATCTAAGGCAAAACTGCAGTTTATTCTGCACCACCTGCAAATTTGCAAAAGCACGTACTACAAGTATTTCAACCCCCTGCGTGAGCTGAATTACATCACCACGTACCACCCCCGAAATAACCGCATACATCGGTACAGTTTCTACGTTTTACACGCCCGTCCCGACGTTGCAAAAGCAACGCAGACCGACCGTCGGCTGTACGTCGAGGAGGCGCGCACTACGCCCAAACGCAAGCAAAAATCAAGCACAAGAAAACGCCCGAAATGGGTTGAATACAGCGAAAATCCCAAAGTAAAGCCGACCGCGCGTGTCGATATTCGTGACGGCATTCCGTACAAAATCGCCGCCGACCGTGAATCGGCGACCGCCGCCGTGCGTCAGCTCACCAAGTTCGACAAGCACGTCACGTCTGTCAAGTACGCCGACGACTACGAGCGTGTGTTCATCACGTTTACCGAGGCATTGACTGACCTGATTTGCGACGGTTACGCGCCGAAAAGTACGACGACAAAAGCGACGTACGCACACGTCATAGACCGCATAAACGCTAAGTTTATCGGCGATTTGGAGGCGTTAGCAGTCAATCTTATCGGCGATTATGAATCCGCTGCGAGTTGCGACACAATCAAATACCCACGAGCGTACATGAAATCGTGTATTTATAATGCTTTAGTCAACCATTAGGAGGGCAATTTTGCTATGAAGAAACCGCTTGTAATCCCGCGATATGTCGCGAAAGAACTCGAGCGCACGGCGATTTACGCGCGCCGAACGCGGCAGTGTGCAGAATTTTTCGAGAAGTGGCTTGAAAAAGCCCTTAGCGAGCATTACGACAGCGCGCAAACCCTTGATTTTTTCAAGAATTTCGACGAATTTACCGTAATCAAGCACGGCAATAATCCCAACATTGAGGAGCTTGAAAACGTCATCAACACACGCATTGACTTGAATTTGACAAAATCGCTGTAAATATGAACATTTCGCCGCCTCACACCGCATGAGGCGGTTTTTTCGCGCTGTTTTTGCTATTCCTATGGTTTGCGTTCGTGCGGTTTGCGTTACCACCGCTTGCGTTCACGCGATTTGCGGCGGCATATAGAACACTACCAATTCCTGTCAATACCAAAAAGTTTGCTATTATAAAATCGTTCAATCAGTACGCAAACTGTTACATAAAAACTTGACTTTTCACACCGAGTATGCTATAATAGGGGTGTAAGGTTAAGAAATTAACTTTACATCTTAAGCAGTATAAACTGCTCGAACCTTGATAATTTTCATCTACATAAGTTTTTCCTTTGTTCCAAGGTGGATAACTGCTCATTTACTGTGAGTTGCTATCCACTTTGGACACTGACTGAAAGGCAGTGAAATTTTAGGAGAAATCTTATGAAAACTACAATCAGAAGAATCGCTTGCTTGGCGATAGTCGCAGTCCTCGCAGTATCACTGGTAGCTTGCTCAAATAATGCAAACACAGAACAACCCAAAGGCGATATTCCCGAAAGCATCGTAAATCCCCCTCCTGTACCCACTGCAGTAGTTCCGAGTCTAAACACTCCTAACGGCGAGACTGGCTCTCGTTGTAACGCTCCAATGATGGATGCTATGGTGTTAGAACGAATAGAGAGTGGCGAGTCGCTTTCTCATTACTGGTTGCATTGGGCTGTGAGAAGAGGTCTTACGGAAGATGAAGCGTTTATGTGCGAAGGACCACCATGTCCATTGCGCGATAAACTTACTGACACCGAACTCGATTTTCTCGTTTATCAAGCAGAAACCGTTATAAGCTATGGAGTCGCCCCCGATTGGCTGACAGGCGAAATGGCTGAGAACTCAAGTATGTTGAGATCATTTTTTGAGTTTACGCCCACATATGTTGCTGACATCTAACGATTGTACGAGCAAATCATAGCAGATGAAAATTAACCCGAAACCCTACTCAAACGAGTGGGGTTTAATTTTATTAATCTTCATCTTCTATCTTCAACGCAATCTGCCCCAAGTTTTTAGCATTCAAAGGGCAGATTGCAGATTTTCCTGTTTCGGATTCTAACTGCTCTCGAGCTACTTTGGCAGTTCTTGCTCCTCGTTTTGCTACATCGGCACTTTCCATAAACCCAACGGGCTGTTCGGCTTGAGAAATTTCCGTAGTTGCGACCTCTGCAAGCATATTAAGTACAAGCTCCGTGTTTGTCATGTTGTCGCGAAGATTCTCCTTTTTCAGCCCCTTATACTTGCGATATTCGCGAGTTGTCATATCGCTCCATGTTTTAGTCATAAGGTCGGTTAGCGTGGCGTATTCAACGCCTTCCTCGACACCACTTTTATCCCATTCGTCCGTCAACGCTTTGCGTACTTCGATAGATTTTATGCGTTGATTTATCCAATTTTCGGAATAACCAAGACGGCGATAATTCTGTACAGCACGGTCGATTGACAATTCGGGGTCAACAGTTTCGTCAATGCGTTCACTGCCGACTTTAGCGAGCCAGAGCTTAAACGGTTCGGCTTTCTTGCTCGGAACGGACTGAATAAGCCGTAAAACCTGCTCGGTGTCCATTACATCGGTATTGTATTTTTTGCCATCGGCAGCAGTCATTTTCAGTTGGGTAGTATTACTAACCAACTGACTGCCTTCGTCAATAAGCTTTTTTTTAAGCCATTTCCAATAGTTCCGGACCTTGGTATAATCAGGCTGTTCTGTCAAAATGCCTATTATGTCTAAAACTGAAAACCAGTATTTTTCGTTCTCCTGATCCCATTCTGTACGGACTTTCTTTTCTTCAAAAAGTTTGATTTTATTTTTGGGTTCGCTCTTTATAGCTTCTCCTGTTTCCTTGTAATCTAC
>WRJN01000074.1 GCA_009778605.1 Oscillospiraceae bacterium
TACTTCATCGTGAGCGACGATGTAGGCACATTCCTGTATCGCTACCTCAATGACGGAACGCCTGTTCGTCAAATTGACATGGGCTAAGGCAGTGGCGACTATACTTTCATTCGGGTTCGCTCACGTCCGTTTCACTCTCGCCCGATTCAATAACCTCCGCTTGAACGGATTCGAGCGCGTTGACTGTGGTTTTACGGCGGATAGTGAACACTAAACACACAATCCCCAACGCGAACAACGCTAACGAGATGTACTGCGAAGTGGTGAACCAACCGTAACTGCCGCGTCCTTTATCGCCGCGGAAGAATTCTAACGAGAACCTCCACGCAGGATAGGAGAGCAAGTACACGCTTGTACACAAGCCGTCTTTTTTGACTTTAAGGTACAGGATTGTCAACACGCTTGCCAATATTACCGAGAATATCGTTTCTAACGGCTGGGTGGCAAGCAGGGGAATGCCTGACGGCGCGCCGACTGCCGCAGCAGGGTACACCACCGCTAACGGGTGTCCTTCCCTCAACTGCATACCATGGCAACAGCCGCCCAAGAAACAGCCGATTCTGCCTATTCCGAGCGACAGCGCAATCGACGGCGCAAACACGTCCGACACGGGAAGGAGCGGGATTTTGAACCGCCTGCAGAACAACACCGAGGCGGTAACGCCGCCAATCAATCCGCCGTAGAACACAAGCTCCCCAAACGTGTAGTGCAGTAACTGCTCACCTGTGTAGCCTTTGTATTCTTCCCATTTTATGGCGATTTCTACAATTTTCATAATCGGGCGAAGCGTGGGCGCGCCAATGAACGCGCCGCATATGGCAAGCAGAAAGATTGACGAACCGTCATTGCGCGATACGCGCGGATTGTCGCGCAACAGTAACCATAATAATCCCCACGCGGCGGCGGCGGCAATCGCCATCATCAAGCCGTATCCCGGAATTTTAATCACGCCGTATTCAATAAGATATGGACGCATATTCCCTCCTATTTATAGTCGATTAACCCCAAAAGCTACGGAGCGGCTTTGCCGCTCCTTAAAAATAAGCATTTGTTTAGCTTTGCTATACGTCATGCTGTAAGCACTTGTTTAGCTTACTCGTCAAGCTGAAAGCTATTGTTTAGCTTTACCAGCCGGCACCTTCTGCGAAACCTTCGTTGAATGCGTCGCACGCTTCTCCGCCTGCTTGGTTGCATACTAAGCAAGACAGGAGGCAAGCTGTACCCATGATTAAACTCAAACCCAACCCGATAATTGAGAGAATCAAACCGATTTTCTCTTTCTTAGGGTCTTCACCTGTTTCTTCCGCTTTCTTTTTGCCCATAATCGCAAGAATCAACCCGACCGCCCCAAAAACAACACCACCACCGTACCAACTGTTGACAATGGCGAGCGCACCGAGGATAATAGCAGCAATTCCCATAATAAGTAAATCTCCTTCTTTATTGAACTAAAATTTATATACCGTTGCAAAGCCGTCAGACGTTGCAATCAATATCGTTTACCAGCTACTGCCGTTGCTAATGCCGTCGCAAGCCGCCGCAGGAGCTAACGCGCATACCGAACAACCTTGACACGCTAAGGGAGCGCACACGGAACACGCAGTACAGCCTACCCAGAATATCAAAGATACCGCGCTTATTGCAACTGCTATAATGGAGAGAATGAACCCGATTTTCGCCATTTGGTCTTCCTCTCCGCTTTCTTCGGCGTTTTTCTTCGCTATAATACCGAGAACTAACCCGATTCCGCCCAAAACCAATCCGCCGCCGTAAAAATTCAAAATGCCGAGAATCCCCAACACAAGTGACGCTATACCCATTATATTCTCCTTAAATCAATCTTACTATTTAACACAACTACGTACCATTATACACGGTTATTCGACAAATGTCAATAGCAATTATTAAGAAAAGTTTAAGAAATATTGGAAATGCGACGCAGTACGCTGACATAATCCTCCAACGACAACCCCGAGTAGTGCATTTGTTCTGCAGGGAACACCCCCACGTACCGCAACCGCAACGTATCGTTTATTTCGTCTGTTTCGGTATCAGGCGCGGGCGCGGTTTTTTCATTGCGTCGGAGCAGTGTGTTGAGGTCAGTCTGAACGTACGTGTGAACACCCTCAATTACGAACCCGAATCGCCATGAATTTTCCGCGAACCATTCCCGCTCATGCGGCGTAACCGCTACATCAAGCCCCACGCTGTACGCGGCGAGAACGTCGGCGTTTATGCACTGTTCCCCTGCTGTTTCGAGTAGTTTCGCTGCATACGGAATCGCGCGCCTGTCCATAAACTGCCCGGGGGCAATGTCTGTCAGCTCTGCAAAATCGTCTTTACGCAGAACACACTCGTTCAGCACTGCCCAATAGTCATACTGCCTGAAATAGTTCTCCAACTCCTGCGGCGCGGCAGTAATGACAATGGGTTCAACAATGCCCACTTCTGCTTTTTTGTAAGCATACATCGCATACGCGCCCGAGGCGGCAACAGCAACCGATAATAATGTTATGAGCGTTTTTTTCATAATATACCCCCATGTCCTTGACAATCTCTTTTTTATGTGTTACACTATGATATAGTCGGTTAATTTCAAAATAGGCTTGTTTTTGCGAGAATATTTTTTGCCAGACAAGGCGAAAAATTCGCGAATAACCGCCGTTATTTAAGAATTTTTCAACGCAGTATGGCGGAAATATACCGCAAAGACGAGACTATTTTGGAGTTAATCGACTATACTATTATGCGATAACGTAACAAGGAATATTTATGGAAATCACACAACAAGCACAGCTCGCGGAGGAAATGTGTGCAGAGGCGTTCAAGGCGTTTGAGGCAACGGCGCGCCACAATGGCGAGAAAGTCCTGCAATCGTTCATAGACAACCGTGTTTGTGAACATCACCTCAAGGGCAGTAACGGCTACGGCTACGGCGACGATGGGCGGGACACGTTAGACCGCGTATACGCGCAAGTGTTGGGGGCAGAAGCGGCGTTAGTCCGCCACAACTTCATCAACGGCACACACGCCATCACTGTCGCGCTGTTCGGCGTTTTGCGGACGGGCGATAAGCTCCTGTCGGTGACGGGCAAGCCATATGACACGCTCTGCGGCGTAATTAACGGCGATTCGCGCGGCGGCGGCTCACTGCGCGAATACGGTATCGACTACGCGCAAGTTGACCTCCTGCCCGATTCCAAGCCCGACTTTGCGGCGATTCAGCGTGAATGCACCGACTGTAAGGCGGTATTCGTTCAGCGTTCGCGGGGGTATTCCGCGCGCAAGGCGTTGACTGTGGCGCAAATCGGCGAAATCGTGACCGCCGTACGCCAAATCAACCCTGCTGCAGTTATCATTGTTGACAACTGCTACGGCGAGTTTTGCGAAACGCTTGAACCCACGTCGGTGGGGGTTGACCTCATAGTAGGCAGTCTCATCAAGAATCCGGGGGGAGGAATCGCCGAGACAGGCGGATATATCGCAGGAAAATCCGATTTAGTCGAGCAGTGTGCTTGTCGGTTGACTGCGCCGGGAATCGGTTCGGAGGCAGGTTGTAGCCTTAATCAAAATCGTGCCATGTACTTAGGGTTGTTCTACGCGCCCGAAATCGTAGCCAATGCGCTGAAAACGTCCGCTTTCGCGTCGGCATTGTTCACGTTGATGGGGTATACGTGTTCACCTGGGCATGACGAGTATCGCAGTGACCTCATTGCGGCAATCAGCCTCAACAACGCAGACGGTGTGTGTGCGTTCTGTGAGGGTATTCAAGCAGGAAGCCCTATTGACAGCTTTATCACGCCCCAGCCGTGGGCAATGCCCGGATACGACAATGACGTGATTATGGCAGCAGGGACATTCACGGCAGGCGCGTCAATCGAACTGAGCGCGGACGCACCCATTCGAGACCCCTACACCGTGTATCTGCAAGGAGGGTTGACCTTTCCAAGCGGACGCTTGGGCGTAATGTCTGCGGCAAAAAAACTATTAAAAATAGACCGCAAAGACACCGCATTTTAATTTCGCAAGAGGTCTAATGTAGCGCAAGGAGCCTATGGCTCCGTTTGCCCGAAGTAAGGAGAATATAACAATGAGTAAAAAAATAACGGCAATTATCTTAGCGGCGTCAATGCTTGTGAGCATGAGTGCGTGTAAACCAAAGGAAAACGAAACGGCGACTGACACAGACACGTACACCGATACAGCGGGTGAAACGACTTCAGAGGAAGAAACGCTTCCGCCGCGTGAGCCTTGCGACCCTATCGACGGCATAGCGGGCTACGGTATGACCATGACCAAGGGCGAGGTTAATCAAAACGGCAACACGCCGGCGAACATAAATAACCGAGGCGTGGCAACCATGCAGGGAGACTGGATTTATTACACTACATTCCGCGGTATTCATCGCGTGCGGCAAAACGGCAAAGATGAACAGCTAATTTGCGGTATGTCGGACGCAGTAGGCTTAAACGCAGTAGGAGATTGGATTTACTTTGTAGGCGGCGCGGCGTGGGATATATACCGCATGAAAAACAACGGCACCGAGTTGCAGGTTGTTTTGAAAATGCCCGAGGGGACAGTCGCGGCGTTTCTGAACGTAGTGGGTGATATGATGTACTTCAGCGCGATGGGCGAGGGAGCGGGCTATATTCATTCGGTGACTGTTGAGGGGAAGGACCGTAAAGAGCTGAATCAAGCGGAAAGCCATAACATCAATGTAATCGGCAACACGATTTTCTTCTCCAACGCCGAGGACGATTACTCGGTGTACAGCATGAACCTTGACGGAACGAAACTACAGAAAGTCACCAATTATGACAGCGAGCATATGAATATAATCGGGGACTGGGTCATTTTCGTGTACGACGACGAAGAAGCGGAAGAAGAGAGCTTGAACATCTACCGCATACTTCGCAGGAAAATCTACGACGAGGAGGACGAAACGATAGAACAGCGGTTAATACGCATCAACGCCGTCCCCAGCACAGATGTAAACGTAATCGGAGACTGGATTTTCTATATCAACACCGACGACGGCTGTATCTACCGAGTTGACATCAACGGAGATAATATATCCCGCCTTAATGACATCAGCAGCGCGAGCCTTGCAATTGTGGGTGACTGGATTTATTACACAGGGCAAGCGGACGGCGTGACAGGTATGTATCGCATGAAACTGAACGGCGATAAAAACAAAAAGATAGATTGATTTTAGCTTTTTTTCAAAAACCCCTTGACAGGTGACTTTTTGTATGTTATAATACAAACACCTCGATAGGGGTCATTTTTTGTGAGGGGTTATTTTTAATCCATCTTAGCGAGGGAGGCAGCAGAGTTACGCTCTGATAAGTAAAAAAAATGGAGGTGCCGAAAAGTTTATGAGAGTTAAAATCACATTGGCTTGCCAAAACTGCAAGCAACGCAACTACAACACCAAGAAGAACAAAAAGAACAACCCTGACAGGATTGAGATGAAAAAACATTGCAAATTCTGTCGGACACACACGTTGCACAAAGAAACTAAGTAGATAAGGAGGGGGAAAGATTGGCTGATTCAAAGAATGATAAGCGTTCATCAAATTCACCAATGAAGTGGTTTCGGGAAGCGAAATCAGAGTTCAAGAAAGTCACATGGCCCGCTCCTAAGCAGACGTTACGCAACACATCGGTCGTTTTAGCGGTACTCGTTGTTGCAGGGGCGTCCATATGGGGTCTTGACAAACTGCTCGCTTTCGGATTCAAAAAGATGTTGGGGATTGAGTAAGTAGGAGAGGATACTGCACTATGACAAAGGAAAACACGGTTTCAAGCGAGGCTAAGTGGTATATACTCCACACTTATTCAGGGTACGAAAACAAAGTCATGACCAATATTAACACGTTGGTCGAAAACAGAGGGTTACAGCATTTAATCGAAGATGTGATGGTTCCAACCGAAACAATCACCGAAACCGCCGCTGACGGCAAAGAAAAAAAAGTGGAGTCTAAGCTCTATCCCTGTTACGTGTACGTCAAGATGGTTATGACGGACGAATCGTGGTACATTTGCAGGAACACGAGAGGGGTCACGGGATTTGTAGGTCCGGGGTCAAAACCCATTCCGTTGACTGATGAAGAAGTCATGAACCTTGGCGTTTCGTCACAAGTCACCGAAGGTTCGTTCAAACCGGGCGAACTCGTCACTGTGACAAGCGGCCCGCTTGACGGCTATGAGGCGACTGTCAGAGAGATTGACGAGGCTAACTCCAAAGTGATTGTCACCGTGTCCATGTTCGGCAGGGATACTCCTGCTACGTTGGACTTGTCGTCGATTAAAAAGCTGTAAGAAGCTGTAAAAACTAATACACAAGTAAAGGAATGTAGATATGGCACAGAAAGTAAGCGGTTATATAAAGCTGCAAATTCCGGCAGGGAAAGCGACCCCTGCACCGCCCGTAGGACCCGCGTTAGGGCAACACGGCGTAAACATCATGTCATTCACTAAAGAGTTCAATGAGCGCACAAAAAACGACGCGGGGTTGATTATCCCCGTAGTCATCACCGTATACGCGGATAAGAGTTTCACGTTCATCACCAAAACGCCCCCCGCACCTGTCTTGATTAAAAAGGCTTGCGGAATCGACAAAGCGTCGGGCGAACCAAACAAAAACAAGGTCGCTAAGATTACCAAGGCGCAAGTTGAGGCAATCGCACAGCAGAAAATGCAGGACTTAAACGCGGCGAGTATTGAGTCGGCAATGTCCATGATTGCAGGGACGGCGCGCTCAATGGGAATCGAAGTAGCTGAGGGTTGATGTCAATTGACGATGTACAATTGATATTGTACAATTAAATTACGGCGGGAGGCATTTCAAAAAGAAGTTGCCGTCAATACCGCAAGGAGGTTTTTTTACAATATGAAACATGGTAAAAAGTACGCAGAGAGCGTTAAACTCATTGACAGTGAACGGTTTTACGAGTCCGCAGACGCGCTTGATTTAGTCTGCAAGACTGCGAAAGCGAAGTTCGACGAAACGGTTGAGCTGCACATCAGATTAGGGGTGGACTCGCGCCACGCTGACCAACAAGTCAGGGGTGCGGTGGTTCTGCCTAACGGAACGGGCAAGAAAGTGCGTACAATGGTGTTTGCGAAAGGCGACAACATCAAAGCGGCAGAGGACGCAGGTTCTGACTTTGTGGCAGACGAAGAAACGGTCGCTAAGATTCAGGGTGGTTGGATGGATTTTGACGTGGTAATCGCCAGCCCCGATATGATGGGAACAGTCGGTAAACTCGGTAAAGTGTTAGGCCCGCGCGGGCTGATGCCTAACCCCAAAGCGGGT
>WRJN01000075.1 GCA_009778605.1 Oscillospiraceae bacterium
CGCGATTCGTCTGCTCTCCAACAAAAACGGCGTGTACACCAACGCAATCACAGGGTTCTTCTCCTCATTGCACCGCCTACGCAACACCATAAACCCCGACTGTGCCGCAGTCGCGTTTGACTTACGCGTACCGACGTTTCGGCACAAAATGTACGACGGCTACAAGAAACGCCGCAAAGGTATGCCCGATGAACTCGCCGCACAAATGCCCTACATCAAGCAAATCCTTGATTTAATGGGAATCGTGCGCGTAGAATTGGCGGGCTACGAAGCAGACGACATAATAGGTACGTTAGCCAAATCCTGCCAAGCCGACGAATGTTTCATCGCCACGGGCGACCGTGACGCCCTGCAATTAGCGGACGAAAAAGTATCAATCGTCCTGATGACCAATAAAGAAGACATAACGTACACCGCCCAAAAAATCATTGAGGACTACCAAATCACGCCATCGCAATTCATCGAAATCAAAGCCCTGATGGGGGACAAATCGGACGATATACCCGGCGTTGCAGGAATCGGCGAAGTCAAGGCGTTCTCGCTCATTCGCGCACACAAAACAATCGACGATATATACAAAAACTTAGACGCGCCGGGCATTCAAAAAAGCGCGAAAGCCAACCTTGAAAAAGACAAAGACATCTGCTTTTTAAGCCGCGAATTAGCAACAATAAAAACAGATGTCCCCATAGACACAGCTATCGCCAACTACCAAATCAAAACAGGCGAACCCCAAGAGTTAGCGCAACTCCTGACCGAGTTAGAGTTAGTCACGCTGATGAAACGCATGGGCGTCACGCCTACCCAAACAATAACCGCCGCCCCGCAAGAGCAAGACTCGCCGCGCATACTCGAGATTGAGTACGCGTTAGAATCGGTACTGCGCGAAATGGAGCACGCGGGCACAAAAGTGGACGCGGACGGCTTGCGTCAATTCGGCGACGAACTACGCCCACAAATTGAAGCGTTGCAAGCGGCAATCCACACAGCGGCAGGCGAAGAATTCAACATCGCCTCCCCCAAACAGTTGTCGGAAATCCTGTTCAGCGCGGACAAACTCGCGCTGCCTCACGCGAAAAAAACAAAATCGGGATACTCCACCGACTCCGACACGTTAGAATCGCTGTACGAGCAACACGAAATCATACCGTTGGTTATGGAATACCGCGCACTCACCAAACTCAACGCGACTTACGTGGAAGGGTTGTTGAAATGCATAAACCCCGACACAGGGCGAGTGCATACCACCTACAAAACCGAAACACGCACAGGGCGAATTTCCTCCGCAGAGCCCAACATTCAAAACATTCCCGTACGCACAGAACGCGGGCGCGTCATGCGGCGTTTTTTCGTGGCGGACTGCGGCAACGTGCTGACAGATGCCGACTACTCGCAAATCGAACTGCGCGTACTCGCCGCTATATCAGGCGACGAGACGTTGTTGGAAGCGTTTCGCAATAATGCCGACATTCATGCAATCACAGCGTCACAGGTGTTCGGCGTGAGCCAAAACAGCGTAACACGCGAAATGCGGAGCGCGGCGAAAGCCGTCAATTTCGGAATCGTCTACGGAATGGGCGCGTTCTCGCTGTCTAAAGACCTCGGCGTACCACTCGGGCAAGCTAAGGATTACATCGAACGCTACCTCGAAACGTATAGCGGCGTACGCGCATATCTTGAACGAACAGTGGCGGAAGCAAAGCAAAACGGCTATGTCAAGACCATGTTGGGGCGCGTGCGCTACGTCCCCGAAATCAATTCAAGCAACCATAATATACGCGCAGCCGGGGAGCGTATCGCCAAGAACACGCCCATTCAAGGAACAGCAGCTGATATAATCAAAATCGCGATGATTCGCGTCAATACGCGCCTGAAAGAGTTAGGGTCAGCCAAGTTGATTTTACAAATTCATGACGAGCTGATTGTGGAAACTCCCGAAAGCACGGCGTGTCAAGTTAAAACAATTTTAGAGGAAGAAATGCGCGCCGCAGGAAACGAAGTCAACATGGATTTGTCGGTAGACATTCGCACGGGAAAATCATGGTACGAAACGCATTAAGAACGTGTGTTCAATGAACACACGTTCCTAATACGTTATTAAAGTAATTCACTCTTGAGCGCGTCAATCGTGTTCTCTTTTTTGACTTTACCGACCGCATACATCATCGTCACAAACACAATAGCAAAGACACCGCCGACCGCTACGGCAATGCTCCCCCAAGGCAGTACGAACGGAACGTCCATACCCTGCGTCACACCCAAATAAATCAAAACCGTTATACCAAAAGACACAGGCAACCCGTACAAGAGGGACTTCACACCAAAAAACAAACACTCATAAACCATCATCTTATTCAACCCGCCGTCCGCTAACCCTACCGACTTGAGCATGGCGAACTCCCGCCTCCGCAAAGCTACGTTCGTCGTAATCGTGTTGAACACGTTCGCCACAGTGATGAGCGACATGAGGGCAACAAAACCATACACAAACAAATCCATAACCATAAGCATACGGCGCGTTTCCTCCTCACCGGCGGCGACGTTATACACGCGGATACTCGTGAACGATTCTTTATACGTTTCCGTAATCGCCTCCATAGCCTCGGTGGCTTCCATGGGATTATCCACCTCAAACATCATATCAAAATACACGCGCTCGGCATACTGCCGCCCCTCAAAATCATGCTCATACTCCATGTTGTTCACGTTGTCGAACCGCCCTAACTCCGAATGCGGAACGACGATTATCAAACCGTTTTGAATCCCCTCAAACAAATACGGTAATTTATTTACAAAGGTGAGCGTGACCGCCATTTTGTTTTCTTCATCAATTTCGTCCTGCATCAACGGCCGTTGCCCCTCACCCTCATCGACAAGACCGCCTTTATACAACACAAAGTCCAGTTCATCTTCATCAAAGTACCGAATCGTCTCATAACGCTTGGTCTTTTGCACATACCAAACATTTTCGCCCACAGTATAATAGCGGCTGTCCGTGCGGTTGTAATACTCTGCCTCCGACACGCCCATATCGCTTAACCACTCCTTGAACGTGTCATCATCAACTGCCATAATTCTTACGCTGTCTTGCAAAACTTCATGCTCTCTGTCGCCATATTCATCACTGCTCAACAAGTATGGGAAATAATTCAAATAGTCATTACCGAATTTGTTGACAGGAAACTCAAAATTCGCAGAACCGCTCGTGTCGGCGTACGCACTGCGCGTGACTTGCGGAAGCTCCGCTAACTTGCCATACATTTCTCGCAACAACGGCTCAGTCTCAACGTCGCCATAAGCCCACACACCCACGTCATAATTGCTGGAATGTATAATCATGTTCGCGCTCTCCTTGAGGTACAACCCAAACGAACTCGCCGCAATAAACAACACCACACTCATGAACAATGACAACACTACCGCGCGGTACCGCTTCTTGTTACGCTTGAAATTCTTGTGAGACAACATTCCCTCAAAACCCAACAGCTTTTGTGTGAGCTTTGATGTCTTGAACTCCCGCGCCCTCGCGCTTACTTTAATGTCCGTGGTTTGACGAATACAATCCATGGCGGACATCTTCATGACGCGTTTCGCAGGAATATACGCCGACAATAAAATCGTAACCGCGCCGATAATCGCCGCTGCCGCAACTGCCCACCACGACACTTGCAAAGTCATGAACCCCGCTTCGCCGAAATAATCGCCTAACAAGTTATCGACAATGCCGAGTGCCGCCGCAATGCCCAAAATCCCCGAAACAATCCCCAAAGGAATACCCACCGCTCCGATACAAACTCCCTCGAACAAAACCGAACCGCGCAATTGCTTAGGTGTTGCACCCACTGACGACAAAATCCCGAATTGTTTAGTGCGTTCGCTCACCGAAATGGAAAACGCATTGTGTATCAAAAGAATCGAACCCGCCATAATCAAGCCAATCAAAATCGCCCCTAATGAATACATAACCGCCATCATGCTTTCGTTGCCCGTAAGCCCAATCGTCCGCAAATAATTGCTGTTGACGCCGCCTTCCACGTCCGCCTCGCTCTCCATACGCTCATTAAACGCATACACCTTACGCGTGTTGTTGAGCCACACATACGCAGTATACGGCGCAGTCGGCGTGTCAGGCATAACGGTGATAAACGTCCGAATATCGGTGGCATGAAAGACATATCCCGTCAACCCCACGACGGTATACACGCCCGAGTCAAGCTCAATCTCGTCGTCAATTCTATACCCGAGTTTAGCATGAATCGGCAGAACGATTTCGCGTTCGTTTTGCGGCAGCCTCCCCTCTTCCAAAGGAATCCACAGCGCGTCCATAGCCGCTTTAGAATACCCCGCCACCGGGAAATAGCTAATCACTTCATTTTCTTCGCGCAAATACCCGCCCAAATCCGCCACAAGCAGAACTTCGCTGACCGCTTTATCGTTCGCTAAAGTCGCACAAAAATCATCATCGGCGTTTTCATACCGTACCGCCCAATCGCCGAAAGTCGCCGCCGCTGAACGCATGAGAAACCCCTGCATGGACGATATTAAAGTCGTGACCGCCGTAATCATGCTCGCCGAAAGAATGACCCCGATAACGGTAACGATTGTTCGCGTGCGATTCTTCTTGAGTGCCTGTAACGTCACTTTGTTGAACACGTTCATGATACCACCCTCCCGTCCTCAATCTTAATGATTCGGTCAGCTTGAAGCGCAATGTTCTCGTCGTGTGTAATCATGACAATCGTCTGCCCATACTTACGGTTGGAGTCTTTTATAAGTTTGATAATCTGCTGTCCGTTCTTGCTGTCTAAGTTACCCGTCGGCTCATCAGCCAACACGATAGACGGCGCGTTAATAAGTGCGCGCCCGATTGACACGCGCTGTTGCTGACCGCCCGACAACTGATTAGGCAGATGATTGGCGCGGCTGTTCAAACTAAGCAACTCCATAAGTTCGTTCAACCGTTCATGGTTGACTTTGCGCCCGTCCATCAACAGCGGAAGTGTAATATTCTCCACCACATCAAGCACGGGAATCAAGTTGTGGAACTGATAAATCAACCCCACCTGCCGCCGCCGAAAGATGGCTAACTGGTCAGGTTTTTGAGCATAAACGTCAATCTCATTGACGAAAACGCTCCCCCGCGTCGGTTTATCCACGCCGCCGATAATGTGCAACAAAGTTGACTTGCCCGAACCGCTCGCCCCGATAATGGCGACAAACTCCCCCATGTTCACCGAAAAAGAAACGTCATCGAGGGCGTCCACGCGGCTCTCGTCCTTACCGTAAGTCTTGCTGATATTTTCTACTCGTAAAATTTCCATTGTTATAGTCCTCCGAAATGTTTATTAGACCTCCACGGAAACCCACACACAAGCGGAATTTCGAGTAAATTTTTCGTCAGACAAGGCGAAATTTTATAGCAAGGCTTTGTGCCCTTGTAAAAAAATTTCAACGCAGTATGGCGGAAAATTTGCCGAAATATCCGCCGTGTGTGGGTTTCCGTGGAGGTCTATTTGCGATTGATTACCATAAGTATACACCGCGTATGTGACACTTCGGTGACTTTTTGATTACAATATCGTCACTTTTGCATATGTGGAACTGCTATAGAACCGCATCGTAAACGTAACCCCCGCAACTTCTCCGTTCTCTATGCGGTTGACCGCCTTAATTGTCGCGTTCTGCTCGGATAAAACCATGCGGCACAAAGCTAACCCAATCCCGTACCCGTCATTCTTGCGCGCCTTGCCCTGATAGAATCGCTCGAATATATGCGGCAAATCCTCCGGCGCAATCCCCACACCATAATCGCGAATGACAATCTCGGTATAAATATGATTCTGCGTACAGTCTATATCAATGCGCGGGCTGTACTCCATGCAATTCTTCAGGACGTTGCCGATTGCTTCAGCCGTCCAGTCAACATCGCAACACACACGCCCCACACACTGTACGTTTACGGTAATGCCGCGCAACTCAAGCAGAACCGCCAACGCATCGAGTGTTTTTTGAATGAGCGTCTCGTTATCAACCTCCTGCGCGCGAAAAACTGCCGTTCCCGCGTCTATCTTGGATATTTTCAAAAGAGCCGTCAACAACCAATCCATACGCGCTAATAACTGCTCCGCTTCCCGCGTATGCTCACAAGGCGGCAAAAATGACAGCAACAAATTGAGCGAAGTCATAGGCGTACGCAACTGATGTGCAATATCCGCCAACGAATCCGCCAAGTAAACTTTATCTTTTTTGAGCGTGTCATTCTGCTCACGCAACCGCACTGTCATCTTGTTGATTTGGTTCTGCAGAATGTACAGCTCACCTTCTTGGAAGAGCTGAATATCCATGCTGTCGTCGCCGTGAATAATTTTGTCGATAGACTCGCTCATTTCCGCGACCATCTTTTTCGATTTTCCGATAATCACAATAAACCTCCACGAAAACCCCGCATTTTTAACCGACTATATACCCCAATCCGCGTACGGTTTTGATAATCGTCGGAACCTGTGGATTCGTCTCGATTTTATCGCGCAGCCGCTTAATGTACACAGTCAGCGTATTATCGTTGACGAACTCACCCGCCACGTCCCATATCTCGCTCAGCAGCTTCTCGCGCGACAATACAATCCCGCGGTTGTTGACGAACACAAGCAACAAGCGATACTCCAACGCCGACAGGAACAGCTCCGCGCCGCTTTTGCTCACCGTTCCGCGCACCGAATCAATACGCAAATCCTCGATTTCGTACACTGCCTCGGCTTTACCGCGTCGCCGCAACACGCTCTTGATGCGCGACAGCAACTCCAACGGACGAAACGGCTTGGTTACATAATCGTCCGCGCCTAAATCAAGCCCCGTCACCGCGCTGATTTCGTCTGCCGACGCAGTAATGAAAATGACAGGCGTGTCGTCCAACCGTTTCACCGCCGCACAAATCGCGAATCCGTTACCGTCAGGGAGGGACACGTCAAGCAAAATCAAATCGAACGTATCTCCGTCACCCTCAATCTTACTCAATGCCTCTTTTTGGGTAGCCGCAGACGCGACAACATACCCCTCGCCCGTCAACAACCGCGTGAGGTTTTTCGCAATGCTCGAATCGTCTTCAACAATTAAAACTTTTATATTCATTAGACCTCCACGGAAACCCCGCATGAGTAGACCTGTCCGAGAATTCTGAGCGAGCGAGTTTGCGCGCGGATTTTTCGGTAGACAAGGCGAGTTTTCGCAGTAACGCTTTGTGCATTACAAGAAAACTCAACGCAGTATATCGGAAAAT
>WRJN01000076.1 GCA_009778605.1 Oscillospiraceae bacterium
GGTGATGATGTGCTACCCGCTCCTGCATAGGAAGTGTCCTTTATTTTTTAGGCTGCCTCAAGGCGGTTAGCTTTGCTGTGCTTGGACTTATGGCGGGTGCAAGACTATTTGTTTCAAACTATCCCTTATTGTATATTGGTATATTTTATACCAACTATGGAAGAAAATGAAAAAAATGGACCAAGCGGTATGGCTAATTGTGTTGGGTTGTACAATTGTGATTTTTATGCAACCAGAGAAGACGAAGGATTTGTGATAAGAACTTATGGTTGGCTTGACGCCATAAGATGGGGAATATATAGCATAGGTTATATAGATAATACAGGTTACAGAACAATATATCTAAGTGCTGGGTTTGAAGATGACATAAGTGACATGGCAATAAGCGATGGTGAATTTCTCTACTATATGCACTCTGATGGCAATTTGAAACGTATTGATAATAACGGCGAAATTAAGCATTTTAAGGCGTTTGAAAATGCAGATGATTTTTATAGCGTAAGGGAATTATGGATTGATGCAACAGATGACGAAATAACGATAACTTCTGAAGCCTATTTTGGCAAAAAAGCCTCCTCAATAGTGATTGATGTGTCAAAAGAGTAACACGGTTACCTATAACGTCTAAATAATCACCGCTTGACAATCACGCACATACGTGTTATACTATTATAATGAAGTTATATAAAAACAAAAAGCCTAACCTGAAACGCCTTTCGTTCCTGTTTGTCGTGCAAATCATCTTAGGTGCGTTGCCTCTCCCGTTGTTTACAATCTACGTGATTTTCATGCAGTGGTACGACCCTAACGAACACCCCGAATATGAGGAATTGGGATACTCGCTGTGGTTAGGAATCATTTTCATATCGGTGATTTTTCTGTCATTCACAGGTTATATCGCCGCCGCGCGCCGTTACAACATCCTCGTGTCAGGTGAACGTGGTGAGCGCGCGCTCGAACGCGTCGCCAAGAAACTGAAAGGCGACTACACCGTATTCGCAAACCTTCCCATACGCTACAAGCACAACCGCTCTGAAATCGACCTGCTTGTAGTGAGCCGACACGGGGTGCTCGCTGTGGAAGTCAAGAACCATTCCGGGGCAATCATAGGCTCGGACAATGATGAGTTTTGGCTACACCGAAAGTTCTATCGCGGCGGTAAAATAACCGAAACCGAGATGAAAAACCCGCTTAAACAAGTCAAGCGACAGCGCGAAATTCTCAAGAATATTCTGCGCGCCGACGGAACGAACGTCTGGATTGACAGCATACTCTACTTCTCGGGCAAGCCCGCGTTAAAGCTCAAGAGCGAAACGGATATTGACATCGCCTGCGATGAGGACGAAATCCTCGGGTTAATCCAAAATTACAATATCGACAACACTCCGCTGACTATTGACGAATATAACGAAATCGTAGAAACCCTCCGCAATCACGATTGTTGATTCAGACTATGAATACAGGCTCTTAGTGAAATTGCACAAAAAAAGCGACAGCTTTTCGGCGTTTTCAACAAAGTTACAGTTTTTCCAAGAAAAACCGTTATACACTATTGACAAAGGGTAAAATTGGTGGTATGATAATGGCTAAGCACTTATGTTGTGAGTGCGTTGTCTCCTTTCTTTTTTGTTCTTGTTTCCCAAACATGATTTGACCTTGCCCCCTTTCGTAGGGGGCACCTTTCTTGATTAGACCTGTCCGTGAACCTACTTGCGGCAGATTTTTGGTGAATTTCCCACCACATGGCGTAAAGGTATGGATTAAAATATGTATAATAAAGACGAAGCTCCTCAGTTTCTGCGGGAATTTTTAGACTATTTCGCAACTATAAAAGGCAGGTCGCCCAACACGGTGCGGAGTTATTTTCACGACATCAAGTTGTTTTTGCGATTCCTCATGCAAAAGCGCGGATTAGCCGACGGCACAGCGTTTGAGGAAATCGACATCACCGTGTTCCCGCCCGACATTCTCAAAGCGGTGGAGTTGTATGATATACTCGAGTTTTTGCACTTCCTCGCAGGCGAACGCGGCAACTCCCACAAAGCGCGGCACCGTCGCGCAGTAGCGTTACGGCAATTCTTCAAATACCTCACCAACAACAAACAGTGGTACGAGGTTAGCCCCGCAACCAACTTAGAAATACCCGGACCGCGCGCGCCGTTACCCAAATCGCTCACGCTTGAGCAAGCGGTGGGGTTGTTGAAATCCTGCGAAACCGCTATATTAGACGCCGACACCTACTCGGGGGACTGGCTGTCGGTACGCAATTATTGTATCATGACGTTTTTTCTCAATTGCGGAATGCGCTTGAGCGAGCTTGTCAACATGAACGCGCGAGACTTTAAGCGTGAACGCAATCCCGACGGCGGTGACGATGTATACTACATAAACGTCATGGGCAAGGGCAGTAAAGAGCGCGTGGTTTACCTAAACGGCGCGTGTATCACCGCGCACAATTTATACATTGAAAAGCGTGAAGAGCTGTGCCATAAACACCGACAACTCCTGCACGAAAAAGCAATGTTCATCAGCAAGAAAAACAGGCGGATTTCACCCCGCCAAGTCGAGCAAATTATATCCGACCGCTTACGCTCCTGCGGATTAGACGGAATGGGCTTTTCGGTACACAAACTGCGCCATACCGCCGCCACGCTCATGTATCGTAACGGTGTTGACATTCGCGTACTCAAAGAGGTTCTCGGTCACGAAAGTTTAGCGACTACGCAAATCTACACCCACGTCGCTAACGAACAAATGCGCCAAGCTGTCAATAATAACCCATTGTCCGAAGCAATAGAAAACGAATAAAAACACGTCACTTGAATACCCCTGCAAAACATTGCGGCAAAAAGTTATCATTGTCCCAATAACGCAGTAAATCCGCGCCGTCAAGCGTCGCCCCGACAACTCCGCGCCGTTCAGCCGCCATTCGCAATGCGAGCGCGACTTCTTCGCGCGTTCCCACACACTCGAACGGCTTATCTACATCGGGGTTGATAAGCGCGTCTAATAATTCCGCTAACGCAGGGTCTGCGAGCAAATCCGCCCCGAATATGCCCTGCAACGCCTCATCGTCCAAAAAAGCCGCTAACATCGCATACACGTACACGCACTTCGCGCACTTGCAACACCATGTATTCGTTTTTGTACCCGCGTTGCAGGACTGGAAAACGGTGAAATACTGCGGAAATCGCGTAAATACGCGTGTAATCTGCAACTCGTTCCAAGGGCGCAACAGGCTGAAATATTCAGGCAGGGCAGGGGAGAGCCGCGCCGCGTACTCACGGAAATCCCGCTCAAACTCGGTACTCTTGCTGTATTGGTGGTTCACGTCCGCGCCGCCTACGTTGCCCTCGTTCGCACTGCTCTCGTTGGACAGAACAATGTATTTTTTCCCTGATAAGTAAGCGAAAATCAGCGACGAAAACGCCACAATCGCCGAGAAAGGCGTATGCCCGTTGAGATAGCCGCGCCTGTTCAGCTCAATTAGCATAGGGTCAATGGCGCGCTTGACTCCGACAATGCGTGAATCGGGGTACCCCGCAGTCCTTGCCGAGTCGTAAGCGCGCTTGATGTCCCCGACAATGTAACAGCAGTTGTCGTCCATGCCGTCGCGCAACAGCTCAAGCGTTACGATGCTGTCTTTGCCTCCGCCCACAGGAATCAAGCAACCCGACAACGTGCGCGAATCGCTCACCGTCAGCGGCGCGCCGGTGCATTCAATGTGCATAAAGTCACCATCGGGCGTGATGTTGTTGAGGTAAAAAAACTCCCCCAACCCCTTACGGTACAGCTTTTTCCACCACGCTGTCTGCCACTCGTCTAACTGTCCGCACGCTATTTTAACAAGCAGTGGGCAGGCGGCTTTCCAGTAGCTGACAAGTTCCACCATGCCGAGGTTGAACACCAATGCGTTCAACGTGTCATCACCGAGCATTTCGGGCGGAATGTCGCAAGTCCACTTAGGGCGAAACACAATATCGTCCATGCTGAAGTGATAGGAGAACCCCTCCGTGTCAACGGTGTAGCCGTGATAAGTAAATGTTTGATGTTTTTTCATATTTATTATTATACATGAACACTGCATAAAAGTCAACATTTGGGTAATAATATTTCTATGAAGATTGCATTTTACGATGTAAAACCTTACGATAAGCCGTGGTTCGACAGGCTATCCCCCGAATACGGTTGTGAGCCGATTTACCTTGAATACCGCCTCAACCGTGACACAGCGCGCTTGGCACAGGACTTGTCCTGCCAAGCGGTGTGCGCGTTCGTCAACGACGTGATTGACGAGCCGTGCATAACCGCGCTCACGCAAGGCGGCGTGAAACTGCTTGCCATGAGGTGTGCGGGCTACAACAACATTGACTTAGACGCAGCAGACGCGCACAACCTCACCGTCGTACGCGTCCCCGAATACTCGCCTGCCGCAGTCGCTGAACACGCTATGGCACTGTTGCTGTGCGTAAACCGAAAAATTCATCGTTCATATTCGCGCACACGGGAGAACAATTTCAACATCAACGGGTTAATCGGGTTTGACTTGTGCGGAAAAACCGCAGGAATCGTCGGCACAGGCAAAATCGGGAGCGTTTTCGGGCGAATCTGCGGCGGGTTCGGTATGAACGTACTGGCTTACGACCCGTCGCCGTCGGAGGATTTCGCAGGGACGTACTGCACGTTAGACGAGTTACTGAATCAGTCGGACGTCGTATCGTTGCACTGTCCGCTCACTCCGCAGACGCACCATATGTTCAACAGCGACAGTTTCGCCTCCTTAAAAGACGGCGCAGTGCTGATTAACACGTCCCGCGGCGGCTTGATTGATACGTCCGCGCTTATCAGCGCGTTAAAATCCAAGAAACTCTACGGCGCGGGGTTAGACGTGTATGAGGAGGAGGCGGACTATTTCTTTACCGACTTCTCGGCTGAAATCATGACTGACGACGATTTGGCGCGGTTGTTGTCCTTCCCGAATGTCGTCCTCACCTCTCACCAAGCGTTCTTCACCGAGGAAGCGACTCGCGAAATCGCACAAATGACCCTCGACAACGTGCGTTCGTTCATACAAGGCGAAATCAAGAACAAAGTCACAAAACAAAGCGGCTGACGTAAAGTCAACCGCTTTATTATAAAACTTTTAATTTGACTGCCCTTGAACTATTTTGTTCATCTCCATCCAAATGATGAACTGCCAAATCCCGACGCCGAGGTTTCCGAGTTGTACTAACCAAATCAACGCCCAGCCTATTCCGAAAGTTGCAATTGTGATAATCAACAAAGGAATATAGGCAAGAATCAAAAGACCGTTCACGATGATGTTAGTGAGGTTAGAAGAATACAGTTTCTTTTTCATTTCGGGGTATTCTTCTTCAATCGTGTTCAACTTAGTGAGGATTATAATGGACAAAACAAGCGTAGCGACGGCGGGGAGGAACAAGAGCCATTCCCCGACGAAAAAGTTTACGTCGTTGCATATCCATGCAATCAGCATAAGCGTTGTTAGCCCTTTTAAGGCATTGGGCAGGGCTTTAGGTGTGTTGAAAGCAACGCCGCAGTTTGTGCAAGAAATCGTGCCGTGAGCCGTTTGCGCGCCGCAGGCTTGGCAATAGTTTTCGCCTTCGCCTTTTTTTACACCGCAATTCACGCACATGACCGCTTGTGGATTAGGGTGTTGCGCGCCGCAAGTTCTACAAAACATAAGTCATACTACCTTTCAATAATCGTATGTTTTACTATTATACAGCGATTTACGGCACTTGTCAAGGGGTAGCAAAAAATAAATATTTACTTTTTTTGAAAAAACACTTGACAAGACAAAAAACATAGTGTATAATCGGTATATTCAAAGTAAACGAAAGCGGATTTCCCCGCACCTGCCGACTGCTTGTCATTGTAATGAGTATGTCATCAGGTAGTTTGTGAAGAGGTTATGGCGAGTTGCTTGTGCAGTGGCTTGGTGTATAGTCTTTTTGTGAGCATGGGATTTCCCCGTGCTTTTTTGTATGGAGGTGCTTTATCAGCAGGAGTATGAGCGGTAAGAACACGAACAACAAGAATACCGGTAAGAACGCTTACCCGATTAACAACGAAATTCAACAGCCGCAGGTCAGGCTGATTGGTGAAGACGGCGAACCCATAGGAATCGTTTCAGGGAAAGAAGCTCAGGAACTCGCCGACAAAGCGAACCTTGACCTTGTGATGATTGCGGCGCAGGGTAATCCGCCCGTGTGTCGTATTATGGATTACGGCAAGTATCGTTTCGACCAGTCAAAACGCGAGAAAGACCAGCGCAAGAGCCAACAGCAGACGTTGCTCAAGGAAGTGCGGTTGTCGCTTAATATCGACGACCATGACTTTATGACCAAAGTCGGGCACGCGCAAAAATTCCTCAAAGCGGGGGATAAGGTTAAAGTCACCATTCGCTTTAAGGGTAGAGAAGTCACGCATCTTGATTTAGGGCGAAAACTGATGGAGCGATTCAAGCAGGAATGTGTTGAATATGCGAATTTCGATGAGAAACCCTCTAAGTTAGACGGGCGATTCTACACCGCTGTTCTTTTCCCGAAAGTTGATAAGAAAAAAGCTGTAAAGCCGATAAAAGAGAGAGAAGATAGCGAAGAAGTACAGGGCAGTGAATCAAAACTAATCGAAACTGCCGCAGAATAGACCGCATTTTAATTTCGCAAGAGGTCTAATGAACGCGAAAAGTTTCGTGTCACTTTGGTGGCAGAAAGGTATGGGCTAAAAGAAATGAAAAATAAAATGAAAACGCATAGCGGGGCTAAGAAACGCTTCAAGCTGACTAAATCGGGCAGAGTAAAGTACAGCCGCGTCAATCGCAGGCACAGGCTCACTCAAAAAGACACCAAGCGTAAGCGCATCAACCGCGTTGCTTCTTACCTTGAAAAAGGCGATGAAAACTTAGTAAAATCGCTGCTTCCTAACAAGTAAGCAAACGTGGTAAAAGTTGAAATCTCGGTGTGAGTTAAAAAGTTTCGTGTCACTTTTGTGGCAGAAAGGTATGGTTATAAAATGGCAAGAGTAAAAGGCGCGCTTGCGACTCGTAAAAGAAGAAATAAGGTTCTCAAGTTGGCAAAAGGCTATTGGGGCGGAAAAAGA
>WRJN01000077.1 GCA_009778605.1 Oscillospiraceae bacterium
TGTTTATCCTGTCTCGAAAACGCATCACGCGAATTGAGGGTGCGTCCATGCTCGTGCTTTATCTTGCGTATATGGCGTATATCATCTTTAAGTAAAGCGGCTGTCGTAATGAAACGACAGCCCATTTTGAAATTAACCAGCTATATCATGTACGCCGCCACAGCGTAATGTCAAACTCGTCACCCTCGTAATCCTCGTCATGCAGACGCAGTTCATCACCGTTAATCGTGTAATTAGCCAGTACAAAACCGAACTCCTCACCATCCCACACTATCTTGATTTTCGTGTCTATAATAAAGTAATTCCCCCTGTCGCCGTCATTGTCGGTGAACGTACCGTCGCTGTCAAAAGTGATGTTGTCGTACCACTTATCGTTCTTATAAGTCGTCCACGAACCTGCCAACAACTCACTGACTTGTTCAGTGTCGAGTGTCTCGTCGGATTCCTGCTTAAACAAACCGTCACAAGCGTCGAACCCGTCGCAGGAGACAAATGTCAACATAACCGCCGCAATAAGCATTACGCCGACTACGTTTGTAAGAATACGCCTACTGTTCATGACTCATGCCCTCCTTACGGGCCCTTGTCCGGCAGGTAGTTATAAGGGTTCAGGCGTCGGTTTGACCCCGCCTCATACACTTCCATGTGCAGGTGATTTCCGAAACTTCGCCCTGTTGCACCTATGCTGGCGATATGCTGCCCCTGTACAACGCGTTGACCCTCGGTTACGTGAATGCCGCTTGCGTGAGCGTACAGCGTTTGCGAACCGTCATCATGCTGAATAATCACCGTATGCCCAAACGTAAAGTGGTTATATTTGGCGAGAACGACTACTCCCGAATCGCCCGCAACAATACGCATACCAAATGCGGCGGGAATATCCACGCCGTTGTGTCCGCCACCCATACCGCGCCCGCGCCGCCCGGTAGGGTTGCCGTCGTGGTCTTCCACAGGCCAAATATACTTGCCGAACTGCTTTGGTTGCTTTGAATTTGTATTTTTTCCTACAGGCTTTGTTCCGTGTTCTTCTATTTGCGCCTTAGGTTCGCGCACTAACGTCGTGTCAATGACCGTGCGCTTGATTTCCTCACCGTTGATGTAGGACACTTCGGAGGTAATGCGGTTGATACCCTCAACGCCTTTGTCGATTACACGCGATGAACCCACAGTCAAGTCATCAATGGGTTTTTTTACTTTACCGAACGGTATACTCACGTCCTCACTCTCGGTGAGGGTGACAACTACCGGGAGAAAAGGCTCACCTTGGGAGGATTTTGAGGTTATCATGCTGATGATTGTCTGCGGGTCAACCACGCTTTCCTCTAAGAACCACGTCAGCTTTTCGTTCCACACGACGCGATTGAGGAACCCAACCTCCATATTATCGCCGCGGTTTGCGCTTGCATACTCGCCTAAAAGCTCATCAATCGTTTCGCCAATCAAGTGCAGGTCTTTTTCAAGAATCGCGCCGTATAACACGTTGTCGATTAAGAAACCGTATGCGCGCTCTAACGTGTAGTTGGAACGTGCGAGAATCAAGTTAGCGACTTCATCACTCGTCAGCTTTTCGTTTGAGCCTCTGTTGGCGACCGAAAATTCAGGTACAAGGTCAATCGTGCGCGCGCTTCCATAGTAGTTGACGCGCTGTAAAACGATTGCTTCGGCATTCAAAAACACCTGTTCACTCTCGACATATCCGTAAAACTCGCCGTTGATGACCAATCGCAACGTGAAGTTAGACGTTGTTGCATACGTCACCACGTTCATGAGGAATACAAGGCTCAGAATGGGTGCAGTGTAGTTAAACGCAGTCACCATGAAACCGCGTCTGCCGAACATGAACTTCCCGAAGTAAGGGAAAAACACCAACGCGGCGCGAAAACTGCCGCTTTCTTCTCGCTTGAGCCGCATATCGCGCTTCATGTTGTCAAAGTTGATGGACAGCTTGACAAAGGGAGACGCCACGAAAATTCCGATATACTTGACGATGTTCACGACTTTTGAGCGGACGATTACCGTTTTGTCCCACAAGAGTTTCAGCGTCAACAACAGGAACTCGAAAAACGTACGCAATCCGCTGACCGTGACGTTGACAATCGTTTCGCCGAGTGTTTCAAGGAAGATTACAGGGGTTAATAATGCCAATTTTGCTTTCATACACATACCTTTCACATACACTTTAACGTCTATTATAGTTGAGGTTTTTCAGACACGCATTTAACAATACTACTCTACAGTATACCACAGCCGATAAAAAAATTCAACCCTTTTTAAGCAAAACATTGACATTTTTGTTTATGAGTGGTATAATGAGGATTGACTATTGAATTTTTCGAGGTAAATTACCAATGAAGCCAATGAAAAAATATAACGCAATCACGCCCGAGGGGACTCGGGATTTCGTCTTGGAAGAGTGTACTGCGCGGCGCGAAATTGAAAAAAAGCTGATGGATTTGTTCCGCGAACACGGTTACAGCGAAGTAATCACGCCCTTCGTGGAGTTTTATGACGTGTTCGACACGCCCGAACGCCCTTTCCCTATGGAAACGGTATACAAACTCACCGACTCCAAAAACCGATTATTAGTAGTCCGCCCCGATTCGACGCTGCCTATTATTCGATTGGCGCAAACGCGGCTTAAAGACGAGCCGCGCCCGCTCAAACTATGCTACAATCAGTCAATCTACAGAGTAAAACCCAAGGAATCGGGGCGTGATGACGAAATCGCGCAGTGCGGTGTGGAGAAAATCTATGACAAAGACGTAGTGGGCGAGGATATTAACCGCAACGGCACGGTATTAGAGTTGGCGAAAGCCGCATTGGAGGCAGTCAGCGAGTTTACGGGGTGCGCGTCACATTTTGATAAAATAGAGCTTCAATCGGGCGAAACACACAGCTATTACACAGGCAGTTACTTCAACGGCTATATAGAAGGGTATGGCAAACCCGTCATCACAGGCGGCAAGTACAAAGTAGGCGATACCTACGCGCAGGGTTTTGCCGTAAATGTGAGCGCGGTGGTCAAAAAATACGTCAGCCGCGACAATGACACAGTGCGAATCGCGCTCACCAAAGGCAGAGTTGAAAAAGAATCGTTGAAACTTTTCACGAAGATGGGGTGGGACGTTTCGGGATACGCCGATAAAGGGCGGCAGTTGATTTTCACAATACCTCATGTCCACGTCGAAATCATGGTTGCCAAATCGCCTGACGTGATTACGTTTGTGGAAAGCGGTCATTGTGACATCGGCATTACCGGAAAAGACATGATTATGGAGTATGGCGGGCGGTTCGACGAAGTGCTGGATTTGGGGTTCGGCAAGTGTAAGTTTTCCTTAGCGGCGAAGGTGGGGAGTGACTTTTATGACGGTCATTCAATCAAGACGGTTGCATCTAAATACACCTCCGTTACGCGGCGATTCTTCCTGCGCGAAAAAGACTTGGACGTGAACATCGTCAAGATTGAGGGCAGCGTGGAGTTGGCTCCGCTAATCGGGGCGGCGGACGGCATTGTTGACATTGTAGAAACAGGTGCGACGCTCCGCGAAAACGGATTAGAGGTCATTGAGGATATTGCCGACATTTCCACGCGGGTGATTGTCAACCCTGTACGCATGAAAATGAAGAAAACGCGCATAGACGCGATACTTAGTGCAATGGAAAAATTCTGCGAAGGAGATAACTGAAAAACATGAGAATTATCACAGAAGGAGCGGTTAACGCATTCTTGTCCGATTTAGAGGAGCGCGGGGGCAGTGCGAGCGACGGATTCGCGGCGGAACGCGCGGTTCGGGCGATTATTAACGACGTTAAGGAGGGAGGGGACGAGGCAGTCAAGAACTACACCATGCGGTTTGACTGTGACGTACCGGTGTATTACCGCGTCCCCGAAGTCGAGTTAATCCGCACGTTCCGCAACTACGAGGAAGACCATCAAGACTTCATGGCGGCACTCAAACGCTGTCGCGAAAATATAGTTAAGTTTCATACCGCGCAAAAGCGCGAGGGATACACCATTGCGGAGAAAAACGGCGTTGTCACGGGACAACGAATTCGCCCACTTGCGACTGTGGGACTGTATGTCCCCGGAGGGACTGCGGCGTATCCGTCGTCGGTGCTGATGAACGCGATTCCTGCGAAAATCGCAGGCGTTCAGCGAATCGTGATTTGCACTCCGCCGCGTAAAGACGGCACTGCTAACCCCGATATATTAGCGGCGGCGAAGCTGTGCGGAATAACCGAGATTTACCTTTGCGGCGGCGCACAAGCGATTACCGCTATGGCGTACGGAACGAAAGAAATTCCCAAAGTAGACAAAATCGTGGGACCGGGGAATCTTTACGTCACGTTAGCGAAAAAACTGCTTTTCGGGGTCATTGACATTGATATGATTGCAGGGCCCAGCGAAATTCTGATTCTTGCGGATAAATCGGCGAATCCCGCTTATATCGCCGCCGACCTCCTCTCACAAGCGGAGCATGACGTGTTGGCAAGTGCGGTTTTAGTAACCGACAGCCCACAACTCGCCGAAGCAACCGCCGCAGAGGTTGGGCGACAGTTGGCAGCACTTCCGCGCCGCGAAATCGCGCAAGCAGCACTTGAGCAGTATGGGGCAATTATGCTTGTGCCCACTATGGACGCAGCATTAGCGTTGGCAGAGCAAATCGCGCCTGAACACTGTGAGGTGTTGTGCGAAAATCCGCTTGAGTATATCGGAAAGTTAGACAATGTGGGGAGTTTGTTTCTCGGTGAATACTCTCCTGAGCCTTTGGGGGATTATTTCGCGGGTCCGAATCACGTTTTGCCGACCAATGGCACAGCGCGATTCTTTTCGCCGCTTAATGTTGACAATTTCGTCAAGAAATCCAGCTATATTTATTACACGCAATCTGCATTAAAAGAAGCGGCAGAGTCCATTATAAACATTGCTGAACGCGAAGAATTCGAGGCTCACGCGAATGCAGTACGGATTAGGGTCACGGGTGAGGCTAATGTATAAACTACCCGCAAAGTTAGAAAAGTTCACTCCGTACGAACCGCTCACAGGCGAATATGCCGTTCGGCTTGATGTCAACGAGAGTTTCCTTGAACTACCCACGGAACAAGTCATTCGGGCGGTTTTAGATATAGACAAAGTGAAACTCAACCGCTATCCCGACCCCTACGCCTGCCAAGTCGTCAACGCTTTTGCGGACTTGTTCGGGTGTGACCCGCGCTGTGTCACGGCGGGCAACGGCTCGGACGAGTTAATCGGCGTGATTACGGCAGGATTGCTCGAAAAAGGCGACAAAGTTTTGACATTATCGCCTGATTTCACTATGTATAGTTTTTATGCGGAATTGTACGAGTTACAAGTGCATGAACTGCCTAAAGGGGACGATTTTATTGTGAACGCAGGCAAAGTTGTCGCTTATATTAAGGAGAACGACATTGACTGTCTGATGTTTTCTAATCCTTGCAATCCCACGTCGTTGGGGCTTGAAATGTCAGGCGTTTTGCATATTTTGCGCTCCTGCCCCGACACGCTGATTGTCGTTGATGAGGCGTATATGGATTTCTGGACGAATCCGCAGGGTCACGAAACAGAATCAATGTTGCCCGAAACAGCTAATCATGACAACTTGATTGTGTTGCGGACGTGTTCTAAGTCAGTCGCGCTTGCGGGAATTCGCCTCGGGTTCGCAGTAGCCAATGAACACATTACAAGGGCGTTGCGTACCGTTAAGTCGCCGTTCAACGTGAACGCGATTACCCAGTCAATCGGGGCAGCGATATTGTCCGACAAAGTGGGATATAAGCAAGCGATTACAGTCCTGAAAGAAAACACACACGTATTATATACTGCATTAAATGAGTTAGCCATCTTTGAGGAATTATGCGATACGAAGACGAATTTTGTTTTCGCCAAGACTGTTCACGCAAACGAAATATATGAACATTTGTTCAAAAAAGGAATCGCCGTTCGCTGCTTCCCGTCGCATTTGCGTATTTGTGCAGGTTCGAGCGATGATATGAACATTTTAATTAAGGAATTGAAACTATGGAAAAAATCAAAGACGTAATCAATAAGCTGACGCTTGAGGAAAAAGCAGGGTTGCTGTCCGGTGCGGATTATTGGCATACCAAAGCCATTAAATGTGATGTGCGGAATCTCGAAATCCCTGCCCTTCCCATGGCGGACGGCCCTCACGGGCTTCGCAAGCAAAAAGCCAACGAGTTGGGAATCGACAAGAGTTATCCCGCGACGTGTTACCCCACTGCCGCGCTGTTGGCGTGTTCGTGGGACGAGGCGTTGGCGGCGAAACAGGGCGAACTAATCGGGATTGAAGCGCGCAGTATGGGGTTGGCGTGTGTGTTGGGTCCGGGAATCAACATCAAGCGCAGTCCGTTGTGTGGGCGTAACTTTGAATATTTCTCGGAAGACCCACTGTTGTCGGGGCGAATGGGGGCGGGGATTGTCAACGGTTTACAATCCCAAGGCGTGTCAGCTTGTGTGAAGCATTTTGCCGTGAACAATCAGGAAGACTATCGCTTTTGGGTAGATGCAATCGTTGACGAACGCACATTGCGTGAACTGTACTTGGCGAGTTTCGAGTACGCGTTGATGTACGCTAAACCTAAGGCGATGATGAGCAGTTATAACAAAATTAACGGCGTGTTTGCGTCGGAGAATCGGTGGTTGTTGACGGAGGTTTTGCGAGGCAATTGGGGGTATGACGGATTAGTCATGTCTGACTGGGGGGCGGTCAATAACCGACCGCAAGCGGTGTGGGCGGGGTTAGATTTGGAGATGCCCGGTTCATTCGGAGTGAATGACGGCGAAATTGTTAAGGCAGTGCGGGGTGAGGGTGTTTGCATTGCGCCCACTGTTCCTGACTTCGACAACACGCTCTCCGAGGCGGACGTTGACGCTTGTGTTGAACGCGTGCTGAAATTCGCTTATGAGCAGGAACATACGCTCAAAATCACTACCGACGCGCCGTACGAGTCGCACCACGTTATTGCACGGAAAATTGCCGCTGAGAGCATGGTATTGCTAAAAAACGGCGAAGTTCCGTATACACAAAACAAGTCGTGGCAGTTGTTGCCGCTGAATCGTGGTGAAAAAGCT
>WRJN01000078.1 GCA_009778605.1 Oscillospiraceae bacterium
GATTTACCGATGTCGGTATGCAGACCCGCGCCCCAGTATGTCTTGCCGTCGGCGGTGATTTGCACATATGAAATACCCCGCGATTTTGAGCCTGAATCAATGGCGTGCTGAGAGAAATCGCTTATGTCAAACTTCAGCCCTAATCCTGTCTTGAGTGCATCGCTCAGCGCGTCTAACTGACCGTTCCCACGCCCTGTTATTTCACGCTCTTTGTACCCATATCGCACGTTGACGACTGTTCCTCCGTCATCTTTTTTATAACGAATCCGCAATACCTCGAGCTTGTCCGTTCGATTGACGAATTCCTGCATGAACGCACTGTACACCTCGTCGGGGTTCAACACCTGCACAGCTTTGTCCGACACGCTCTTGACGGCGTAACCCACCGCCTCGCGCATATTCGCGGGCAGATTTACGCCTGAACGCCGCAGAATGTACCCGATTCCGCCTTTGCCGCTTTGCGCGTTAATGCGAATAACATCACTGTCATACTCCCGCCCCAAATCGGCAGGGTCAATGGGCAGATACGGTACGTTCCACAGGCACGGCGCGGCTTGCTCCGTGTGTTTATCGCGCCATGCCATGCTTTTGGCAATCGCGTCTTGGTGTGAACCCGAGAACGCCGCGAACACAAGCTCACCGCAGTAGGGGTGGCGTGAATGAACGTCCATACCCGTCGTACGCTCATACATTTTCACAATCTGTGAGATACCCGACAAGTCTAACTGCGGGTCAATTCCCTGTGAGTACAAATTCAACGCCAGCGCGACTAAGTCGGCATTACCCGTGCGTTCGCCGTTACCGAACAGCGTCCCCTCTAACCTGTCCGCCCCTGCCAGTAAACCCATTTCAGCGGCGGCAATGGCGCAACCTCTGTCATTATGCGTGTGCAATGACACGGTGACGTGTTCGCGTTTATACAAGTTCGCGCAAACGTATTCCACCTGTGAGGCGTATACGTGAGGCATGGAAACCTCCACCGTGGCAGGCAGGTTTATAATAACCGGGTTTGTCGCCGACGGCTCCAACACGCGCAAAACGGCATTACAGATTTCCACGGCATACTCTGGCTCGGTTCCGGTGAAACTCTCCGGCGAATACTCGAATACATAATTGCTGTGCAGATTCTTCTCCGAATACTCGGCGGCTAATTGCTTAACTAAAGTCGCGCCACCAACGGCTATATCCGCGATTTCCTTCTTAGACTTACAAAACACCTGCTCTCGCTGAACGACCGACGTAGAGTTGTAAAAATGCACAATTGCATTCTTAGCCCCTGCCAATGCCTCAAACGTACGGCGAATGATATGCTCGCGTGACTGTGTCAACACTTGAACATACACGTCATCAGGAATCAAATCGTGTTCAATCAACGCACGGCAAAACGCATACTCGGTGTCCGACGCACTCGGGAACCCAATCTCGATTTCCTTGAAACCAATTCGCACTAACAACGCAAAAAACTCAAGTTTCTGCTCCAACGTCATAGGAACGACCAACGCCTGATTCCCGTCCCGCAAGTCCACGCTGCACCAGCGCGGTGCTTTCTCCACGCACGTTCGCAACGCCCAATCGTTATACGGCTTATGCGTCGGGAAATCGCCTCGACAATACTTTTTCACGTTCATGTCGCGCTTTCCTCTATAACTTCATTAGCCGCTTTATTCGCGGCTTCCTGTGCTATCTGCTCGGGGGATTCCCCGAGGCTGACGCGCAGCTCCTCTTTATTTTTAATATATTCCTCCAGTACGGTTTTCAACACGTTGGCAATGGGTATTGCAAAAATCATACCTAATATTCCGCCGATTGCGCCGCCAATCGTAATGGCTATGATGACTAACACAGGGCTAATCTTAAATGACGCCCCCATAATCCGCGGATTGATGAAGTTACCGTCAATCTGCTGAATAATCATCAGCGTGATTGCTACTATAACTGCAGTTTTGAACTCACCTGATTCTGCCCAAATAATGAACACCGCCATCGCGCTTCCGAAAATCGAACCGAAGTAAGGAATGACGTTTAACACGCCTAACATAAGCGCGAGAGTCACCGCGTATTTTGAACCCATGAACGTGAACGCAATCATGGTAATGGTTGACAGCACGAGTGAATCAAGGAACTGACAGGTCAAAAACTTACGAAAACTAAAGTCAACTAAGCGAATGTATTTCACGATAGGGCGTTGGCGTTTAGGGGAATGTGCGCGTATAAGCCGTTTTATAAAATCTTTAACGCGGTTATACTCCGCCAAAAAGTACAGCGTTGCCACAAGCGTCATGAACGCCGCGAATACACCCGAGAACAACCCCGACACCATTTGACTTACTTCCATTTCAGGAACAAAAGTCAGCACATCGTCCATGCTTAAATTGTCAAGAATTTCTTTGATACCGAGTTCGTCTGCATAAGGCAGTTTATAAGCCGCCTCAATCCCCGAGTTAATGTATGCGGGCATTTCCGCGACTAATGAGCTTATATTCTCGTACAACATCGGTACGAAGTTCATCAGACCGAACGTGATAAACCCACCGAGTGCCGCTAAGTTGACCACTATGCTAATAGGGCGCGCGACTTTCTTGAGAATTTTTGAGTTGACTTTCTCTAAATCCGCGAATTTTTTAATAATCTCCTCGAACCACGATACGGGAATGTTTATGCAATACGCGACAATGAACCCGAACACGAACGGACGAATAATCGCCATGACGGCGTTGAACACACCCGTGAACGAGTTGAAGTCAAACACCAACTTGACGAGAAACAATATCGCCGCCGCCAACAAAAAAATCTTGATATACCTTGTGTCTTTTCCGCCTGTTTTCAATCCTCTGCCCTCCCTGTTTTGTACATCGGCATGACTGCACGCTTGTGTTCGCTTAGTCGGTGTAATTCTGCAATACGTTCGTCAACGCTCTGTGAGCCGCTTGAGCCTTCCCGAATATATTTGTCCAACTCGGCGTAAGTGAATCCCAACGCTTCCTCGTCCGTTTTGCCGCACAATCCGTCAATGGGGGTTTTCTCAATAAACGCCGACGGCAACCCTAATTCGTACCCCACCGCTTTAATTTCGCTCACCGTCAAGTCCCCGAGCGGCGCGAAATCGCCTGCCGCGTCGCCGTACTTGGTTTCCCAACCCACATAACTCTCGCTCAAGTTACAGGTGTTTACTACCCGACCGCCGCCGTTCTCGTTCGCACAAGCGGCTACGGCGTACAGAGCCGTCATGCGAATCCGCGCAGGTGTATTGCGCGTCGCAACTTCACACATCTCGATTTGTACTGCGTCAAACAACGTCTGTACCGTTTCGCCTATGTCAATTTCCAAGAACCGAATCCCCAAAAACTCACACACACCGTAAGACACATCAATATCAGGCTGAACGCCTTGAGGCATGAGTACGCCCACCACCCGCTCACTGCCGAGTGCCTCCACACACAACGCCGCCGCCACGGTGGAATCTTTACCGCCGCTTATGCCTAAAACCGCAGTAGTATCCTCCCCCATGAAATGGCGAATCCACGCGACAATGCTATCTTTCATAAACCCCAATCAACCTTTCTCTCTGTAACGCCACTACGATTGACGGAATGGCAATCAACTGTATAACAATCCCAGGGAGCGCGGTCACGAGCGTTGCAGTAACCCACATTTGCGTGCTATACTCACCCGCGCTGAACAGTAGCGCGTTCGCCGCCCCAAAGGTCACGCGCCCCGCCAACATCGCTGTAATCAACGATATGTACAGCTTGCCGTACAGATGCCGCACAGGCAAGTAACGCATGAGCAACCCTGCCACCGCGCCGTATATGGGCAGTTCAAACAACATGGGGTACAGGAACACGGGCATGGGCATTCCTAAGATAAAGTAAGACAAAATCGGCGTGAGAATCCCTGCCGCAAGCCCGAACACAGGCCCGCAAATCAAACCTGCCAACAATATGGGAATGTGCATGGGCAAAATCGCGCGTCCGCCGAGCCCCTGCGGAAGCGAGTGAAACGCAAGCGGTAACACAATCCCCACCGCAATCATCAACCCCGTAATCGCCATATTCTTGACGGTAAACGTCTTGGTATTTTTCATGTTTATGACCATTCCTTTCTGCACAAACGTGCTGTGAAACCTCGTTTTCCCAATTGTCGGGGATTTTATTTTAAACTTTTTAACCCTCCTAATCATAAACGTAATCGCATAATTCGACAACATTATACTCGCTGAAATACTTTTCTTCGGCAGGCAACCACTCATTTACGAACATTTGGACTAAATCTGGGCGACGCGCCTGTAATCGCCGCATTTGTTCATTTTTTTGCACTTGTATGAAAATTTTGAAGTCGTAATACTCCGCGAACCGCATGGAGTACACACCTTCGATTAAGACCAACTCACAATCGGCGATTGTTTTAGCCGTGTACGTGCCCGACCCGCAGTCATAGGCGCGGTAGGTGAACGGCGAGCCGCGCAGTAGCGGAACTATGACTTCATCGTGAAAGCGCGTGATGTTATCGTCAAAAAAGTCGTCCATGTGAATCACTGTATAGCCGTACTTACGCGCCGCCGCCTCCGCGAGTGTGGACTTACCCGACGCGGCAGGCCCGTCAATCGCAACAATCACAGTATTCGCAGACGGTTTTGCCGTCTTTGATGAAACTGCGTTTAGGCAGTGTCGGCTCATAATGTGTCACGCATTTGAGGTTAGTGCAATCGCGCTTGGTAATCACGCTTTTGCCGGATAACAGCGGTTCCATGTCTATTTTATGATTCAAAATCGTCAGAATCAATGCCATACGCACGTACATTCCGTAGTTAGCTTGCTTGAAGTATACAGCGCGCGGGTCAGCGTCAACATCTGTGGCGATTTCGTCCACTCGGGGTAACGGGTGCATGATAATCAAGTCAGGCTTGGCTTCGCGGAGCTTGTCAGCGGTCAGCGTGAAGATTTGTTGTTGGCGGTTATATTCTGCTCTGCCTTCGGGCGTATCGGGGAATCGTTCACGTTGTATACGCGTCATGTACAATACGTCAAGATGCTCCATTGCTTCCTCAAGCGAATGCACTTCGCTGAAACAGCCGTAATCGGTAAAATCGGATATTCCCGCAATACCGCGTAGCTCTTTTTTGATATAGTCGGGCATGGAAAGTTCAGGGGTGGAGATAAACGTGAACGTATTGCCCATATAGCGCGACACAGCGCGCACTAACGAGTGAACGGTACGCCCGTGTTTCAAGTCACCGCAAATCCCGATGTTGAGGTTAGTTAGCCGCCCTTTTTCCTCGGTGAGCGTGAGCAAGTCAGTAAGCGTCTGCGTCGGGTGGAGGTGTCCGCCGTCACCCGCATTGATAATAGGGCAATCGGAATACATTGCCGCCGCTTTTGCCGCGCCTTCGAGGTAGTGCCGCATGACAATCACGTCGGAGTATCCGCTGATTACTTTGGCGGTATCGCTCAGGCTCTCGCCTTTGGATATGCTGGAAGTTTCGGGATTATCAAACCCGATGATTCCGCCTCCGAGCCGCAGCATTGCCGATTGAAAGCTCATTTGTGTACGTGTACTGGGTTCGTAAAACAACGTCCCCATGATTTTACCCGTACACGCGCCTTTATACACGCGTGGTGTTTTTTTTATCAACTGCGCCAACGTGATAATGCTGTCCCACGTTTCTGTGGAATAGTCATTTAAGTTAATCAAGTGATTTTGATTCTGTATGTTCATATAGCCGCTTGTACCCTCCGTAATTGTAATACATCTAATATCATACCATAAAATAAATGTAAAATCAAGAAAATTTTGAAAGTTATTGAAAAGTTATTAAAAAGCGGTTGACTTTTAATTATAAATATGTTATGATGTATGCAATGATGTAACTGTGAAGAAAATGAACCATCTTTGCAAAAGGAAAAGCCGAGGGTGTGAGCCTCGGCTTTTCTGTGCTGTTTTGCGGGGATTTACTTTTTGTCTCTGTCCAGCCACTTGCAGATTAAGTGCGAAACCATATCCGCTGCGACAGCCACTATGAATGTAACTATAAACAAACCACCTCCTCACCTCCTTTCGGCGGTGACCCCAACGCTAATATCATAACATAAATTTGTCGAAACATCAAGAAATTTTTGAAAGTTATTGAAAATTAGGCGAAAGTGTGGTAAAATAAAAATAAGTGTAATAATTTTATCGTAAGGAGGCAAAAACATGAAATTGGTATCAGCAAACGAAATGCTGCAAAAAGCAGTAGCAGGGCAATACGCGGTGGCACAAATCAACATCAACAACCTTGAGTGGACTAAAGCGGCACTCACGACCGCGCAGGAGTGTAAATCTCCTATAATCCTCGGCGTGACTTCGGGCGCGGGCACGTATATGGGCGGATTCAAGACTGTGGTGGGCATGGTGAACGGTATGCTTGAAGAGCTGAACATCACCGTACCCGTCGCGCTTCACCTCGACCACGGCTCATACAGTGCGGCTGAAGCGTGTATCGCGGCAGGGTTCTCCAGTGTGATGTATGACGGCTCACATGAGCCGATTGAACAAAATATCGCCAACACCAAGAAATTCGCGGAAATCTGCAAGGATAAGGGTTTATCTCTTGAGGCAGAAGTCGGCGCAATCGGTGGAGAGGAAGACGGCGTAGTGGGCAAAGGCGAATGTGCCGACCCTGACGAATGCAAAATGATTGCCGACTTAGGCGTGACTATGCTTGCGGCGGGAATCGGCAACATTCACGGAAAATACCCCGACGGTTGGGCAGGACTTGACTTTGATACGTTAGGCGCAATCAAAGGCAAAATCGGCAATATGCCTCTCGTA
>WRJN01000079.1 GCA_009778605.1 Oscillospiraceae bacterium
CGGGGTAACTCGAATATCCCACGGCGTTCGCGCCGCGAAACAGCATCTGAAACGGAATGTTGGGTATTCGCTGACGCAGAACGTCCAACCGCTCCCACGGGGACTCGTTCAAGAACCGATACGCCGTGTCAAACGTCGCCCCCCCCCACATCTCGAGTGAAAAACAATCGCGCAGAATATGTGATGTTGCACCTGCAACCGTCACCATGTCCCGCGTCCGCAACCGCGTAGCAATGAGGGATTGTTGCGCGTCACGCATGGTGGTATCCGTGATGAGGAGTTTCTTCTGTGCCAAAACCCACTTGCTCAACCCCTCCGCCCCCGATTCGTCGAGAATCTGCTTGACACCTGCGGGCGTTTGTTCATACGTTTCGATTTTAGGAACACGCGGCTCGGCGAATATTGGTTTGCTGTCCGATTCGAGGTTCTCCAACGTCCTCTTGCCGATATACGCCAAAACTTGCCCCGCATCGTCGTTAAGACCGCGCTCTAACATAAACAAAGAGGGGGTTTCGTCAATAAACTTGGTGTGACACTTACCCGCAACGAAAGTTTCATCAGTCAAGACGTTGCTCAAAAACGCAATATTCGTTTTCACTCCGCGAATGCGTACTTCTCGCAGAGCGCGTAACATTTTACGGCGCGCCTCATCAAAGTTTCGCCCTGCGGTAATTACTTTTACCAACAGGCTGTCGTAATAGGGTGTAATCACCGCGCCGGTGAACGCGTTACCCGCGTCCAGACGAACACCGAATCCGCCGCTGGACTGATACGCCTCAATCTTGCCTATATCGGGCGCGAAGTTATTTGCCGAATCCTCGGTAGTGACGCGGCATTGAATCGAAACGCCGCTGAAACTTACATCGTTTTGGTTCGCTATGCCGATTTCGGGGTCAGACAGCTTGCAACCGCTCGCAACGGCAATCTGCGCCTGAACAATGTCTACCCCTGTAATCATCTCGGTGATGGTATGCTCAACTTGTATACGCGGATTTGTTTCTATAAAGAAGTGTTTTCCGTGTTTATCCACTAAAAACTCCACCGTACCTGCGTTTACATAACCCACTGCCCGCGCGATTTTTACCGCGTCTGCGTGTATTTCGCCGCACTTCTCGCGTGGGAGTGTGAACGCGGGCGCAAGTTCGACGACTTTTTGGTATCGCCGCTGAACGGAGCAATCCCGCTCGAACAGGTGTACGATATTGCCGTGAGCGTCCGCCATAATCTGCACTTCGATGTGTTTGGGTTCCTCAAGATACTTCTCCATGAACACGTCGGCATTGTCGAATGACTTAAGGGCTTCACTGCGAGCTAACTCGAAACCCTGCTCTAACTCGTCGGCGCAGGTGATGAGCCGCATACCCTTGCCTCCACCGCCCGCAGACGCTTTGAGGATTACGGGATAGCCGAACTCCTCCGCGAAAGCACGCGCTTCCTCCGCGCTTTTTAGGGGGCTTTTCGTCCCGGGAATCGTCGGTACGCCCACTTCCTCGGCGGCTTTCTTAGCGGTCAGCTTGTCGCCCATTTTAGCTAATACGTCAGACGGCGGGCCTATGAATATTAACCCTGCATTCTCGCAAGCCTCAGCGAACGCCGCATTCTCGGATAAAAAGCCGTATCCGGGGTGAATCGCGTCCGCCCCCTTGTCCTTGGCTAACTTGATGATGTTGCGAATATCAAGATACGCACCGAGGGGGGACTTGCCGTGGTCAAGCTGATACGCCTCGTCCGCTTTAGTGCGAAAAAGCGTATACTTATCCTCCTTGGAATACACCGCCACGGACTTGATGTTCATATCGCTGCACGCGCGAAAAATCCGTATCGCAATTTCCCCGCGGTTCGCGACTAAAACTTTCTTGATTTGCTTTCTTTGCATTTGCCCCTCCCTCACCACACTGAATCTTATTTGTTCGCTTTCAACTTCCATTCGTTGTATTTTTCGATGACATCTTTTCTGTCTTTATCAGACAGCCGTGCTTCTGCTTGTGCAAGTGCCGCGCTTAACTCATTGGGGTCATCTTTTATTTGTTTTAGCGTAAACAGAATATCTTTTGCGCCGTATGGGTTTATATTCTCACCTCCTTTGCTCATATTCTTCCAATCAATATAAAGTTTATTATACCCATCATAGCCGCTATGAACAATACCAATGGGATTAACTTTTTTAGGATTTGCGAAACATTTTCGGGTTGTTTAGTCGTGAGCGCGACCATCAACACAATCGTGGGGCCCATCGCCACACCCAATCCCGCGCTGATGGACTGTGAAGCTGTCATCATCGCGGAATTCACGCCCAACCCCTCTGCGATTTCTTTTTGTAACTCCCCAAACAGAATGTTAGCATTCGTGTTGTTCCCCGTGATGAACGTAGACAACACGCCTAAAAACGGCGACAACAACGAAAAATAATCGCCTGTGAGGTCGCCTGCGGTTTCGGCGATTTTCAGCGTCATGCCCGAATCCATCATCACCAACGCCATACTCCCTAACCCCGCTAACGCCAACGTCGCCGGTATACCTTTCTGCCGCGTTTTAGTCAACGCGCCCCGAAACGTCTTTTTGTCCCATACACCTGCGCGCTTGTAAATCGTACACGCCGTCACCGACGCGATGAGGAGTACGAATGCAGGGTGTACAAACAGGCGAATGGGGTTATATCGTACTGCGGCTTCGACGATTGTGGGCTCAGCTAAAGCCGTCTGCGTTGAAGGGAAACTCGGCGCAATCGCCACCGCGTCCCGCACAAACTGCGGAATCGCTTGAAACGACAACAACAAAATCAAAATCAACGTATATGGCAATACTGATTGTAATAAATTTAGTTTATATACAGTTTTGGAGGCGTTTGTGTCGAAATTTTCGACGTGATGCGCTTGGTGAGACTTTCCTTTGCCCAAATGTGCACGAATACGATAAAACGTGAACATTGTAACTACGCCTACCGCTGCCGTCAAGATTGTCGCTAAGTGAAACATATTATGCCGCAACAGCGCGTATTGTACGCCCGACATTACTGCCGCCGTTGGAATGACGTATGTAAGCCCTCTTATAAGGCTTTTGAATCCGCTGTGTACCCAACACACGCACGCGCCTGTCAGCACAATCGTAGTCGTGTTGAAAATCCACAAAGGTAACTGAAATTCAGAGTCGGGAATGCCCGTAATGCCTTGTATGACGAAGTATGCCGTTCCCATGCTCCCGAACGTCACCGCCCACGCGTGCCCGATTAAACAAGCGACGACGGCTTTCATGGGTTTGAACCCTAATGCAATCAAGATTGGCGCGGTAATAACCGACGGAACGCCGAATCCCGCGATTCCTTGGAGCAACCCCGTGAATAACCACGCTAACAGCAAAAATGCCACGAATTTTTCTTTCAGGAATGCGGCCAAGGCGTTGTTTACCACTTCAATCGCGCCAAAATCGCTCACTAAATGATATAGGAGTAACGCGTTCCACACAATCAGTGACACGAACAACGCCAACCATAACGCTTTGCCGATTGCTATGCTCAACCCAAACCACGTCAATCCGAAAAAGCCGAGGGCGAGCCCTAACGCGAACGCTAAGGCAATCGCCCCCGATTTCGGCACGGAAAGTTTGAATCCCATGAGGCACACAAGCAACGCAATCAACGGTATGAGTGCCAATAAACTTAATGTCACTCTTATTTTCCTGCTTTGGCTTTGGCAATGAAGTCAGCCATAACGTCTTTCAAGTCAGGGTTGCCGATTTCTTGCAGGGTGTAGTCAACTTTTACGCAAGGTTTGTTGATTTTGACAATGCGCGTCAAGTCAATGGGTGTAGCGATTACAACAGTGTCACAGTCAACTTTGTTGATGGTCGCTTCCAAGTCACGGATTTGCTCTTCTCCGTATCCCATAGCGGGGAGCAATGTCCCGATATTAGGGTAGATGTTAAATGTTTCGTTCAGCCTGCCCACTGCCGCTGAACGCGGGTCAATCAGCTCTGCCGCGCCGAATCGTTTCGCCGCCACGACACCTGCGCCGATTTTCATTTCGCCGTGTGTGAGCGTCGGACCGTCCTCTACGACTAACACACGCTTGCCTTTGATTAACTCGGGTTTGTCAACCGATAAAGTAGACGCCGCGTCAATCACCGTTGCATTAGGAGCGGCGATGCGTATATTTTCGCGCACTTTTTGAATGTTATCAAAATCCGCGCTGTCGATTTTGTTGATGACTACCGCGTCGGCAATCCGCAAAGTAACTTCGCCGGGGTAGTAGGACAGCTCATGCCCGGGGCGGTGAGGGTCAACCACGGTAATGGTTAAATCGGGCTTGTAGAACGGGAAGTCATTATTTCCGCCGTCCCACAAAATGACGTCACAGCCGTCGGGGTCAGATTCTGCGGCGCGTACAATCGCTTCATAGTCAACACCCGCGTAAATGACGTTACCGCGCATGATGTGCGGCTCATACTCTTCCATTTCTTCAATGGTGCATTTATTTGCCGCTAAATCTTCAATTTTAGCAAACCGCTGAACCTTTTGTGCCTCTAAGTCGCCGTATGGCATGGGGTGACGAATTGCGATGACTTTCAAGCCCGCTTCGATGAGCGTTTCGGCGATTTTGCGCGAAGTCTGGCTCTTGCCGCACCCTGTACGCACTGCACCTACAGCAATCACCGACTTGGTTGACTCAATCATGGTTTGCTTATGTCCCATGAGCGTGAAATCCGCCCCTGCCGCGTTGACTAACGCGCCGATGTTCATGACGTGTTGATACGGCACGTCGCTATATGAGAAAACGCACTCGTCCACGTCGAAATCTTTGATGAGTTTTGCTAAGTCTTTTTGGTCGTATATGGGTATTCCGTTGGGGTAGAGATTGCCTATTTTGTTCGCTAAACTCGCCGGGTATGCACGCCCTGCAATATCAGGAATTTGCGCCGCCGTGAATGCGACTACTTGATAGTCTGCGTTGTCGCGGTAAAACGTGTTGAAGTTATGGAAGTCACGCCCTGCCGCACCAATGATAATTACTTTTCTTGCCATGTTCTTATCTCCTTAATATTTTGAATCAATGCCTATTATACCATAAATAATTAGGCAATGTCAATAATTTTATAAAAAAATGTTGACAGATTCTGCTTAATGTGGTAGAATATAGTTATCAAAATGAATTATGGAGGAGAATAAAATGGCAGTAAAAGTAGCAATTAACGGTTTTGGGCGCATCGGACGCTTGGCGTTCAGACAAATGTTCGGGGCAACGGGATACGAAGTTGTGGCGATTAACGACTTGACTAACCCTAAAATGCTCGCGCACCTTTTGAAGTATGACACGGCACAAGGTCCGTACAAAGGTCACGACGTTTCGGCGGGTGACGATTCCATTACCGTTGACGGTAAAACAATCAAAATCTACGCTGAACGCAACGCGGCGGACTTGCCGTGGAAATCGCTTGATGTTGATATGGTTCTTGAATGTACCGGGTTCTACGTGAGTAAAAAAGCCTCTCAAGCGCATATTGACGCAGGCGCGAAGAAAGTCATCATCTCGGCACCGGCGGGCGACGATTTGCCGACTGTTGTTTACGGCGTAAACGAAGGCGTCCTCAAAGCGAGTGATACCATTATTTCGGCGGCGTCCTGCACGACTAACTGTTTAGCACCTATGGCGAAAACGCTCAATGACCTTGCGCCCATTCAATCGGGGATTATGTGTACAATCCACGCTTACACAGGCGACCAAATGACCCTTGACGGCCCGCACCCCAAAGGTGACTTACGTCGTGCGCGTGCGGCGGCGGCGAACATCGTGCCTAACTCCACAGGCGCGGCAAAAGCAATCGGGCTTGTAGTGCCCGAACTGAACGGCAAACTCATCGGCGCGGCGCAACGCGTCCCCGTGATTACCGGTTCTGCTACGATTCTCACGGCAGTCGTTAAAGGCAGCGGCGTGAGCGTTGCGACAATCAACGCGGCTATGAAAGCGGCTTCTACTCCGTCATTCGGCTACACCGAAGAAGAACTCGTCTCGTCGGACATCATCGGCTGTGAATACGGCTCATTCTTCGACGCTACGCAAACCCTCGTGACGGACATGGGCGGCGGATTGTACCAAGTCCAAGTCGTGTCATGGTACGACAACGAGAACTCCTACACGTCTAACATGGTTCGTACGATTAAGTATTTTGCTGAATTAGCTTGACGCGCAGAGCGTAAAAATCCCCCTCACTCTGAGGGGGATTTTGTTGACATTGCTCATAAAATGTGGAAATGAAAAACAACCGCCCCGTACAAAAGCGACAGTTGTTTTTCATAATTTGACCTAAGTTAGGTCGTCCGCCTATAAGGGTACTCTTGTCTTTACATACAAGTATAGCATACTAATACAACAATGTCAACCCCTTGTTGAACATTTTGTGTATGGGATTACTTACTGTGCATACTTCGCAGTATTGACTTTCACGCCGGGTCCCATTGTCGAAACAACGGTACAGCTTTTGATATACTGCCCTTTTGCCGCAGACGGTCTCGCTTTCACGATAGCCCCCATCAACGTATCAAAGTTTTGCTCAAGTTTTTCCGCACCGAACGACGCTTTACCTATCGGGCAGTGAATAATGTTGGTTTTATCCAAGCGATACTCAATCTTACCCGCTTTGGCTTCGGCGACTGCTTTGGCAACATCGGGCGTGACCGCACCCGCTTTGGGGTTAGGCATAAGCCACCGTGGGCCCACCAC
>WRJN01000080.1 GCA_009778605.1 Oscillospiraceae bacterium
CATACTCGCCGCTGTTGTATATTATATCAATGATTTCCACCGTCGAACGCTGTGCAAGAATGTCGGGTACTCGCTCGGAATGTGTCACACGCACATACACACAAGCCGTCGCGGGTTTGTCGCCTTCTCCGAAAACCCCATTCAACGAATAATTAGAGTCATTATAAGAGAAACGATATGGCAGTTTATGCGAAACCATCGGCAACCCGACGTACTCGGGCGGTTTAGGCGGCGACAGTTCGTCTTTGGTATTATGCACAAGCAACGGCAAACCGAACACACCCGCCAACAACACCAAAATCGCGCCGATGATTGCTAATATCTGCTTTATCTTCATAATCCCACTTTATATTTCCTTATTCAAGCTCTTCATTGACTCTACAATCAAGCGTTCGAGGCTGTTTGCCTGATGACCCATCTCCTGCGACGCGGCGGCACTCTCTTCAGCGGTTGCCGAGTTCTGCTGAACGGCGTCGGTGACTTGTTCAATCCCCAACTTGATTTGCTCAATACTCTGGGACTGTTCGTCCGACAAATTCGCGATTTCGCCAATCAGTTGATTGCTTTCGTTGACGCTCTCGACGATTTCGCGCAGGCTGGACGCGGTTTCGTCTGCAATCTGCGTCCCGAGTTGCGCTTTGTTCATGGAATTTTCAATCAGGCTTGCTGTATCCTTCGCCGCCTCCGCGCTCTTGCTCGCTAAGTTACGGACTTCCTCAGCAACGACTGCGAACCCTTTACCCGCCTGTCCTGCACGCGCCGCCTCGACTGCCGCGTTCAGCGCGAGAATGTTGGTTTGAAACGCAATGTCGTCAATCGTCTTGATGACTTTGCCGATTTGCTGGCTGGACTCGTTGATTTCTTCTACCGCTGTTGTCATAGCGTCCATTTGGACGTTACCTTTTTCCGCACTGCTTTTGACGGAACGAGTAAGCCCTGCGGCGCGTTCAGCCATTTGGGCATTCCTCTTAGTTTTTTCTGTAATTTCGGTAATAGAATCCGACAACTCTTGAATCACGGCTGACTGCTCGGTAGAACTCTGCGCGAATGACTGTGCGCCGTGCGAAACCTGTTGCACCGAATCGGTGAACGAGTGGCTTATTTCGCGAATTTTTTTAATGAGCTTTTCTTCGGATTTTTGCGTAGCGACTACTTGGGTAATATCCTGCACAAGCTCAATATGCCCGATTCGATTATTGTGGCTGTCTGTTAAGTAAGACACGTCTACCTTGAAATCCAAACCATTCTGCGTGAACCTCGTCCCTGTTTCCCCACGCTCAAGACAGCGAACGCCGCAGGTATGCGTATTACAGATACCCGCGCCCCAGTTACTGCAGGGTTGCCCCATGACGTGTTTGCGTTTCTTGCCCAGAAAATCCTCCACGGCTTTGTTGATAAACGTCCACTTCATGTTGTTGTCAGTAACCGAAATAGGGAACGAAATGCTGTCCAAAATCTGCTCATGCCAATATAACTTACGCACTATCCACCGAATCACCACTATCATGATAACGGAGATAATCAAAGACGCTACAACCCCGAATATAACAGTGTTAATGATGGACTTTGTGCCGAAATCATGTATTTCCTCCATAGTAGACATATTCACACCGACTTGGACGATTCCGCGTCCGTCAATGCGCGAAACGCTGATGTACTGAAACATTACGCCGTCAGTGCCGCGAGGTTGCGGTTCCTGCGCGATTGCTAAACTCGAATTGTTAAGTATTGCAAGAAGCGGGCGGGTTTGGTCGGTCTCCGCAAAATCAAACTCGAAAAAACCCGGGACGTTGCCCCACAACAAAATCCCGTTCTCGTCGGTTACGTGAACTTCGTCAACACCGAATAAATTCGCAAAAGTTATCATGCGTTCTGTAGTGAGGTTTTCTTCGTCCTCCGCAATCAAAAACGCCAATGTATTTGCAAGAGCTATGTTTGACTCGTCTAACTTAGCCAAAACTTTTTCTTCGGTTTTAACCATAGAATTGTTTTCAATAACTGCCAACAACGCGAAAGACAAAATCAAGACCGTTAAAATCGGGACTAACACCTTAACTTGAAGATTCATAACCCACACCCCTTAATATTTTCCTTGTAATCTTTTTACAATTGTACCACTTGCCGCGCCAAAAGTCAAGACGTTTTTTGTAAAATATTGCATTGACTTTATGATGTATCTGTGCTATAATATACTCTAACTATATGATATGGGGAGGTATTTCATATGAAACGTGTTATATCTGTATCACTCGGGATAGTCATGCTTGTGGCGACTCTTGGCGCAGGGTTAGATTATGTACCCGAACCCGCGACGCTGAACGCGTCGGCGCAAACTCCGCAAGGGCAGGACTTGCCCGTCGTGGAATACCTCAACCGCGGAATCGTATCCGCCGCCATACGCGGAAACGGACGATTCGTGAGCTGGCGATTCTTGGCGAGTGACCCTGTTGACACCACCTTCCGCCTGTATCGAGGGGACACGCTTATTTACACTTCCGACCCAGGTGAACCTACCAACTTCACGGACACGGCAGGGACTGCCACGTCCGCATACCGCGTGGACGCAGTAGCAAACGGCATAGTGTTCGACAGCCAAGATAAAGTAATCCGCGCTAACAACCACTCCAACACGCCGAGCGGTACACCCGGCGGCGCGTACTTTGATATTCCGCTGACCGCTCCGCCTCGCGGGCAGTTCGCCGATGCCAACAATACCATAGAAGAACGCGGTCATCACCCTAACGACATCGCCGTGGGGGACGTGGACGGCGACGGCGAGTATGAGCTGTTCTTGAAGTGGGACGCTAACAACTCCAAAGACGCGGCGCAGGACGGCGCGACTAATAACACCTATATCGAGTGTATAAAGTTAGACGGCACGAGCCTGTGGCGCATTGACTTAGGGCCTAATATCCGTTCAGGGGCGCACGATACGCAAATGTTAGTCGCGGACTATCAACTCAACGGTTCGGCACAGTTGATTGTCAAAACTGCCGACGGCACGATTGACGGTTTAGGTAACCGAATCGGTTCAACGGCAATTCACCGCAATTCCGCAGGGCGCGTCCTCGCAGGGGACGAGTTTCTCACGTTATTCTGCGGTAAAACAGGCGAAGCCCTTGACACAATCCCCTATAAACCGGGGCGCGGAACGGTTAATCAATGGGGTTCGCCGATTGGCAACTCCAACGGCAACAATCGCGTCAACCGCTACTTAGGCGCAGTCGCGTACTTAGACGGTGTACGCCCCAGTGCCGTGACGATTCGCGGATACTACACCCGCCTGACGGCTACTGCGTATGACGTAGTGGATAATAAATTAGTGGAAAAATGGGCGTTCGATACAGGGCATACCCCCTCCCACCCCGCATACGGTCAGGGAAACCACAACGTCATGCCTGCGGCGGTACATGAGGGTAGCCACAAACAGTCGCTCTTCCTTGGCGCGTCAGCGATTCGTTATGACGGCGAACTGCTGTGGTCAAGCGGGCGCGGTCACGGTGACGCACTCCACGTCGGTAACTTTATTCCCGGGCGAACGCAGAGCAACGGCATACAAGTTTTCTCCTGCTTTGAAACGTCGCCGTACGGTCTCTCGTTATTCGACGGATTGAGCGGTACGGAACTGTGGCGGCAAACCGGAACGGGGGACACCGCGCGGTGTATGGCGGGTAACTTTGTGCGCGGCAATAACGGCGCGGAGTTCTGGGGTTCAGGGGATATGCGTAACATCAACGGCGAACGCCTCGGCAATACCCCCAACTCCACGAGTTTCGCGATATGGTGGAGCGGTGAGCTTGAGCGACAACTCCTCAACACCACAGGCGGTAATGAGGGCTGGATGCGTATTGACCGCGCCACGAATACCAACGGCGGTCTTGAACGTGTGTTCACTGCCGAGTCCACCTCCATCAACGGCACGAAAGCTAACCCCAACATCTCTGCGGATTTGTTTGGGGACTGGCGCGAGCAACTAATCATGCGGAACAGCGACAAGACGACGAACGTACACAGCCTGCGCGTGTACACCACCGTCACCCCCACGACTCACCGCATTACAACGCTTATGCACGACCCTCACTATCGTATGCAGGTGGCAGGGCAAAATATCTGCTATAATCAGCCGCCCACCACGAGTTTCTACCTCGGAACAGGGCAACCGCTCCCCCCTCAACCCGACGTGACTGTTCGCGGCAGTACGCCTGCGCCCGAGCCGTGCGAACAGTGCGGGGAAGAACCGTGTGAATGTCCGCCGCTGTGCGACATCTGCGAGAAAGAACCCTGCGAATGTCCGCCGCCTTGCGAAAAATGCGGGAAAGAGCCCTGCGAGTGTGAGCCTGTCATAATGATTGTGCGATTAAGTATAAATAGACCATGCAATGAGTGTGAGGTCATTAAAACATACCAAGTCACAGCAATTCTGCACGATGAAGTGCCTGTCATTGCGCGATTAGCGGCTAAGAGGGACACAAGCGGAAACCTACTTCAACCCTGCCCGAACTCCATGTATTTCATGCACGAGAATATCCCCATTACGATTAAACGCGATTAAGAACTGCCAATAAATAAAGTTGACAAGTTTACCGCTGTATTTTTATCGGCAGACGAGGAGAAAATTCGCCTTGTCTGACGAAAAATTCGCTTCAAAATTTCACTCAATCGGAGATACTAAACAGGCTCTAAAACAAAAACGGCGGTAACATTACGTTACCGCTGTTTGCTATTACAACTTAAACCGCTCCACTAACGCACTTAAAACGTCTGACTGTCCGCTCATTTGCTGGCTTGCCGCTGCCGCTTGTTCCGCAGTCGCCGAATTTTGCTGAATCACGTTTGACACCTGCTCCAAGCTGATGTTGATTTGCGAAATCGCGCTTGACTGTTCGTTAGTCACGTTAGAAATCACGCTGATGAGTTGCGTACTTTCCTTGATTCCCGTGACAATTTCGGTTAGGCTTTCTGCCGTATCCTGCGCGATTTGCGCCCCCAACTCGGCTTTAGACATGGAGTTGGCAATCAGCCCGCCGGTGTCATTCGCCGCCTCCGCGCTTTTCGCCGCAAGATTGCGGACTTCCTCGGCAACCACCGCAAAACCTTTACCGTGTTGACCTGCGCGCGCCGCCTCGACTGCGGCATTAAGCGCGAGAATGTTGGTTTGAAACGCTATATCATCAATGACTTTAATGACTTTAGAAATTTGTTTGCTTGCGTCATTGATTTGATTAACTGCTGATACCATGTCGTCCATTTGGCGTGAACCTTTTTCGGCACTGTTCATAATATCGCCCCCGAGAGTCGCCGCTTTAGATGACATTTCGGCGTTATCGCGTGTTTTACGCTCAATGTCGTTGATTGTCGCCGACAGCTCCTGCACAGTCGCGGCTTGTTCAGTGCTGCCCTGCGCCAACGAATGTGCCCCTTCCGCGACTTGTCGTGCCCCATCCGACACTTGATGTGTCGATTGGTTGATTTCGCTGAAAATCTCCGACAAATCCACTACCGTACGCTGCAACGCTTTGCCCACATTGTCTTTGTCTGACAATACCTTGGGGCGAACCGTCAAGTCACCGTGCGCGATTGCCGCGAGTATCTGCATTTGCCCGTTTAATGAAGCGACAAACTGTGACGTAGCAGTGAGTGCCCTGCCTAACTCGTCACGGTGCGCGCCATACTTCCGCACGACTTCTTGGTCTTGAGGGCGCATTTCAATACACCCCGTAGTCGCCGCGCCGCTCATGAACTCCTCCAACACAATCAGCGGCTTGCTGATTGCCCCGGAAATATACACCGACAACCCCACAGACAGCACCACAACAATCACAATCGCCGAGATAACGGACGCTAACATAAGCGCGAACATAGCGTCGTTATCTTCGTCAATCACCTGCGCTATCGCAATTTTATCCGCCGTCAAGTCTTCTAATATAGCCGAAACTTTGTCCGAATGCGGCGTAATCTTCGTATCAGACAATGCGAGAAGCTCCACGCCGCTCATTCCGCCGCGCGCCTCCTGTATAATCTCCTCCATATCTGCCTCATAGGTATTGAATGCAGACATGGCTTCGTTATATTTTGCGATATGCGCGTCGTCCGAAAAAGTCTCGCGGTATTCCTCCATGCTGTGTATAAAATTCGCCGACGCAACACGAACATCCCTCTCGACTTCTGTGAGTTTCTCCGGTTCGCCTGTGTGAATGATAATATCGCGCAACTCAATCCGCATGAGCTGAAAATTCTCGCGCGCGCTCCCTAAATGCTCCAGCGGAATTGTGCCTTCATCGTAAATCTTACTGCCGCTCATGTTCAGCTCATACATACCGACGATTCCTACGCCGCCCATGGCAAGCATTAACAAAATAACTAACCCAAAACTGACGAATAATTTCAGCGATACTTTTAGGTTACTCATAACCGCATCACTCCTTGTTTTTTACATTAGACCTCTTGCGAAATTAAATGCGAGGGGATTTGCGAGGGCAATTTTTCGTCAGACAAGGCGAAAAACGCAGAAATGCTTTGTGCATTGAGTATTTTCAACGCAGTATGGCGGAAAATTGACCGCAAAGACACCGCATTTTAATTTCGCAAGAGGTCTAT
>WRJN01000081.1 GCA_009778605.1 Oscillospiraceae bacterium
ATTCAGGTACTTAGCAGACAACGGCGCGGATTTCATCAAGGTAGGAATCGGCGGCGGTTCGATTTGCATCACGCGTGAGCAAAAAGGAATCGGAAGAGGTCAAGCTACCTCTTTAATAGAGGTATGCGCGGAGCGGGACAAGTATTACGAAGAAACGGGTGTATACGTTCCGATTTGCTCTGACGGCGGAATAGTTCATGATTATCACATGACGTTGGCACTCGCCATGGGCGCGGATTTCATCATGCTCGGGCGGTATTTCTCGCGGTTTGACGAATCGCCGACTAATAAAATGATGATTAACGGCTCATATGTCAAGGAATACTGGGGCGAAGGCTCCAACCGCGCCCGCAACTGGCAACGCTACGACATGGGCGGAGATGCGCGGTTAATGTTTGAGGAGGGTGTGGACAGTTACGTCCCCTATGCAGGTTCGCTTAAAGACGGTGTACACCGTTCGTTGTCGAAAGTTCGCTCAACGATGTGCAACTGTGGTTGCATGAGCATTGCCGAACTGCACAAGAACGCCAAACTCACCCTCGTATCTTCCACGAGTATCGTCGAGGGCGGCGCGCACGACGTAATCCTTAAAGACGGTCGTGCGGGGCGCGCAGGTCACGTCGAGTGATTCAGAGTGATTTAGAGCGTGTACAGGTTCTTGACAATGATTGAATTATATGATATATTGTTGAAAGTGAGGTTGTGTTGGTATGGGTCTGGAACGATTATTGGCGTTTATCGTGGGGATTCTTGTCGCAATGCACATCATTGACCGCAGAGGCGGCGGTGGCGGCGGCGGAATCGGTACGCCAATCCGCAGTTATAAGTGGAAACACAAAAGAGGAAAGTTCAAGCCCACGACAGACAAGTTCATTGACTTGCGCGATAAGCGATTGAGCGACATCAGCCACTTAAGCGAACGCACAGGCGTAAGCGAGCTGATTTTGTCCAACAACCGAATCGTTGACATCACGCCCTTGTACAACCTCACGAACTTGCAAAAGCTGTACCTCGACCACAACCGTATCGAGGACATTGCAACCCTGCGACACCTTCCCAACCTCACACACCTGTACTTGTCCTACAACAAAATCGCCGATATATCGTTTTTGCGCGAATTTGCGCGGTTAGAAATGCTTGATTTGAGCGACAATAACATCAGCGATATTACGCCGCTGTTGTCGTTGACAGGGTTGCAGACTCTTAAACTCAAAGGAAACACGATTAGCGAGGAACAAGTCAAACAATTGCAGGACACACTGCGTAAATGCAGGATTTATATATAAAGGAAGAACGTATGCACCTTGCACTATACCGAAAATATCGCCCGCGGACGTTTGCGGAAGTAATCTCACAACCGCATATCACAGTTACGTTGCAAAACCAAATCAAAGCGGGGCAGATTGCCCACGCGTACTTGTTTATGGGTTCACGCGGAACTGGCAAGACGAGTTGTGCTAAAATCTTAGCCAAAGCCGTCAACTGTACCGACACCCGGGACGGCAATCCCTGCTTGGTGTGTGAATCCTGCAAAACCGCCGACACCTCGCCCGATGTGCGCGAAATGGACGCGGCAAGCAATCGGCGAATCGAAGATGTGCGGGAAATTCTCGAGGAAGTCAACTATTTGCCCAACGAGCTGAAATACAAAGTCTATATAATCGACGAAGTGCATATGCTCACCACCGAGGCGTTCAACGCGCTGTTGAAAACCCTTGAGGAACCGCCGCGACACGTTGTATTTATGTTGGCGACAACCGAAGTTCACAAAGTTCCCGCTACGATTTTATCGCGGTGTCAACGGTATGACTTCAATCGCATAAACGCGGAGGAAAGTGCCGCTTCGTTAGTGGCTGTCTCGCAAAAAGAGGGGATTACCTTAGACAATGATGCGGCAATGCTGATTTCGCGGTTGTCCGACGGCGGTATGCGCGACGCGTTGTCACTGCTTGATGTTGCCGTTGCAGAAGCGGCAGTCAACGGCGGCGCAATCACGCAGACAGTCGTGCGGGATTGTGCGGGAATCGCGGGAAAAGAACACATTTTCGCCATTACCGACGCAATTGCCGCACGAGACGGCAAAACGGCATTAAGCATTACCGCAGGGCTGTACGCCAAGTCCAAAGACCCATCGCGGTTGATTGACGAGTTATTGCAACATTTCCGCAATCTTATGATTATCAAGCTCATGCCGGGGGATTTTTCGCTTATTGCCGCACTGCCTGAAGAATACGAAGACTATAACCGACAGGCGGCTTTGTTCACAATTGACGATTTGCTGAACAATCTCGACAAACTCGAGGATTGTCTGCGAATCAAGGGGCGTAAAGTCGAGGCGGAAATATGTTTGATGAGAATGTGCATAGTTTCTGCGGCACGTGAACATTTGACCGTTCCTAAAGCCGCAACGCCTGTAGCAGTGCCCGCTCCGACACCTGCGCCGATTCCTGTGCCTGTGACGCCTGTGTATGAAGAAGCTATGCCGCCACCGCCAACTCATTATGCGGAACCTCCGCCAATGCAGACTGTTCAAGAGCCGCCGCCAACTATGGCGCAACCGCCAATTCCGCCGCCGCAAGTGTTTGCGAACGTGAATCCCGACTTCCCCGAGTGGGGCGCGATTGTGGAGAGGTTGGGCGCGTTTGAGGCGTCTATGTTGGAGGAAGCGTCAGTGGGCGTCAGCGGTGATAATATCGTAGTCAGCGGTGGGGACGTGTTGGCGTTATTCTTTGAGAATCGCAACAACGTCACCGCAATTGAGAACGCGGCGCGCGAAGTCACCGGGCGGGATTACAAGGCAGTGTTTAATGAGGCAGCGTCGCAAGAACCGCCACCGCAGGAATCACAGACAGTACAGGAATTACCGCATCAAGTGACTAAAATAAGCCAATTTTTGCTCGATGTCAAAACGTCGGGTATTAAAATTAAAACAATGTAAGAACACGTATCAATAGCCTGAGTATGGCAAATTCTGAGTGAATTTTGTGCCATGCAAGGCAAAATTTTGCGTAATGCTTTGTGCCTTGCGTAAAATTTTAACAAAGCAGAGTGCAAAATTCGCCGGAATTTGACCACGAACGGCTATTGGTACGTGTTCTAAACGAAGTAAGGAGTACAAAACGATGAAAGCAAGATTACCTGAAGGATACGGTAAAGGTGCCGGGGGCATGAACTCGATGATTAAACAGGCGCAAAAAATGCAGGACGATATGGCGGCGTTGCAAGAAACACTCAATGACCGCGAGTATAACGTCACTGCTGCGGGCGGCATGATTGAACTTACCATGAGCGGCACGAAAGAACTCAAAAGCGTCAAACTCAACCCCGACGTGGTTGACAAAGACAACATTGACGACTTGGAAGACGTGATTATCGCGGGCGTAAACGCGATTGTATCCGAAATCGAACATGAACACACCGAGGCTATGGAAAAACTCACCGGCGGGTTGAATATCCCCGGGTTAGTATAAGCGGTGGAGCATACTCCTGCGCCGTTGCTCAAAGCCGCTGAACAGTTCGCGAAACTGCCGGGAATCGGCATGAAAACGGCTCAGCGGTTAGCTTATCACATTCTCACACTCCCTGTCGAATCCGTGCGTGAATTCGCTGAGGGGGTGGTTTCCGCGCGTGAAACGGTGCAGTTCTGCGGTGTGTGCCAAAACTTTACCGAATCGGACACCTGTCTCATTTGCCGTGACTCGTCGGGTGAACACAGTCGTCGTAATGCGCGGATAATCTGCGTGGTGGAATCCCCCAAAGACGTGTCAGCGGTGGAACGGACAGGCGGCTACGACGGCGTGTATCATGTGTTGCACGGGCTGTTGTCCCCCATGGACGGCACACACCCCGACGACATACGCATTCGTGAACTTATGGAGCGGTTGTGCGGCGATGTGAGCGAAGTCATCATGGCGACGAATCCCACGGTTGAGGGGGAAGCGACTGCGGCGTATATCGGGCGGTTAGTCAAGCAAGTCGGCGGCGGTGATATAAAAGTGACGCGGTTGGCGTACGGGCTGCCCGCAGGAGCTGCACTTGAATTCGCAGACGATGTTACGCTTACACGCGCATTAGAAAATCGGAATGAAATGTGAGGACAAAAACAATGATTACAGTAATTAAACCCGGCGTAGCGCGGGATAAGGTTGACAATTTGGTGTCGTGGTTCAAAGCGCGGGACTTGAAAGTCAACGTGTCAGACGGCGATTTTCAGACCGTAATTGGACTAATCGGGGACGTGGATAAAATCGACGTGGATTTAATCGAAGGCTTAGACATTGTGGAGAGCGTCAAACGAATCAGTGACCCGTTCAAGCGCGCTAACCGCAAGTTCCGCCCCGAAGACACGGTGGTGGAAATCGGAGCGGCTAAAATCAAAATCGGCGGCGGTCATTTTCAGATTATTGCAGGCCCTTGCTCGGTGGAATCGGCAGAGCAGATTTCCGCAGTCGCCGAGGGTGTCCGCAAAGCAGGCGCGACACTATTACGCGGAGGGGCGTTCAAGCCGCGTACGTCGCCTTATGACTTCCAGGGTATGCGCGCCGACGGAATCGAGCTTCTGTCAGCGGCTAAGGCGAAAACCGGTATGCCTATTGTCACCGAAATCATGAACGCCAACCATCTGCACTGGTTCGACGATGTTGACGTGATTCAAGTAGGCGCGCGCAATATGCAGAATTTCGAGTTGCTTAAAGCACTCGGGGCGGTTCGCGGCAAGGCGATTTTGCTCAAGCGCGGGCTTGCCAACACGTTGCAGGAACTGCTCATGAGCGCGGAATACATCATGTCAGAGGGTAACGAAAACGTCATTCTGTGTGAGCGCGGAATACGCACGTTCGAGACGGCGACGCGCAACACGCTTGACTTGTCGGCGGTTCCTGTCCTGCGCGAAATGACGCATTTGCCCATTGTCATTGACCCCAGCCATGCGACAGGCAAGCGCAATCTTGTTCTGCCTATGGCAATGGCGGCGGCGGCGTGCGGCGCGGACGGATTGATGATTGAAGTCCACAACAACCCCGCTGAGGCGTTGTGCGACGGCGCGCAATCCCTCACGCCTGAGCAGTTCGCGGAGTTAGCGGAGAAAGTCGCGAAAATTCGCAGTGTGTTGTAGAACACATACCAATAGCCTGAGCATGGCAAATTCTGAATGAATTTTGTGCCGTGCAAGGCAAAATTTTTCGTAATGCTTTGTGCCTTGCGTAAAATTTTAACGAAGCAGGGTGCGAAATTCGCCGGAATTTGACCGCGAACGGCTATTGGTACGTGTTCGTAAGCTAAACAAGGGCTAAAATGTGAGAATTAGCCTGACGAATTAGGCGTATTTTATATATAAAGGAGAACATATCATGACCGTAGGAATCGTAGGATTAGGGCTTATCGGCGGCTCGTTAGCTAAAGCGTACAAAGCCGCAGGACATACCGTGTTGGGGCTTGATAATGACGAGAGTATACAGGAATTTGCGATGGTGTCGGGCGCGTGTGACGGCAAGTTAGACAACGAGGCACTCAAAAGCTGTGACTTGGTTTTGTTGGCTCTGTACCCTAAAGCGGCGATTGCTTTTTTACAGGCATCAGCGCGGTTTATCAACCCGAAAGCCACTGTGATTGACTGTTGCGGGACGAAGAAAAACATCTGCATGGCGGGGGAAGAGTCGGCGAAACAGTACGGGTTCACGTTCGTGGGAGGGCACCCCATGGCAGGGTTAGAACAATCGGGGTTCAAGCACAGTGACGCGGCTTTGTTCAACGGAGCGGTCATGATTATCGTGCCGCCTGCAGAACGCGTTGACGACATCGCATTCTTGGATGGTGTAAAGACACTGCTCGCGCCCTGCGGATTCGGAAAAGTGACAGTGTCTACCGCTGAAGAACACGACAAAATCATCGCGTTTACGTCACAAATGCCGCACTTGGTTTCCAATGCGTTCATCAAAAGCCCAATTGTTTCAGGACACAAAGGCTATTCGGCGGGCAGTTATAAAGACTTGACGCGCGTGGCGTGGCTCAACGAGGAAATGTGGACGGAACTGTTCATGGAGAATGAGGAGTATTTGCTAAACGAACTCGACCGTTTCATCACATCTTTGCGGGAATACCGCACGGCGATTATGTCAGGCAGCCCCGGGAAATTGCAAGACTTGTTGTATGAGGGTAAACTGCTCAAAGAGCAAGTAGACAGGCGGAATCCGTCGTGACAACTGTACGAGTGAACGCCTCAAAAAGCTATGATGTTGTGATTAGCGAAGGATTTCTCGAGGACTGCGGCGCGCGAATCACCAAAGTAGTCGGTGGGCGAACCGCCGCGATTGTCACCGACGATACAGTGGGTGAGTTATACGGCGCGACTGTGGAAGATTCGCTGACAGAGGCAGGATTTACCGTGTCGCGATTCACGTTTCCGCAGGGCGAAACCTCTAAAAGCATCGGCACTTATACCGCACTGTTGCAACACTTGACGGCTCATAACCTCACCCGCGCGGACGCGGTAATCGCGCTTGGCGGCGGCGTAGTAGGCGATTTAGCGGGGTTCGCGGCGGCGACGTATCTGCGCGGCGTGCGATTCGTGCAGATTCCCACGACATTGCTCGCTAT
>WRJN01000082.1 GCA_009778605.1 Oscillospiraceae bacterium
AATTACGCTTGAAACCGAGGGTGAAGACGGTCATGACGTACAGGGAATCGCTCACAAAGCAATGCCTGGTAAACCCGCTAAGTATATGGTTGGCTCAGGGACAGCGATTAACGACGACGGCACGATTATCACCGCCGATATTGACGGCAACCTGAAATGGTCAAAAGACCATTTTGTGGTGGAAGACGTGCTGACTATCGGAGAAGACGTGGGCGCGACAACTGGAAATATTGATTTTATCGGCGACGTGATAGTAAAAGGCAACGTGTTTGAGGGATTTTCGGTCAAGTCCAAGAAATGTATTCAGATTAGCGGAACGGCGAATAATGCCGTGCTTGAGGCGGACGGCAGTATCGACGTGAAAATCGGCTGTGTACAGTCCACACTCAAGGCTAAAGGAGATATTAAATCGGGCTTTTGTGAGGGTTGCACGTTAGAGGCGGACGGCGATATTATCTCCAGCAGTTTTGTGTCCTGTGAAGTGTTCAGCCACGGCATTATTTCGGCAATCACAGGGAAAGGCGTGGTAGTAGGCGGTAAATTAACCGCATATAAGGGTATGTTGTTCAACATAGTCGGTTCGGGTTCTTATACTAAGACAAGCCTGACCCTTGGTGAAGGTGCAGTTTTGGCTAAGGAAAAGAAAGAGCTTGAAGTCGAAGAACAACAACTTAATGAGAAAATCGCACAATACACCGAGTTGTCGGAGGCTCTCAATGCCGCAAAAAAGAAAGCATCGGGTGGGGTCATGCCGCCTGACCGTGAGGAGATGCTTAAAACAGCAATCAGAGGGCGGTTTCAGATGTCTACGCAGGTCAAAAAAATCAAAAAGAGAATCGCCGAAATTGAGGAGAGTTTCCTTGATAATGCCGCGCTTAACGTGGAAATCCGCAAGACGATTTACCCGGGAGTGTCCGTGCGAATCAGCGAACAGCGCAAGAAAATCGACAAAGAGTGGGACAGATGCCGCGTGAAAATCGACAATACAGGCGAAATCGTAGTCGAGCCGATTACGGGGAAGATGTAAGGCAAAACAAGAGCGATTCGGGGCGGCTCTGCCGCGCCGATAGCTTGACGAGGAGCGAATCAAATGCAAACGCCGATTCACGATTTTTTACGAGAATATGCCGACGCCGACCACGAACGCTGTCACACGCCCGGTCACAAAGGCAGGGCGAATCCGTTTGACTTGACTGAAGTCAACGCTGAAGCGATAGACGTAATCACACAAAGCGAACGCAATGCCGCGAGATTATTCGCGGCAGGGCGGACGTTTTTTTCATGTTCGGGGGCGACTTTGGGCATTTTTGCAATGCTTGCGCCGTTCGCGGGTAAGCGAGTTGCCGCATTTCGTGATAACCACAGAAGTTTTATTGATGCGGCGATTGCTTTAGACGTTGAAGTCGTTTGGTGTTATAAACTAATCCAACTTAAAAAGGCAGAATCGGCGGCGGTATTCGTTACTAATATCGACTATTACGGCAATGTCGCCGATGTTAGCAAAATCGTGCAGTTTGTGAACTGCCCCGTACTCGTTGACAATGCCCACGGTGCATATTTGGTGTTCACGCAGTCGCCCGACCCAATCCACCCCATGAAACTCGGTGCGGCGATGTGTACCGATTCGGCGCATAAAACGCTGCCTGTGCTGACAGGAGGTGCATATGTTCATATTGCCGCCGATTATATGAACGATTACGGCAAAACAGTAGCCGATGCAATGGCGTTATTTGGCACGACAAGCCCGTCCTACCTCATATTGGAGTCGTTGGATTTGTGCAATGTTCATATCGCGCAAGAAAGTGAACAAGCGCGCAAGACATTCCCCCTAATCACGCATTTGAAGGAGCGGCTTCGTAAGCGCGGTTATATTGTTTCGTATTGTGAGGACATTCTGCGGGTTGTGGTTGAATGTACGTTCTACGGCTATAGCGGACATGACTTCGCCGAAGAGCTGTTCAAACGCGGAATCGTTTGCGAAATGCAGGACGCTGAATGTGTAATTCTCATGTTTTCGACGATTACCGAGCAATCGGCGGTTGAGCGTGTGTATGAGGCGTTTTGCGACATTGAGCCAAAAGAACAGTTTTGGGTGAGCGAACTTGAATTGTCTAAACCGAGGCGTGTCCTGTCCATGCGGGAGGCGTATTTCGCGGACAAAAAAACGCTCCCGCTGTCAGAGTCGGCAGGGGAGGTTTGCGCGGGCGTTCACGTAACGGTTCCGCCTTGTGTTCCGCTAATTATGCCTGGCGAAATCATTGAAAGTGATGTAATGACAGCGTTAGTGCGGGCGGGGTTACGCGAGATTGACGTGGTTATCCCTCCTTGCAGATGAACTCGTCTAATTTAGCGAGGAGGTTTCCGCAGTCAAAATCGCTTTGCGGCGCGTGAATACGCAGTGTCAGTTCGCTTGCCAAGTCAAGGCTGAATAGCCCCATCAGTGACTTGGCATCAACGATATACCGCCCTGATAAAACATCAACATCACCAACAAACATGGTGACGGTGGTAACGAATTTGCGTACTGCTTCGATGGTCGGGATTAGGATTTTCTTCTCGGTCATAACTTTTCTCCAATTCATTAAGTAATGCTATAGTCGGTTAATTTCAAAATGGGCTTGTTTTTGCGAGTATTTTTATCGCAAGACGAGGCGATTTTTGTGCGAATATCCGCTGATATTTAAGCAAAAACCAACGAAGTATTGCGGTAAAAAGACCGCAAAGGCAAGACTATTTTGGGATTAACCGACTATATGATTATATCACAGTTTATCGAATTTGTCAAGTTATTTATTTGGGGGGGTTGACAAAGCCGCACAAGCGTGTTATAATAATAAAAAGAGGCAGACCAAGTGACGGTCGTCCTCTGAATTTAGTTAAAAAATAACCGCATCATTTGGACGTGAGGGCGGTTATTTTCGTTTTATATAGTCAACCATGGGTACAATCGTTTGTATGTTTTCGCATACGCACAACACAACAATCAAGATTGCTCTTAAAAGTTCCATAGACATCACCTCCTCTCGCGAGAAGGTACGACCGCCACCGTACAGGTCTGCCACAGACGTTTTCACGTCCGATTATGATTATATCACAGTTGCAAAGGAATGTCAACATGAAATTTTACGTTACTACGTTCGGGTGCAAAGTCAACCAATATGAAAGTGCGGGAATCGCGGAACTCATGCGCCTTCGCGGGTATCCGCCTGTCAAACCGCCCAAAGCCGCCGATACCGTGATTATCAACTCCTGCACAGTCACCGACAACGCTGAACGCAAAGTCGCCGCGATGATTAAACGGCTCAAAGGCGACAATCCCGACTGTGAGGTAATCCTCTGCGGTTGTTTCGCCAAAGCCTACCCCGATAAGGCACGGCAATGCGGCGCAGACAAAGTTGTAGAGGGCAAATTCACGCAAGGCGAAACCACGCCCGTGTCACTACAGCGTGAGCGCACCCGCGCATTTCTGAAGATTCAAGACGGCTGCAACCGTCATTGCGCCTACTGCATAATCCCCACTGCCCGAGGCGCGCCAAGTAGCCGCCCTATCGCCGACATTGTGTCGGAGGCTCAAACACTCGCGGCGGCGGGTCACAAAGAAATCGTCGTCACGGGAATCAACCTGTGCTTGTACGAGTACGGGCTTATGAACGCCGTGGAGGCTGTCGCCGCAGTCAAGGGCGTACAGCGCGTGCGGCTCGGCTCGCTCGAACCCGACTTAATCAGCGAATCAGACATAGCGCGGTTAGCAGACGTGCCAACGCTGTGCCCGCACTTTCATCTGTCACTGCAGAGCGGTAGCGACTCGGTGTTGCGGCGCATGAATCGCCAATACGACACAGCGAAATACCGCGACACTGCGCGACTTCTGCGCGCGGCTTTCCCGACTGCCGCTATCACAACCGACATAATCGCAGGATTCCCTGACGAGAGTGATGCGGAGTTCGCGCAAACTATGATGTTCGCAGAGGAAATGGCGTTCGCAAAAATCCACGCGTTTGCGTTTTCGCCACGCGAGGGGACTGCGGCGGCGACTATGCGCGGACAAGTCCCCCAATCAGTCAAGCGTGAACGCGTAACGGCACTGTCCGCATTAGCAGACACACTGCGCGGTAATTTCTTTGCAGGACTAATCGGGACAGTGCAGGAAGTCTTGATTGAAAAGACCGCCAACGGCAGTGTTTGCGGGCATACTCCGTGTTATACTATGGCGAAATTTGTCGGAGAGTGTAAAAAAGGCGACATTGTTTCGGTGAAAATTACAGGAGCTGATGGTGGCGAGTGTGTGGGGGTTATTGCTTAGCTCCTTATTTAGCTTGCTGTCAAGATAAGCCGTCGGTCGAGCAAAGCCCGACCTTTGGGCTTATCCCTTATTTAGCTTGTTTCATAGACAACGATATGCGTTTTTTACCCGCGTCAACGCCTAACACAGTCACGTCAACCACGTCGCCGACTTTGACGATTTCACCGGGGTGTTTCACGAATTTATTGGCAAGCTCGGACACGTGGACAAGCCCGTCCTGATGTACGCCGATGTCGATAAACGCGCCGAAGTCAATCACGTTTCGCACCGTCCCGCGCATGGTCATGCCTACTTTGAGGTCTTTCATGTCCATGACGTCTGTTCTCAACATAGTGGGCGGCAGTTCGTCGCGCGGGTCACGCCCGGGTTTGGCTAACTCTTTTTTTATATCGGCGATTGTGGGGGAATTATCGGTACACGTTCCGTCTAAAATGGACTTGGCAATGGCGTAACTCTCGGGGTGAACCCCTGTATTGTCGAGGACGTTTTTGCTCTCGGGAATTCGCAGGAACCCCGCACACTGCTCGTAAGCTTTCGGGCCGATTTTGGGCACTTTCTTGATTTGCGCCCGCGACGTGAACTTTCCGTTTTCTTCGCGGTAAGCTACGATGTTGCTCGCAGTAGAGGAAGTCAACCCCGCTACATAAGTAAGCAACGCGGAACTCGCGCTATTAATATCCACGCCGACGGAGTTTACACAGTCCTCGACCACGCCTGTGAGCGTTTCGTCCAACCGCGCAGGAGGCATATCATGCTGATACTGTCCCACGCCGATTGATTTCGGGTCAATCTTGACTAACTCCGCCAACGGGTCTTGCAACCGCCGCGCAATGGAGATTGCACTGCGGAGCGATACGTCAAGTTCGGGGAATTCTTTTGCGGCAAGTTTAGACGCGGAGTACACGCTCGCGCCCGCTTCGTTCACCACCATGTAGGACACGCCTGGGAGGTTTTTTAGCATTTCGGCGACGAAAATCTCCGACTCTTTGGAGGCGGTTCCGTTGCCAATCGCGACTGCTTTGACGCCGTGTTGCTTAATCATACGTGTGAGCGTTCGCGTAGCCTCGGCGGTTTTGTTATGAGGCATTGTGGGGTACACCACGCCCGTTTCCAAGACTTTGCCTAACTCGTCAACCACTGCGATTTTACAGCCTGTGCGGTAGGCAGGGTCAAAACCCATCGTCGGCATTCCTTTGACAGGGGGTTGCATGAGTGTGGGTTTTAGGTTCACGCCGAACATCTTGATTGCTTGTTCAGCCGCCATGTCCGTGAGTGCGGTGCGCGTTTCCCGCTCAATAGAGGGGAAAATCAGCCGCGTGTACGCGTCCTCTGCGGCAGTTCCTACAAACTCGGTTGAAATGCTGAACGCACTGCCTGTTTTGAGGACTTTGCGCTTGATTAGTTTCAGGCACTCGGCGTCGTTCGCGTTTATGCTCACAGTCAGGACTTTTTCTTTTTCGCCTCGGTTAATCGCAAGAATACGGTGACTCTGCAGGTTAGGGAGCGTTTCGGAAAAGTCATAATACAGTCGATACACCGTGTCGGCGGGTTCTTTATCAGCGGCTTTGGAAGTAAGCGTGCCGTATTGGTTTACTTCGGTGCGGAGCGCGTCGCGAATCGCCGCATTGTCGGAGATGTCTTCCGCGATGATGTCGCTCGCGCCTGCCAATGCGTCCTCTGATGATTCCACGCCTTTTTCCGCGTCAATGTACGGCTCGGCTAACTCGGTGAGGTTGCCTTGTTTCAACTCCTGCGCGAACAGGAGTTGCGCCAACGGTTCTAAGCCTTTTTCCCGCGCGATTGTCGCACGAGTGCGGCGTTTTTGTTTGTACGGACGGTAGATGTCCTCGAGTTTGGCAAGCGTAGTCGCCTCGGCGATTGCCGCGCGCAGTTCGTCAGTGAGCTTGCCTTGCGAGTCAATCGAAGCTATGATTTCCTCGCGGCGTTTGTCCATATTCCGCAGATACTGTAGGCGGTCGGCTAAGTCCCGCAGGACAGTATCGTCCATACTGCCGTGCAGTTCTTTACGATAGCGCGCAATAAACGGGATTGTGTTGCCCTCGTCAATGAGGTTTACCACGTTGGTGACGTGTGTGATGTTGAGTTTCAGCTCTGCGGCTAATTGTCCGATTAGTTTTTCCATTTATTGTACTCCTTGTTTATTAGACCTCTTGCGAAATTAAATGCGAGGGGATTTGCGAAGGCAATTTTTCGTCAGACAAGGCGAAAAACGCAGAAATGCTTTGTGCATTTCGAGTATTTTCAACGCAGTATGGCGGAAA
>WRJN01000083.1 GCA_009778605.1 Oscillospiraceae bacterium
GCCCTGCTCAAGCGTGAACCAGCCGTCAAAGGCGAATCCGCCGTGCGTGGGAACAGGGAGCGTCATCAGCTTGTTTTCATCATTGACTATGACCGACTCGGGTGCTCCGTTAGGGAGCGTTCCGCCACACACATCAAACATAACAGTGTAATTGTCCGCCCACTGTGCATAAATGGTTACGTCGTCGGTATAAACCCTGTCAAGCATGATTATATCGCCGCCTGTCGCCTCAGTAAACCAACCCGCAAACTTATAACCTGTGCGCGTAGGCTGAGGCAACGCCTCCAACATACGCTCATCATTCGTCACTGTGAATTCGGGGGTGACATTGCCGCCGTTCGCGTCAAACGTCACTGTATGCGTGACTGCCGTCCACTGTGCGTGAATCGTTGCGTTACTTGTATACACGCGATTGAGGTCTACTTTAGTGTTACCTGTCGCCGAGGTAAACCAACCGTTAAAGATGAAGTTATCACGCGTGGGTGTGGGTAATTCCGTCAGCGTCAGCCGCCCGAACACGCCTGTCTGTGCAGTCGCAGGGGTTACTGTACCACCCTGCGCGTTAAACGTAACAGTACGAATCTGCGACCATTGCGCGTGAATGGTTGTATTCTCGCTGTATACGTTCTCAAGCGTGACAGGTTCGCCGCCTGTAGCTTCAGTAAACCAGCCATTGAAGGCGAAGTTATCGCGTGTAGGAGTAGGCAATGAGGATAATCTGCCATTAGCCCCCACAGTCGCGTTAGCGGGCGAAACGGTGCCTTGATTAGGCTCAAACGTCACGACAATGGGAATCAAGCTCCAGTTCGCATACACAGTCCTGCTTGCGGTGTAAGGGGTATCGAGGTTGATTTGCGTACCGCCACCGTTCGTCTCGGTGAACCACCCCGCGAACGTGTACCCTGTGCGTGTCGGAGTAGGCAGTGTCGCCAAAGTCAGCTTGCCGTTCTTGCCTGTCACTGCAGAAGCGGGCGTAACGCTGCCGCCCTGTGCGTCGAATGCAATCGTGAAGATTTCCGACCACTGCGCGTGAATCGTAGCGTCTGCCGTGTACACTCTGCCTAAGTCTACAGGTGTATTTCCTGTCGCAGTCGTGAACCAGCCGTTGAACGCATACCCTGCTCTTGTCGGAGTAGGGAGTGTTCCTAAATACAGCAACGTATAATCATCGCCTGTGTGAACCACACTCGGCGTGACTTCGCCGCCGTGCGCGTTCAAGGTAATGTTGTAGACATTCCGCTCCCACTGTGCAAAAATCGTCGTGTCCGCGTTGTAGGTGTTCGCAGTCGTCACGGCTGTGCCGCCTGTCGCCGAGGTGTACCACCCCATAAATGTGTAACCGTCTCGAGTAGGCACGGGCAGACTAGTCAGCCGCCTGTTAGCGTCGGTGACTGCCGTAGTAGGCGTAACCGTACCGCCGCGCGGATTAAACGTGACCGTGTAGGTAATCAGCGTCCAGTGTGCATGAATCGTTGTGTCCGCGCTATACGTGCGCGCAGTCGTGACTGCGTCGCCGCCTGTTGCGGAAGTGAACCACCCCTCGAATTTATAACCGTCGCGCGTGGGTGTAGGCAGACTTGTCAAGCGTCCGTCGGTATTCGTCACCGCACTTGTGGGGTTGACAACGCCGCTCTGCGGATTAAACGTAATGGTATACGTCGGCAAAACGATTGTTTCTTGTTCTGTGATGAGGATTTTGTCAACAATCAAGTTTTGCATACTCGCCCCGCCAAGGCGATAGGTTTGGTCGGTGACTGCCGCGTGCACCGCGATTTCTTCATGTTTCAGTGTCGCTTCAATCGCGAACGCTCCGTTCGCCCCTGTCTGCACTTGCGGAGTTAAGTTAGTTCCCGCCACAGACCCGACTGCCGTTTGAAAGAAAATGCTCCACGGTCCTGTTGTAGCATCATCAGGGTTAGGATTAGGCTCTACCCGCCCTGAAAACTCAATCTTGTATGAGTGACCGGGTTTCGTGCGCTTCAGCAACTCCGCTAATTTAATATCAATGCCCTGTGATGTCCCGCTCCTGCCTGTTAGAGTGATTGTGCGCGGTGTTGAGGTTGTATTTACAATTTTGGTAGCACTGCGGACGTTTGCCAAAAGCGTGTGAGAACCTGACACAAAGCGCGACAAAATTTTATCCGTCTGCATATTATAAACCGAGCCGTCCGAGTTGTTTTCAATATCGCCGAATTTCGGAATGACTACGCCCGGCGGTAACGAATTACCGTTGGGGTTTTTGACAATGGTGTAAACATCGGTCATGGACGGTTCGCCTGAGCTGTTGTCCACGTTATACGTAGTCACCGAAAACGTGTCAGGCGTAACGTCAACCACGCTGAACGACATGAGGTTGTCAACATAACGCGCATCGCCTGTTGCGCCTTCGGGGGCTCTGTACGAGTCCTTGTCTACGCGCAGAAGGTATGACCGCTCACCGCTCTTGGGATTATCAGGCGGGCGCACGTTACTCCGCGTTGCCGAACCTAACGATATATAAGTGATTCCTGTGGGGTTCAAAACGGCGTTATGCTCATCGCCGAACGCTCCGTTATGAATCGTCCCGCTCTCGCTGACCCAGCGTTGGCTCAATTGACGGCGAGAGTCGATATTACTGTTGTTTCCGCGCATATGGTGCGAACGCGAATAGATATGGTCGTGACCGCCAAAAATAATATCAATCCCCAACGCATCAAAGGAAGGAAGCCACGTATTCACGTTGTTTTTACCGCTATCGTTTGTGGGTCTGTTCGCCGAATAGGGCGAGTTATGGAACGAAACCACACGCCAAGTCGCATCAGCGTTTTGTTGGACTACGTTTGTCACCCAGTCCAAGCGCGCGGTGTTGGACGAGCCGTTAGTAAGCCAGCACCGCCATCCTGCATTACTCGGAATGTTAGAGTCAAGGTTAATAAACAACACGTTGCCGTATCGGAAGTAATAATCAAACTGCGTTTCGTTTTGGTCGCGCCAGCGCCGCACATTGGGCGCGCCTTGAATCGGTGTGTTAAAATAGTTGTGCCAAAACGGATTCCCTGTTGTGGACACGTCATGATTTCCCAAAGTCGGCGCGAAAGGCAAACTGTGCAATTGCTCAGGCGACATCACAGCATCAAGCATACGCTGTGCATTGACAGAGGTGGTGGCGGTATGCTGGTCGCCGAGAGACAAGATAAACTGCGATTTCGGCGAAGTCGCGGTTGCCACGTCCATTAGCGTGCGCCAGTCCCCACCGTCGAATCCTGCGCCGTTCGTCCCGATTTGAATGTCAGACACAGCGAAAAACGAAAAGTTATCCGCGCCGCCTGTCTTAAACGTCTTAGTCGGGCTTTCGCCGCCGTTCCATGTTACCGTGTAGTCATACACGGTATTGGGTTCAAGGTTATTGACCGTGACGCGGTGAGTACGCCTGTTATCAACGAAGACGTTACCTACAGTAGACGAAATCGAACGTACCGTCGAAATGTCTCCCTGCCGCCAAATCTTGATTTCGCCCGCTGTAGCAGGTGATTGCCAAGTAAAACGCATTTCTGTTTCTCGCGTCCCGGGTGTGAGATTAAGGCACTGATAGTTCTGCTCATTGGCATACACAGGCGCGAACGTGCTAATCGGCGCGACGCTGAGTATAAGAACAAGCGCGAGCAATAATGATGTGATTCTTTTCATTTGCATAATTCTCCTCGTAAATTTGTCGGGAGCTTTTCTATTATACCTATCCGTGAACCTACTCGCGGACAGGTATATTTTCAAAAACTCCCCCTATATATATAACGATTAAAAGGGGTAAAAGGTTGCACATTTTACGAAACTTTTACAATTTCGTGAAAGGTGCATATATATTAGCACTAAAGACTGGTTGATTTTGGTTAATTTGACGACGAAAACACTAACTCGAATAATTCAGACACGCGTTCGTCATCGCCAATCAAGCTGAGATACCCGAACAACGCCTCAAGCCCCGTTGCCAAACGATAATCGCCCACCGTCGCCGACTTAGGCACAGGAGACTTCGCATTACGCCCGCGCCGCAAAATGTCCATTTCCTCCTCTGACAACAGCGATTGCTCCATCAACATTCGCGCGCCTGCCGCCTGATACGACGCGCGGACTTTCTCTACGGACAACGCGTGCAACTTCCGAACGTTCGCACCCGAAAGCACAACTCGCCGCCGCACAAGAACCTCGTACACACAATCACCGTAAAACGCCAACGCAATAGGGTGGACGTTTTTTGCCTGCGATTTAGTCATACTCCCCTGCCCTGCCCTATCTGACATAAGAAAACTCAAAATCGAAAATGGCTACGGTATCGTCCTCCTGAACACCCGCCTCTTCCAACGCATCTATAATCCCCGACGACCGCAGAACACGTTGTAAATACTGCAAACTCTCATAATCGTCCATATTCGCCGCCCGAATAATAGGCGCGAGAAACGGTGCGTCAACGATATAATAATCCGCCTCCGCCTTTTGGATTTTAAATGCGTGTTTCGCGGCTTCGCGTTCTTCAAGTTCGGCAAAGCTGAGCGGTTCAGGTTCGTATGACTTGACAGGAGGCAATTTAGGCAATGTCTCCTCAATTCGATTGAGGAGGTCTTGTACACCTTTTTTCGTAGCCGCAGAAATGACGAAGAAATCCAACCCCTGCCCCTGAACAAACTCACGAAAATCTTCGATTTGTTCGTCCGTAGCAATGTCGGACTTGTTCGCAACAACAATCTGCGGTCGTTCAGAAAGTTCTCGTGAGAATCGCGCTAATTCGGTGTTGATTTTGGCGAAATCCTCACGCGGACAACGCCCTTCACTTCCCGAAACGTCAACGATATGAACAATCAGGCGGCAACGCTCGACATGGCGCAAAAACGCATGACCCAACCCCACTCCATCACTCGCACCCTCCACTAACCCTGGAATGTCCGCCATAACGTACGAACTCTCCTCAGTCTTGACCACGCCGAGAACAGGCGTGAGCGTGGTGAAGTGATAATTGGCAATCTGCGGCTTAGCCGCCGATACAACGCTCACAAGGCTGGATTTTCCGACATTCGGGAACCCTACCAACCCCACGTCCGCAAGTAACTTCAACTCCAACAACAGCCGCTGTTCCTCCCCGGGAAATCCGGGCTTGCTGAACCGCGGAGCCTGCCGTGTAGACGTAGCGAAGTGCGCGTTACCGCGCCCGCCGCCGCCGCCCTTGCATATAACGACAGGCTCGTCCCCCGAAACGTCCGCCAATAACCGTCCGCTATCGGCTTCTTTGACGAGAGTCCCTCGAGGAACTTTTATCACAACATCAGGCGCAGACTTGCCGGTACAGCGTTTCGTACCGCCGTTTTGCCCATTCTCGGCGGCGAACTTTTTCTTATACCGAAAGTCAACAAGGGTGGACGTATTGTCAGCCACAGCAAACACAATATCGCCGCCTTTGCCGCCGTCACCACCGTCGGGGCCACCCGCCTGAACGTATTTCTCACGGTGAAAAGACACCGCCCCGTCACCGCCGTTGCCTGCTCTCACCAATATTTTCACAATATCTACAAACATGAACGACCTCCCCACAAAAACCGAGCGGACGACAAATCGCCGCCCGCACCGCTTTAATTCTTAGCCTGTTGCTTCTTCATAAATGCTGACTTTTTTGCGCGTTTTGTCTAATCGTTCAAATCGAACTCTGCCATCTTTCAACGCGAACAACGTGTGGTCTCTGCCCACACCTACGTTCATACCGGCGTGAATCTTCGTTCCGCGCTGACGAACCAAAATATTTCCCGCGAGTACGAGCTGACCGTCCGCTCTCTTCGCGCCTAACCGCTTGGACTCACTATCCCGACCGTTTCGGGTTGAACCCATCCCCTTCTTATGTGCCATGTCGAACTCCTTTCAGTACACTTCTTAGGAACTGTCAAAAAATAAATTGAACAATTTTACCGCAGTATTTTTGTTCGATAACAAGAAAAAAAACGCAGGAATACTTTGTGTATTCCGAGTATTTTCGCCATAGGTAGCGAACAACAAATACAAGGGAAATGTTCAAATTATTCTTTGACGGTTCCTTAGGCTTTTATCGCCTCAATCTTCACTTTGCTGTACGGTTGACGATGCCCGAGTTTACGTTTCACGCCTTTTTTAGGCTTGTAAGTGAACACCGTGATTTTCTTCGCTTTGCCGTTTTTGACTAATGAACCTGTCACAGTCGCGCCTTTTACGTAGGGCATACCGAATTGCGTAGCGTCACCGCCGCCAATCATCACAACTTTGTCAAAGACAACCTCACCCGATTCCTGCCCGAGCTTCTCAACAAAAATCTCGTCACCTTCGTTGACTTGATATTGTTTTCCGCCGGTTTCAATTACTGCGTACATTTTTATCTCTCCTATTTTACTCACAAAAAGGGCTGTAATTTTACTTGAATAGAGTAATTTCTGTCAAATTACTCTAGAGTCTGGGCTTTGCGCTATATATTTTAACTAACAGGACTATAAGGTTTTAGTAATCTTTGCTATTCTTAACCCATGACTGACAAACAAGAAAAGAACGCTATCCAGC
>WRJN01000084.1 GCA_009778605.1 Oscillospiraceae bacterium
TACGCCGGGCCAACCGCACACGCTGTAGGCACACATGAACAACATTACAATATCGCCAAAATCGCCGTCACCACTTCCGCCGTCCCAGCCGCCACCTCCGCCGCCGCCGTCCCAGCCGCCACCTCCGCCGCCGCCCCAGCCGCCGTCATAGTCATTACCGTCGAATGCAATAGCAGACCCTGACACCACTGCGGCAACAAGAACGAGCGTTGCGATAAGCGCGATTAACTTCTTAAACCTACACATCATTAAGCCCTCTCAGCGAGCATAGCAATAGCGGTTTTCTCGTCCCCTTCAATGGTAATTTGCGTAAATTGCGGACGGCAGATTAAGTCAATTCCTTCAGGTGCCAAATATGTCCTTGCAATAGCGACCGCTTTGATTCCTTGATTCGCCGCCCCTGCGCCGACTGCTTGCACTTCGGCTTTGCCGCCCTCCCGAATGACTGCGGCAATCGCCCCCGCCGTCATTTTCGGGACAGAACGCGCCGAAACCTTGATGATTTCCGTGCCCGTGCGTGGTTGACGGGCTTCGTCAGGCGCAGCGTGAATCGTTCCGACCGCTCCGAAACTCCCGACATTCTCATGATTAGTGAAGTTGTTTTCCATAAATGAATTCCCCCTTATTATATAATTTTTTTGATTCGTTTAACAGACGTTGCACCGCCTGTTTTGGGATTCAGTTCTACAATGACTGCGTTAAACTCAGTCTTGCCTTCGGCGAATTTATACCTCGGTGGGTAATAACCCACAAACCCTGCGATGGGGTTGTCTTTACACGCGCCTATGACAGAATCCGCGCCGCCTACCATTCCGACATCGCTGATGTACGCCGTGTGTCCGTCGATTACCTGCTCGTCGGCAGTCTGAACGTGTGTATGTGTGCCCAATACCGCGCTTACTCTGCCCGATAGGTAGTACGCCATTGATTTCTTTTCGGCAGTAGCTTCTGCGTGGAAGTCAACAATGATGTTCGGGGTGGTGAGCGTTTTCAAAATCTCGTCCATACACTTGAACGGATTGTCGCAATACGGCATATAGCTCATTCCCATTATATTAACGACACACAGCTCACAGTACCCGAAATCCATCGTAAACGCACCATGCCCCGGACACGCATCACCATAATTGGCAGGGCGCAGAACCTGCGGGCGGTCGTTGAACATGGTGTCCATTTCTTTGCGTTTAAATGCGTGATTGCCTGTGGTAATGACGTCCGCGCCCGCATTCATAAACAACAGTTCCGCTGAATGAGGCGTGATTCCATTACCGTCAGCCGAGTTTTCGCCATTGATGATTACAACGTCAATGCCGTCGGATTGCCGTAAGTTCGCCACGACGTTTTGCAATTTACGGACATTAGTCTCGCCTTGAACATCGCCTATAAACAGTATTTTCATTAGACCTCCACGGAAACCCCGCATGATTGGAATTTCGAGTAAATTTTTCGTTCAGACAAGGCGAAATTTTGCTGCAAGGCTTTGTGCCCTCGCCAAAAAAATTCAACGCAGTATGGCGGAAAATTTGCTGAAAATTCCACCGTGCGGGGTTTCTGTGGAGGTCTATTTTAACTTGTCAACTTTCAGCAAAAGCAATACGTAGAATGTGTCAATCAACGAGAGTAGTGCAATTACCACGACGGTACCGCCGTTCCACAAACCGCTGCGTGTAAAATGCACCGATAAACCTATGATTATTGCGGTCAGCAGTGCGATATTGATAATCGCACTTTGTTTACCGCGTTTGGGATTCCTGTATTTATCGTTATTCATGGCTGTGCCTTTTTGCATTGAGTGTGTTTCGCATGAGCAGCGCCCGCGTCATAGGTCCGACGCCGCCCGGTACGGGCGTGATGAATCCTGCAACTTCGGCGACTGCGGCAGTGTCCGCATCACCACAGAGTTTGCCGTTTTCGTCACGGTTCATGCCCACGTCAATGACGACTGCGCCCGGTTTTACCATGTCGGCAGTGATGAGTCGGGCGCGCCCTACCGCGCTCACGAGTATGTCGGCACGACGCGTGACTGCGCCTAAGTCTGCGGTTTTGCTGTGACAAACCGTCACTGTCGCGCTCTCGTTGAGCAACATCAAAGCCATAGGTTTGCCGACAATGTTTGAACGCCCCACGACTACGCATTCTTTTCCGCATATGTCCGTGCCTGAGCTGCGAATCAACTCCATGACACCCGCAGGAGTGCAGGGTAGAAACGTCGTCGAATCCGCGCCGTAGTCCCCTACCGCAATCTTGCCCACGGTATCAGTACGAAAAGCGTCCACGTCTTTGTATGGCGACACCGCTTCATTCACCGAAAGCACGTCAATATGAGCAGGGAATGGCTGCTGAATTAAGATTCCGTTAATTTCGCTGTCGGCGTTCAACGCTTGAATCAGCTCAATCACTTGGTTTTGCGTCGCGCTCGCGGGCAAGCGATACTCGTGAGAGATTATGCCGCATTCGTCGCAGTCTTTCTTTTTATGGTCAACGTAAACTCGGCTCGCAGGGTCATTGCCTACAAGAACAACCGCCAACCCAACCTCAAGATTGTCGCGCTTGATTTGAGCGGCAATCTCTGTTTTGATTTTCTTGGCTAATGCGTTACCGTCTAAGATTTTTGCCGCCATTATTCCTTATCCTCCTTAGGAGCAGAGTCGTCGCAACTGTCTGATTCCTCCGTGCTGTCCGATTCGTCTTGTTCGTGAACATCGTCCGATTCGTCCGAAACGTCAGACGTATCGGAGTCTTGCGATTCTTGTGATTCTTCCGACTTTTCGGCTTTCTCGGCTTTCTCAGGCTTAGCAGTATTATCCGACTTAATGGGCTTTGATTCTGCCACACTTTCGGCAAACGGGTCATTGAGTTCGCGTTGTGTCTTGCGTAATCGTGATAATGCTTTTTCTTTTTCGCGTTCTAACTTGACTTTGTGCGCGTGGTTCGCGACTAATGCTTTGCTGTCCTCTAAGTCTTTGAATCGGACGTAGGCGTGTTTCGCGTTTTTGGAGGACTTGAAGTAGCAGAAGAGCAACATTGCGGTTGCCGCGCTGACAATCGCGACAAGCTGCGAAACGCGTATGTCGCCCGCCATGAGCGCGTCCAACCGCAGACTTTCAATGAACGCGCGCCCCGCACCGTACCACACGATGAATAACAGGAGTATTTCGCCGTCGAACGTCTGCCATTTTCTCATGTAAAAGTGTAACAATGCGAACCCGAGCAAGCACCACAGGCTCTCGTACAAAAAGCAGGGATGGACTAATACCGCGTCGGGCGTTCCGCCTGCCATAATCAAGTTTTTGACTTCCGGGGCGGTGATGATGTTGTCACCCGTCATACCCCAGGGCAGATTAGTGGCGGTAGGCGCGCCGAACGCTTCTTGATTAAAAAAGTTACCCCAACGCCCGATTGATAACCCTAACAGGAAACCTACACCCATTAAATCGGTGACGGGCGCGAATCGTACGCCGCGCAGTTTCATGAACACCGCGCTCCCGACGAATGCGCCGATTACTCCGCCGTAAAAGGCCAATCCGCCGTCCCGCAAGCCGAATATTGCTTCTTGCACCGTGTAGGGTGTTTCGCTGAATGCGACGTAGTACGCGCGCGCGCCGAATACACCGCACAACACGCCTACGAAAGCCGCGTCAAACATTGTGTCGGGCAATAGACCCACTTTCGGGGCGGATTTGATTGCGTATAAGATTCCTAATACAATCGCTGTGCATATAATGATTCCGTACCAGTATACGCCTGTTCCCATAAACTCGAACGCTACGCGGGGAACGGTCAACGAAATGTCAAGATTGGGAAATTCAATTGTGTTTTGTGGCATTATACCTCTCTCTTTCTGTTTTAGAATCTGTTCAGAGCCTGTTTCATAAGGAACTGTCAAAAAATAACTTGACCTACAGTTCCTAATTCTCAATAATTGACAAGCAGGAGTTTTCTTCGTCAAATTCGTTCAGTATCGCTGTGATGTCCTCAAACGTCACCGTTGCGGCAACTTCAATCGGTACGAACATATCGTCTAATCCTTCAAACTCGGCACTCAACATCGCGCTCGCTACCGATTCCGCACTTGTCAACGGTCCGATTAGCTCACCATACGTTTGCTTTTTAATGCGCGTGAAATCTTCTTCGCTTAATCCTTCTTTGCGTAACCGCTTTAGTTCCGCTTTAATCGCCGTGTAAACCTTTTCGGGTTCACGCGCTTCGCCGTCGGCAACGCACAGGAAGAATCCGCGTCCGTTGAATACACCTACGTTGAACGTGTCGTTAATCAATCCCGACTCATACGCCTCAATATAAAACTTTGAGCTTTTGCCCAACGCGACTTCGAGCATGATGTTGTAAAAAACGCTCTTGTTCTTATCGGCGGCGAATTCATTCGGGCATTTGAACCCAATCTGGAACAACGGAATCCCCACCGGTAGTTTCTCGCGTACAAACTGCTGTTTGACTTCGCGCGGCTCATCGGGAATGACCGCTTGCAGCCCTATATCCACGTTAGGTTTGAGCAGCCTGTCACAGATTGCCATAGCCTCATCAGGGTCGAAATTCCCTGCGATGGAAATCACCATGTTGTTGAGGTTATAAAAGGTGTTATAGCACCGATACAGCAAGTCTTTGTCAATCTGTGCGATTGTGTCCACCGTGCCTGCGATATTTATACGCACGGGATTATTTTGGTAGACGTTTTCTAAGCAGTTGAAGAATACCCGCCACTCGGGTGAATCGTCATACATTTTTATTTCCTGTGCAATAATCCCTTGTTCTTTTTGAACGGTTTCATCGGTGAAATAGGGTTTTTGCACGAAGTCCAGTAAAATTTCAAGATTCTTACCGAAGTTTTGCGAACACAAGAACAGATACGCCGTCTTGTCAAAAGAGGTGTAGGCGTTGGCGTTCGCGCCTGTTTCGGCATACAGCTTGAATGCGTCACACTCCTCATTTTCAAACAGCTTATGCTCTAAGAAATGTGCGATTCCCGCAGGGACGGTCACGTAATCGGCGTCGTTATTAGTTTTGAACGTGCTGTCGACGCTGCCGTACTTTGTCCCGAACAGTGCGTATGCCGACGAGAAACCTTTCATGGGGTAAAGGCAGATTGTGCAACCGCTCTTGTGTTTGATGCGCGTGTACTGCTCGTTTACGCGCTCATTGCGTATTACATTACTCAAGACTGCACCTCCGATTCACTCGTTGTCAAAACGTATACCGTGTCCAACTTCACGCTTTTTGCGGCGTTGACGATTCGTTCACGGGATTTTCCCACCTCGGCGTACCGCGCCACTGCTTGTTCAGGCGTGATAATATCGCAGTTATAGATGTGTGACAAGTACCACGTTTTAATCCCCGACAGGCTGTCGTTAATGAGCTTGTGGTCATTTTCAAGCGACAACAGCGCGTGATTCACTTCGGTGTCGGTGAAGTCATCTTTACGCATACAGTCAAGCTGTGCGAGTATTTCGGCTTTCGCTTTGTCAATGTTGTCTTTTTCTACGCCACACTCTGCCATTATTAGCTTTTTGCTGTCATAAAAGCGCGCCCAACAATAGTAACACAGCGACATTTTTTCGCGGACATTCTCAAACAGTTTAGACGTAGCCGAACCGCCGTATATTTTCGTCATGAACGCCAACGCTTCACGGTCGGAGGAATCACATTTTAACCCCAACACCATCTTACTTTGATTCACGTCCATAACCTCGGTTGACTCAAGCACGTCGCTTTTCAACGCGCCGGGTTTGGAGTAACAGTCCTCCACGCGAGTCCGCATAATCTTAGCAAATTCGTTTTGAAGGATTTCGCCCGCTGATACAAAATCATTACACCCTACGCAGATAATTTCCACACGCGCGGTTTTGAGCAAGTTTTTGTATGCTTTATAGGCTGATTCAGGCGTGACAGCCGTGATTCCATCAATTGTTCCGTGAGCGGCGTTCGCCGCGGGTTCACCCTTGCACAGCAATCGAATCGCTTGGCGCATGGCATATAGCCGCTTGTCGTTGAGTTCTGCTTCGATTTGGTCTATGCAGGACTGTTTTTCAGTCACCACGACGTTTTCCTTGAACGCGCCGTTCTCGGTGAGTGGTGCGAACAGGCAGTCCAACAAGACGCGTACCCCCTCGCCCATGGTGTCCTCACCATCAAGGGCATAGCGCGTGTCAATCGTTTTGACTGACAGCTCAACAAATTGGGTATCGCCTAAGCTACCCACGCTCCCGTACAGCCGTGCCGCGTATAATGACGACAGCTTGGAGTTGAGCGAGCGCAAGTCGGGATAGCGATTGCAGGAATTAGTTAAAATC
>WRJN01000085.1 GCA_009778605.1 Oscillospiraceae bacterium
TAACATACACTTTTATTGTTACATCAAGTATGGCAAAAAACGGCATAACCGTTGAAACACGATTTGACCCTATTCCATGTTCAGAATGCGGTTTTTTATCTTGCGTTAAAGTTCATCAGTATTGTGACTACGTTAATTGCAATGTAGTTGATTGTTTTGACGATAATCACTGTTGGTACTGTGGAAAATTAGACTGTTATGAAGACAAGCATTGTGATTGGTGTGGAGAATTAAATTGTTCGAGCCGTGCTTGTAAACATTGCTTTTCTTGCAAATCGTGTGGATTCAAAGGCGGTATGTACGGCTTCGGACGCATCACTAACTCCGCTGCGTACACACCGCAAATGGCAGACGCACTTGCGATTCTAAGATTCTTGGTCAAGCTCTCCTCGCCAATCACCGGTGACCCCAACGCTCGTGTAGCGGCGAACATCACTGCTCCGGGGAATGGAGACCCCAAAATGGCAGATGCGTTAGCAATTCTGCGATTCTTAGTAAAGCTAAGCAGTCCGCTTGACGCGCACTACAAGAAATAACTCTACATTCCTCTTAAAATCAGCTCACATAAGCAGGAATGGCGGTTGGTTTCGCACTCATTGCTCACCATTTCGGCGATAGTCGCCTGACGCCCAACGAGTATAAGCAAGTCCCGCGCGCGCGTGACACCGGTGTACAGCAAACTGCGGTACAGCAACCGCCGCGACGCCTCGGACATGGGCATAATCACCGCCTTATATTCGCTCCCTTGGCTTTTATGCACGGTTATGGCGTATGCGTGTTCGATTTTGTTCCACGATTTTGACTCAATCAGCGCGACGCGCCCGTCGAAATTTACGTACATTCCGCCTTTGTCGAACCCGGTAATCACGCCAATATCGCCGTTGTAGATTCCCATACCGCGTTCGCCGCCGCGTTTCCACTCGACGTTGTAGTCATTGACGGTTTGCATGACCTTATCGCCGTCGCGAAAAATCACTTCACCGAACCTCGCCTCGCGTTTTTTAACCGTGGCGGGGTTAATTTCGCTTTGCAACAATCGGTTAAGCTCACGCGTTCCCGCGAACCCGAGTTTCGTGGGAGTAAGCACTTGTATATCCTCAATGGGGTCGTATCCGTACGCGGCGGGCAGGCGCGTCTTGACAAGCCCTGCCACGGTTGCCGCAATATCCTCCGCGCCGCCGTAGCCGTTTTCGTTCTCGCAGGGCATGAAAAAGAAATCCTTGTCGCGCACGTCTAAGACAGGCATATACCCCGACACGATTTTGTGTGCATTCGTGACGATTAGGCTCTCAGAGGCTTGCCTAAAAATCTCCACAAGCCGTACAGCGTGGATTTTATCACAAGCAATCAAATCCGCAAGGACGTTGCCCGCACCAACGGACGGTAACTGCTCCGAGTCCCCCGCCATAATCAACTTTGTATCAGGCTCAATCGCACGTAACAACGCCTCAAACAAAAGCGCGTCAACCATGGACATCTCGTCAATAATCACAACGTCAGCGTTAAGCGGATTCATCTCATTGCGCTTGAATACAGACAATCCGCGACTGCTGTCGGCAGTGGGGTCAACCTCTAACAACCGATGAATCGTTTTCGCAGGTTCACCCGTCAGCTCGGACATTCGCTTAGCCGCGCGCCCCGTAGGTGCGGCAAGTGTCAGCAGTTTGCGCGAATTTTTAAGCAAGCGAATTACCGCATTGAGCGTCGTCGTTTTACCCGTACCCGGTCCGCCCGTGAGAATAAAAAGATTATGCTCCAAACACGCTTGAATCGCCGCTTTCTGCAGTGTCTCGTACGTAATGCCTTCCTCTTCTTCGACGGCGGCAATTTCATCAGAAAAGTCCCGATTATTCCCGGGATTGAGCTTGAGCATTTGCGTGAGTTTGCGTGCTATATACTGTTCTGCTTTGTAATAAACCGCAAGGTAAATAAACGTGAGCTTGTCCGATTCATGCCAAATAAACGACTTATCGTCGCGACCTTGCTGAAGAGCAGCATCAAAAGCGTCACGCGATATTTCCAATAACGATACTACTTCGCTTTGCAATTCGCCGACGGTCATACAAGTGTGTCCGTTTCGGGCATTCTCGTACAATACGTGCGTGATTCCCGCGCTAATGCGCCGTAAATCAAACGGCGAACTGCCGAATTCCTCCGCAATACGGTCAACTGCACGAAAGTCCAGTTCAATCCCCTCGCCGCACAACAGAAACGGATTCTCTTTCACGAGCGCGATGGAGGACGTGTCATAACGATTCCAGACTGCCACCGACGTGGCGGGGCTAATCCCATACTTACCGAGAAATTCCAACACATTGTTCACGCCACAGAGTCGTCTGAACGCCGCCCCGATTGATGCCGCTTTATCCAACGTAATCCCTTTGACTTCGCGCAACCGTTCAGGGGTGTTTTCGATAACGTCTAACGTATCCTCCCCGAACTTTTGTGTGATTTGCAATGCCGTTTTGACGCCCACTCCGGGAAAAATCCCTGAACTAAGATATTTGGCAATTTCCTCGGGTGTGTCAGGGCGCGAACGCTCACACACGTCCGCCTTGAACTGTTCGCCATACTTGGGGTTGGTGGTATACTCCCCGGTTAGAATCAACTTTTCGCCGGGGAGTATATCACCGAGGTTGCCCACAACCGTCAACAGATGACCGTCGTTGTCAATTTCAAAGATGATGTATCCGTTTTCGGCGTTTTTGTAAATAACGCCCTCGACAACTCCGCTAATCTTTTTTAGGTTTTCATCCATATCTTAACGTCTTCTTTCTTAGTTAGCTTGATAATTTCTTTCACAACAAAGGTGTGAACAATCCCCAGAACCCTAAACACACCGACTATGGCGAAAAATACAAGCAAAAACAAAAACAACATATCCATAATTTAACACACCTTTCTTGAAACTTATTATATACCGCTTATTAAACTATGATATGCTTGATTATGAAATTTTGTGACAAACAAGCGCGCACCAGTCCTCACGCGTGCGCGTCTCGACTATGTTGAAGTGTGGTTCAATTGCGCTCAGCACTTCGGGCAGGCGGTTTGAAATAATCCCCGACAGAATCAATGTCGAACGCGTGAAATCCTGCAAAAACGCAGACATAGCAACGATTACATCGGCAGTGATATTCGCAACAACAATATCGTAACACCCGACGGAGCGTCGAAATTCTTCATCAGTGATTGCATTACCGCACTTAACGAGGTAAGCGCGCCCTATAACGTCATTTTTCATGAGCGTGTCTTCGGTAATACGTACTGCATTCTCACACACGTCAACGGCTGTGAGGCGTTTCGCTCCAAGAAGCAACGCCGCCGCAGACAGAATACCGCTTCCGCAACCCACGTCCAAAACATCATCAGCGGGTGTGACATAGGTTTCGAGTAATTCCAAACACATTCGTGTCGTGGCGTGTTGACCAGTCCCGAACGCACTGGCAGGGTCAATTTCTATAACCAATCTGCCGTCACGATTGTCGTATACCTCCCACGACGGTTTGATTACAAGCCGTTCGCCCACTGTGAGCGGCTTGAAATGCTGTTTCCAGTTGTTTTCCCAGTCCTGCTCGGCGACAGTGTCGGTGGTGTGTGCAAGCCCGTTGGCGTCCGCGAATCGGCGAATCATGCTCACCACTGTCCTGCCCTGTTCGTTAGCGGGGACGTATACCGTAACCGCAGGTGCCGACTCGGGGCGCGTGTCCGGCTCAAGACCGGGCGCAGGCGTGGGAATCATGTCCTCAAACACGTCACCGCTGAATTCAAACCCCTCCGCGCCTAAGTCGGTCAACCGCGACGTCAGGAGGTCAAGCTCCGATTCGGTCATATTCGGCGTGGATATTATTATTTTAGTAAAGCTCATACTCACTCCTTTGCGTTGCTACGATAATCAGTATACCATATATTGAGCAAAAATGCAACGCCAATCAAAATATTCGGCATTATATACAACGATTTGGCAAATTATCGGTAATAATATAGTAAATATGTAGAAATGCAAAAAAGCTATTGACAAATGAGTCTGAGCGGTGTATAATATATATTGTTGTTGCGTTTCGGGAGCTTAGCTCAGCTGGGAGAGCACCTGCCTTACAAGCAGGGGGTCATAGGTTCGAGCCCTATAGCTCCCATCACAACACATTATGGCCCGTTAGTTCAGTTGGTTAGAACGCTAGCCTGTCACGCTAGAGGTCGACGGTTCGAGTCCGTTACGGGTCGTTTTTTTCAATAATCGAACCCCCTAAATATAAAAACTGCACTTTTAATCAAGGTGCAGTTTTTATTAAATGTCAACCTCCGAAAACCTCGCCGCATTTTTGCGTACTCAACTGGCTTTCAAGCACTCGTTTACGTGCTTAAGAATCGTGTATTTAGACGACGGCTTGATGATATAATCAACCGCGCCTAATTCAAACCCGCGAGACAGCGTTTCGGGTTCGGTGTCGCCTGAGTATAAAATAATGGGTATGTTCTTGTACTTTTCGTTAGATTTCAACAGTTTGATTGCGTCAAAACCACACATATTGAGCATTTCGGTGTCTAAAAGAATTAAGTCAGGTATTACTTTTTCCAACGTGCGAAACAACGTAGGTACTGATAACATGGTAAAAACGGCATATTGTTCGGACAGTGCTTCGTTCATTACGTGCAGATTCACCTTCAAGTCATCTACGAAAAAAATTTTCAATTTCTTCATGATTCTACCTCCTCGCATCAAATCAACAGGCTTTCAGTGTTCAATCTTACAACATCAGGCTACATCATTCTAATGCTTCTTATAGTCGGTTAATTTCAAAAATGGCTTGTTTTGGCGAGGCTATTTTAGAGTTAATCGACTATATATACCATTATACAGTATATTTTCGGTAAATCAATGTTTATTTTGTAAACTTTGCGGAAAGATTTTGTAATGCGAATCTTCATGAAAAAAAGTGAATCGCCGCCTTGAGGGGTAATTGTGCTTTGTAGATGTGCGAAACGTCCGACAAGCAGACGCACGTAGGCGCGGTGTAGCCGTCGGGGGTGTTCTTAAACTCCAAAATCGTGACGCTTGAGTGGGCAATGTCAAACCCTGCCCAAAAGATATGCGGCGGAATGGACAACAGGTGTGACAACCATGTAGTCCCGAACCCGTGATGGCAAAACGCTGCGATGCGTTTCTCGCTCGGCGCGGTGATTCGGTAAATCCCGCGTTCACGAACGTAACCCAACCGCGCCATGAACTCGTCCGATGCGGTGGTGATTCGCCGAAATCCGCCCTCTGCCGACTCACACTCCGCGAACGCAGGATTGGTGTGCCAGTCCTCAACGGTGTAGGGTTTTTCGATTAACCGCGTATTCTGGCAACTGAACGCCCATTGTCGCGCGCCTGCCTTGTCAGACACCGATAACTCGCTCCATGCCGTGCTTTCACTCATCCAGTCCTCAATTTTATACGGCAACCCCAACCGCTCACAAGTGGGTTGCGCCGTCTGAACAGCGCGCCCTAACGGCGACGAATAAATTTCATGGAATCCGTGTGTACACAGCCGTTCCGCTAATGCGGCGGCTTGTTTTGTTCCGTTTTCGGTTAAGCAATCGTTTTCGTAATCGGGTTCACCATGGCGAATGATATATAACAACATAATTTGTTCCTCAAAGTAAAAAACGGCGCAACCGCCCACCTTATAGCACTTCCACTTGGCATTAACACATAATTCACAATATATTTTCTGACATACTGCGTTGATTTTTGCTTAAATATAAACGTATATTCGCGCAAAAATCGCCTTGTCTTTCAAAAAAATATATCGCAAATTAAAGTATCAATGCCAAGCGGAAGTGCTATAGTTACACCGTTTTCATAAAAGTTCTTTTATTTTGGAAGGTCTTTTCGCAAAACTGAGTAGTCATACGCAATATCGCCTTCAAACTTCTCGTGTGCGAAATGCCGTATAATCTTGAAATCGTCATAGTAAACAATAGTGACAATAACGATTTTATCGTCGTTTCCATTGCTGCGATAATCAATTTCTAACAATCCGTCAACTAATAAATGACGTGATTGAATCAGCGTTGAGTCCATATCAGACGCATTCGCTTCGCCGAGTTGTCGCCATATCGTTGTGGCAGGGTCGATTGCCTCGACTTTTTTAATATCATCACCGACTTTGACCGACGAGAAGTCTTTCTTTTTAAGGCGTTTCTCCACGTAAATGGTGTTGTACAGGACTGAACGCTCGCTCAACGTCGGTTGACCCTCGAAAAAGGCGTAAAACCGTCCGCCGCTTTCCGTTTCGTGAACGCTGTACATTCGCT
>WRJN01000086.1 GCA_009778605.1 Oscillospiraceae bacterium
TTTGAACATCGCTCATGCCGTGCGTGTGCTTTGTTTGATTTTGATGCTCTTGATGGTGAGAAAACGGGCGGTTGTTCAGTAGGTTATAATTAGAAAAACAATTACCAAATCGCAAAAACAGGTTAAAAAGAATCCTCGCGGACTGGCTTGATAAGCCGTTCCGCGAGGATTCAAAACGCAATGACCCGTAGGGGAATCGAACCCCTGTCTTCGCCGTGAAAGGGCGAAATCTTAACCGCTTGACCAACGGGCCCAATAGTAAGAATAATGCACAATATATTCTGAAAGAAGACCACGCATAGCGGCAGTCGGATTTGAACCAACGACACCCCGGGTATGAACCGAGTGCTCTAGCCAACTGAGCTATGCCGCCCCTTACTAAACACCACAACAGACAAGCCGTCTGCATGACTATATACTATTTTATCACATAAAAAACCGTTTGTCAACCCCTTTATTCAAAAAAATCAAAAAATATTTTGGATTTTTATTCCTGCTCATGTAAATTTATCAAAATCTGCGAAAGGTATTGATTTTTTTTCATAATGGTGATATAATTGGTAGCAGACAGCATGAGCAAAGGAGTGATAGCTATGAAGAAGTTGCGAATATTTTCAGGGTTGCTCGTTTTGTTGGTTACCCTCGCGATAACTGCTTGCAGTGCGACGCAGGAGGAGCTTGGGGGTCAAGAACCACACGAAGAGCTTGCGTTCACTGATTCCGAAGGCACTCATGAACCGATAACGCAAGATGCGCGCGACACGGATACATATACAGGCGCAACGCCCGAACCCGACGCGCCCGACGAATCGTCCGACGACGCGACACAGCCCGACGGTTCTTACGATTGGGAGTTTCCTGACAGCGGCACTGCTGCACCGGGGGACTTTGCGACTACGCCTGAGCCCGAGGTGACTGCGCCTCCAAAATCTACATCGCCGCCTACTCCCGCAACATCGCCCACCACTACCCACACGACGCCTGCCGAACCCACGCCGCGCCCTGTCGCAGAGGGCGGCGAATACATGGACGAGATTGCGCGTGAAATTCTCACATTGGTGAATGCTGAGCGGCGCGAACACGGTCTTAAAGAGGTATCGTGGGATACAGGATTTGCGGAAACTGCTAAAACTCGCGTAACCGAAATCCCCTTGCGGTTTGAATCCGACCACCGCCGCCCCGACGGAACAACGTGGGACACTGCCGTTAGAGAAGCGGGAATCGCGTTTACAACAATCGGCGAGAATATGGCACGGGGAGGGCACTCCCGCAAGGGTGCAGACTGGTATACGCCCGAAACGGTGATGGAAAGCTGGATGAAGTCTCCCGGTCATCGCGCTAATATACTTTCAGAAAAGTATAAACTTCTCGGCGTCAGTTGCTATGATTTAGACGGCACACGATACTACGTACAACACTTCGGAACACGCCGATAATGCCGATAAATAAAGGTTTTTAGAGATTCCCTGAAGGAGGACTGTTTTGAAAAAACGAAAACGCAATTACGACGAACGCAAAAAGCTAATCTATCGAATAGTGGCAATCTTTATCGCGCTGACAATGCTGTTAGGCGTGTTGCAGGTAGTGTTTGAGCTGATATGAAAGGAACGACTGACTATGGACAATAAAACAAACATAATCGCCGAGTTATACCAAATCGCCCTCGAGCGTAAACACACACCCGAGGACAATTCATACACTTGTTATCTTTTCGACAAAGGGTTAGACAAAATACTTAAAAAATGCGGTGAGGAATGCACCGAGATGGTGATTGCCGCCAAAAACGCAGACAAAGACGAGTTAAAAAACGAAATCGCTGACTTGATTTACCACGTTCTCGTAATGTGCGCTGACTTGGATTTGAACTGGGGTGATGTCGAAAATGTTTTGGCAGAGCGGCGCAACAAGATTGGGAACCTCAAAACCATGCGCGTTACCGATAAACAGACGTGACGGCAACGGATACGCCCCCGCACCCCACGTACGCTCACGGTTGCGGCGTTCGGAACGCCTGCCGTTAAGCTCGCGGCTCAGTTCACGAATGCGCTCATTATGTTCGCGGACACGCTCTTGATTCTGCTTGATTTGCTGTTCCCGGCGTTTCTGCTGTTCGACGGCGCGTTGGCGCATGATACGCTCTTCCGCGCCTAAATCCGACAACTTTCGGTCGGCGTTGTTCAAAAGCGATTGTATCCTTTTAATATACGCACGCGCGAGCTTGGCGGCATCATTGTTACCCGACGCCGCAATGTTGAGCGAAAGCAACTCACCGTACGCTTCGGCAATCACCCACCGCACATCAAACTGTGTCTGCGCGGAGGACAAACGCGCCGACAACCGCCCGGAGTTGTCTTTCAGCCCCGACTGTGCTTTAGCTTGCGGGGAAGATTTCTCCAACTCGTCTTTCTTGGCAAGATTATACGCGATGAGGTCTTGCTTTATAAACAGATTGGTGTCCGATTCTTTCTTATTGTCCGTGTCTGTTACGGTGGTTTCTGCTTTGACCGCCTCTGCGACAGCGGCATAATTCATCGGCGGCGCATAAGCAGAGCTTGTTGTTTTCATAAACGACTCCTCTCTTGTTTATTACTATTACCTTGTATAATACATATCGTACGTTTCCCGATATAAGTTAAGCGATTTCTCAAAAATTTGTAGCAAAGGAAATAACTGCATGATTGGCAATCTACCGCTGACAGTCAACAAAATCGCCGAGGCACTGTTGTCCGTGAAAGGCGAAAAAACATTCGACGAATCCTTGTGGGAGTGCATGGGTTACGTCGGCGACTGCACACGCGCAAACCGCGTCTACATATGGCGCGCCGACCGCCGTGAGTACACGCTGTTCCGTACCTACGCGTGGGACGAACGTGACGGCGATAACTTTGTACGCGTGAATGACCGCTACGAGCTGAAACAGGATATGTTTGAAGCGTCACAGCGCGTGTTTTTACACAACAAAGCCCATTACGGCAACGTCATCGACCTGCCGGACGAATGTAGGGAGTTTTTTGGGGAACTTAACCACAACGAAGTCATATCAGGGACGGCAATTCCGTTGTTCTTGATGGGGGAGTTTTGGGGATTGTTCACGATTGAGCATTGTACGAACGAATACATCTATAGCGAAGAAGAAATCGGGTTATTGGCGTCTGTGGGGCTGATGATTGCCAACTCCATAGAGCGGCAGGACATCATGAGCAGACTAAGCACCGAGTTTGAGGACGCGCGCAAAGTATTTCACCGCTACCGCGCCATTCTTGACGCAATCCCCATGCCCATTACCGTGGTTGACACGGAACTCAAATGGACATTTATTAACAAAGCGGTGGAATCACTTCTTGGCATCAAACAATGCGACGCAGTGGGCATGAAATGCTCAACGTGGGGGCGCAGCATATGCAATTCCGACAACTGTGCAGTGGCACGGTTTGAACGCGGAGAGCCCGGCAGTTATTTCAGCGAGAACAACTTCTCGTACAGAGTGGAATGCAGCGCGATTTTGGACACTGACGGCGAAAAAATGGGATACGTGGAACTTGTTCAGGACATCACGCAACTCGAAACTATGATGAAGCGACACGCCGAAGCGGATAACGCCAACGAAGCAAAGAGCGCGTTCTTGGCGGCGATGAGTCACGAAATCCGTACCCCCATGAACATAATCCTCGGTATATCAGAAATCGAAATGAACAAGCCATCCAACCTTCCCGACACTATCGAGGCGTTCGGGCAAATCCGCGACGCGGGCGAGCTGTTGCTTGCGTTAGTCAACGACATACTCGATATATCTAAAATTGAAGCGGGAAAAATGGAGCTGAGCGAAAATGTATACACCGTCCCGACAGTGATTGGTGAGTCTGCCCGCCTGAATTATATGCGGTTTGAAGATAAGCCCATCAAGTTTAATATCGAATTTGACGAAAATTCGCCCTGTGAATTATTAGGCGATGAGTTGAAAATCAAACAAGTCCTTAACAACATACTCTCCAACGCATTCAAGTATACAGACAAAGGAGAGGTGAACCTCAGCGTGGCGGTGGAATGCCCCTACGGCAGGGTTATTGACGCCGACGCTTTCTTAGTCATCGTTGTAAGCGATACAGGGCAGGGAATGGACAAGTCCCAAGCTAAACAATGTTTCGAGAATTTCACCCGATTCAACTCCAAAGCCAATAACGGCATTGAGGGGACAGGTTTAGGCATGGGAATTACCAAAAAGTTAGTCATCACCATGGGCGGCACGATTGAATTAGACAGCGAACCGGGCAGAGGCTCAACATTCACGGTGAGAATCCCGCAGAAAATCAAATCAGACAAGATGAGCGGCGCGGAAGCGTCGGGCAAATTGAAGCGGTTGGCGTTAATCAGCGGCGCGAGAATGTCCGCTCCGCCTATGAATGCAATTGCGAGTACGAAAGAGAGCAAACCAAGCGAAACCATGCCTCATGCACGGGTTTTGGTTGTGGACGATATACACAGCAATCTGCTTGTCGCGAAAGGTTTTCTCAACCCCTACGGCGTGACGGTGGAGACCGCTACGAGCGCGAAAGAAGCGTTTGCGCGCGTGGAGGACGAAGGGGAGTACGACATCATCTTTATGGACCACATGATGCCCGATATTGACGGTATTGCTGCGACCGAGAAACTACGCAAATCGGGCTATTCCAAGCCCATTGTTGCCCTCACGGCTAACGCTATTCACGGGCAGAGAGAATTCTTTTTGGAGAACGGGTTTGATGAATTTATTACCAAACCCATCTGCTCAAAAGCGTTGCGCGAGTTGATGTTTAAGTTTATCAACATTCACGAAACGCCCGAGTTGCCCGCCATTTCAAAGGAACAATCGGTGATTGACATTGCCGAAATCAAGAAATATTTCATACGTGACGCAGGGAACGCCGTGACTGTGTTCAAGGAGTTTCTCGCCGAAGCCGAGCCGCGCCATAAAGACTACAAGAATTTTACCGTTTCGGCACACGGAATGAAAGCGGTTCTGTCAACTATCGGTGAGGAGCATCTCTCTAAAGAGGCGGCAACACTTGAGGCGGCGGGTAACGTCCGCGACGCGTCCACCATTCACGCGAGAACGCCCGCCATGATGATTCGCTTGACAGAATTGCTCAAAGAATACAGCGGCAATGATGGAGCCGACGACGAAAACACGGAAATCACGGAAGCAAACAAGCACCGCCTAACCGTGTACTTGACCGTAATAGTGTCATCGTGTGAGATGTTTGACGGACGCAGCGCGAACGACGCCCTGTCCGACGCGGCTCAATTGAGTCTGCCTTCCGCTATCCGCAAAGCATTGGACGAAATTGACATGAACCTCCTGCAAAGCGATTTTGACGCCGCGAGCGAGTTGGCTTGTAAATTAAAGGAAAGTCTTTAGACTTTCCTTTTTTTCGTTGCATAGTTTTATAAAAATAATTTTACATTTCCTATTGACAAGGTGGCGCGACAAGGTGTATAATAATTATGAATACATAACATGGTACACTGTGCCGTGTTTTGAAAATCAAAGAGTTTATTTTTAAGGAGGATTTACTTAAATGAAAACACGAAACTTTAGAAAGGTGGTTTCGCTGCTGTTAGTTGTCAGCCTGCTGATTAGCATTGCTGTCCCCGTTCCGACCTCGTCAGCAGTTGAGGACACGTTGGAGTGGATTATTAACGACTCGTACAGCTTGACATTCGGCACAGACCCCGAAAACCCGAATATCACGCGAGTAGGCAACAGACCCGCACCTCATAATGACCACGTTCTTAAAATCAGCAACATCGGCTTGACAAAAGAACATATTCCCGCTTTGCTAGCGAATAAGGGTGGTTTTCTTGATATTTCCTCCCTCGTTGACGCTCCAGGCAATGAAGTTGTGCCCAAAGGTACGTTGCACATCGGCACCGGTACAAGAATGTTTGCAGCGTGGACTAACCTGTCTGCTACTAAAGGCAGCGGTGGCGGCGGGACAACCGCTCCCCCGAACCAAAACGACGAAGGTCTGCTTTGGGACGTTACAGGCGATGGTTCGATGACATTACGCGCACAACCTAAGAATGACGGCACTTGGGGGTTGCGCCCCAACGTAGATTTCCCGACTACAGGTCAACCTAATACAGGGCAACCCACAACAGGTCAGCCGACTACAGGTCAACCCACAAACCTTACAGACCCTTCGACAGACCCGCT